>NZ_JSVA01000010.1:0-422768 GCF_001267955.1 Roseivirga seohaensis subsp. aquiponti
TATTATCAAAAACCCCTCGATTAACCTCTTGGGGTTTTTTTTATGACCTTAGTCTTTAAGAAAGATGGTAAAGGACAGTTTTGAAAGCGCTTTTATATGAATTTTGTTTCAGGGAAGTGAGAAATATTGTATTATAGTAAAGAATTTCTATTTGTATTAAGCAGTAGCAATTTCGACCTTGAACTGAACGCCTCAACTCGATGATCCAGATACGTATATGTCACTATACGACAAAAATATTTTTTACATTATTATTTTGTTTCATATTTTTTCTCGTTACAAGTTCTCCATTACATTCTCAATCTGAGAAAATTTCTGACTTAATAGAACTGTCTAAACGAAATTCACGGTACCCAGATAGTTTAGCACTTTATGGAAGGGAACTCATTTCATATAATGATTCTCTTGCATTGACAGAAGGTCATTTCGCCATTGGTTATGCTTTTTACCAAAGAGGAATAATGGAAGCTGCTGGTTTACATTATGATAGTGCGTTAAACTTCATTGATTCTTCAAAAGATTACTTAACCTATAGTAGAATTAAAAGAAATAGGGGGATAGTTTACCAGAGGCAGGGTGAGTTCACAAGGGCAAAAGAAGTTTTTGAGACATTATTTCAGGAGGCTCAAGATCAAAAGAATGAGTTGGGTCAGGCTTTGATGTACAATCAATTAGGGATTATTGCACAGTCACAAGGTAATTATAATGAAGCTGCGGACGACTTCAATAAGGCTATTGAGATATATTCAAAGAAGGATTCTGCCAATATAGCCAATACATTAATGAATTTAGGCACCCTATATGGGAGAATGAACTTGATTGGCCAATCTAACCAGAAATTACTGATTGCTGCTGAGATTGCTGGAAACTTCAAACAGTGGGTAATACAGGCTAGATGTTATAATAATATTTCTGTCAATTATAGAAAAGTATCTAACCTAGATTCTAGTAATTATTATCTTAGTTTAAATGAGCAACTGTACAAAAAGTTGAATAATAGATTAGCCTTAATTGAGGTCTATCAAAACAAAACCAGTAATTTTTTAATTGCTAAAAACGCAGATAGTGCTTATTATTTTTTAGAGAATGCACTTTCGTTAATTACACCAAATCAGGATTTATATAGGGAGTCGCAACTAGATTTTTTAAGAGCTAGGGTTGAGTTGGAGTTTGGAGATGCGAATTTAGCCATACAATATGTGAACGATGCTATTACTAAGGCATTAGCTCAGAATAGGGTTGATGATCTCAATGATCATTATGTTTTACTATCTGAGGCATATGAAAAGGAAGGTGATACAAAGGCGGCCTTGGCTATTATGAAGAAGTGGAAAAGTTTGGATGATAGTCTTGAGATATATAAAAGCATTAAAACTATTCATGAGATAACTTCTGCTTATGATTTGGCAAGATCAGAAGAGGTAATTAAACAGAGCCAAGAACAGGCTACTTTTTTTCAGAAATTAAGTACTCGTTTGGCTATTGGCGCTATTTTATTTGCTGCTTTAAGTGCCTTACTTTATTTCAAATTTAGGAAAAAGAGTAATGAAGCAGAGCTCAGAGAGAGTGAGGTAAATGAATTGAAGTCGAAAATATCAGAATTACAACAGAAAGTTAAAAAGTCAACCGAGAACTTTATTACCCTTAAAAGCAAAGCAGTAATACCTCTAAACAAGTTGATGTTCGTTCAATCCGATGGCCCTTATCTAGAATTTTTTCTAGAAAATAAAGAGAGACCTGAGATTGATAGAGGAACCTTAAGGGATTTGAAAACCGATTTGCCAATCAATACCTTTATTCAGGTTCACAGATCATATATAATCAATATTCATTTTATACGTGAAGTGTATGCCAATAGAGTGGTGTTACAAAACGGCCATGAATTGAATATTTCTAGGAGTTTTAAGACGAATATGGATGAGATTTTTCAAGCAAAAGCTTCTTAGCTAACATTTGTGCTAAACCCAAACTCAAAAAAGGAGTGTCAATCATTTTAGGTTTTTGGTGATTCATGACAAAATCTTTCAATTTTACTTTTTTTTGGTATTCAAAGTATTTCCATTCGTGCTAAGACTACTGTCATTCGTGACATTTTTTTTGAATAACCCATATTCCTTTCGACCTTTTCCTAACAACAACTAGTACCCGAATTCGGGTGTGATTTCAGACGCTTATGACTATTGTAAGATTTCGAGAAACTCGAAAATCTATTATTGAAATACTTTCTAATCGAGAAATGGAGGTTCTACTCAGACTCGCAAAAGGAGAAAGTAGAAAAAGCATTTCGGAACAGCTTGGTATTTCAGTTCTTACTTATGATGAACATCGAAAAAATATAAAACAGAAGCTACGGTTGAGAACGCAAGCCGATTGGGCTTCTGCTATTGTGCTTTTTAGAAATTCAGGTTCAGTAACTGTAAAAAAGGAAATTGATAAATAAACATCAAACACATAATAACCCACTCATGAAAAAACATTTACTACTCTTAACATTGTTTAGCGCCTTTATGCTTTTTAACGGCCTCAACAGTTATGCAAGTCCCTTTCAGGAGACAACGGTACCAGCAAATGCTGGTATGAAAATGAACTTTCAAGGAACACTTTATGAAAATGGTGAACCTGTGAATGGCGATAGAAGTATGACTTTCAGTATTGATATTGAAGGTACAGCATGGACTGAAACCCAAACGGTTCAAGTAATTGAAGGTTTGTATTCGGTTACTTTGGGAGCTGAGAACCCACTTCCTGAAAGTCTGTTTTATGATGTAGCTGAGAGGAGTCTTACAGTAAGTGTAGGAAGTAACACTCTTGGTACTGTTCAACTTTTGGCTCCTTTTTCACCTAAAGAAATTGGCCCAGCTAATGATTTGCCTAGGAGGATTGAAATTGACAATGAAAAAGCCAATTCAGATACCATTTTTCACTTTGTAATGAGTTCTGATAATCTGAATAATGGAGCTCAAAGAGGTCTTCAGATTGACATGACCGGTATAGGCTTCAAAATGGCGGTTAGAGGAAATATTGCTTCTCAAGCTGAAGACGCTACTACTAAAATTGGTTTAATAGGTAGTACGATAGGTCAAGGTACTGGCAATCATTATGGTGTTTTTGGCCAAGCATTTGGAGCTGGTAAAACTAATGCTGCTATTTACGGTTTAGCAGGTGGTCCTGGAAACGGGGATGAAGGTTACGAAAACGGTTCTTACAACAATGGTGTGCTTGCGTATGCTCAGTCTAACCCTTGGGGGAACGTTGGAGTTACTGGTTTTGCAACGGGTACTGTTGGAGTTGATAATATAGGTGTGTCAGGTATTTCTTGGGTTGGTCAAGCAGGAAATACAGAAATTGAGAACAAAGGTGTTTTAGGTAGGGCTGAAGGGCCAGGAATAAATAAAGCTGTTTGGGCAAGGGCCATGAATGGTGTAGAAAACTGGGCTGGTTGGTTCGAAGGCGACATAGCGATAAGAGGTGGCAAAAATTTGAAAATTTTTGGGCCAGAAGAAAATCTAAAGGCAGATTTAAATTATTACGAACCAAATAATGCAGGTTCTTTGGTTTTGTACGGACATAATAACACTAGACGAGTAATTCTTGGTAGTAATTCTGGTGGTCAGGCTGGATTTTTAGGACTATATGATTCTTTAGATGTTAGTCGTGCGGTATTAAGGGCTTACCCATCTGGAAATGGATTTTTTAGTTTGGCAGGTAAGAACTCAACAAATATTGAGGCTGGGGCTAAATTTTGGGAAGAAAACTCAGGTTTAGATTTAGGCTACTTCAAAATTCAAGGCTCAACCCAAGTAGACGATGGAAATGGAGGTACTTATTTTCCGGATTTAGTTTGGATGGACGCTCAAAGATGGGAAGATGGTACCGAACTGGGTTCAATAGAATTTAGATCTACTGACGGTGCGCATTTTGGAATGAATGCTTACGGTTTAACAGGGAATAGACCTATTGAAATACATGATAATGAAGGTGCTGTTAAGTCTGCGCTTAGGTTTGATGAGGGTTATAACTCAGGTATTCTAGAGCTATTTGGTGCCACAAGTGAGCCAGATATAAAAATGGGATCTTTCGGTAGTAGCCCAGGAGGCCGTTTGCAAATGTACAGAAGAAGCGATGATAATAGTTTTGTAAGAAGCGCTATTGCTGCGGCTGCATATGGTGAAGGGATGTCTTACTTAAACCTATATGCTGAAAACTTTACGGCAGATAATAATGCAAGATTAGTCGATTTATACACGTACAATAGAGATATTAATAACAATCCATACTCTGATAATTATAAGCGATCGGGCATTGATTTTTATGATAACCAAGGAACGAGGCTGGTTGCTGTTGGTTCAGATAGAGAAGAAGGAGGAGCAGACCCAACGGGTAGGTCTGGCTTTATTTACTTATCTGGAACAAACTCTCCGAACGTAGAATTGTCAGGAAAAAGAGGTGAAAATAATGATTTGGGAGCCATTAGAGTTTATGGAAATACCTCAGATGGAGGCGCTTGGTATCATGCTAATGCTTCTATGGAAGTAAATACTGATGGAACCAACCAATGGGGGAGATTAAGCTTAAATAAGACAGAAATTGCGAACAGTACATCTAGCGAAAATATTGTTCTAGATGCCAACTCAGGAGATATTGTAATATCAGGTTCTTTATCTCAATCATCAGATGTGCGTCTTAAAAAGAATATTTCAACTTTAACTTCTGGCCTAGCCACAGTAAATAGATTGAGAGGAGTACGCTATAACTGGAAAGATTTATCTCAACCAGAAAACAAAATAGGCTTCATTGCACAAGAGGTAGAAAACATACTTCCAGAACTGGTAAACACAAAATCAGATGGATTTAAAACAGTGAATTACGCTGAAATGACAGCCGTTTTAGTAGAAGCAGTGAAAGAACTTAGTCAGCAAATTGAAAACTTAAAAAAGGAAAACACTTCTTTAAAAGCTGAGCTAACAGGCGTAAAAGAAATGGAAGATCGATTGGCCAGAATTGAGGCTTTATTGGGCGCACAAAACACAACTCAAAAAACTGATCAGAAATAATCATGGTGGATTTAAAAGGAATATTTAATGTGTTCCTGAAATCCATATGCTGCCTATCTCTATTGCTTTTGACACATCAAGTAGAAAGTCAAGAAGTCAATAAAGATGAGTTGCGAAACCGTAGGGTGACCAACGCAAGGGGTGGAGAATGGATTTCAGGAGGAATATACACCGGTTATACTTCGGTGGGTCAATATGGTTCTTCTAGTGTGTTAACAGTTACCGATGGACAAACAGAGCTCAAGGGTTCTTTTGGGTTCGTTATACCGTTATTTAATCTTGAAGAAAACAATGCGCCTATTGCCATTGTACCCAGTTCAGAGGTGTTTTACAATTTGGGTAGTAGTATTGAACTGAACGGATTCGATCCTGATGATGACGAAATTACTTTTCAAATAACGGGTAATCCAATGTTGGGGGATTTGACAGCTGTTGAAGGTTCTGATTATGAGTTTCAATTCTCGCCTTCATCAAGTTTGGCCGCTGGGTCAGGTTATAAGGATACCATCAGGTTTAAAGTGAATGAAGTTGAGGGTGAGCTTTCTTCAGAGGTTGCCACTTTCCCTTTTACATTCAATGTTGAAGATAAACCTCATGCAATTACAGATTTTCAGGTAATTACAGCTTTATCCGATAGCAAAACACTGGGGCTTAGTTTTGAAGATGATCGATTCAATTCAAGCTACGATGTTAAGATTAGCTATATTGATTTGTCGCAACCAGGAGCTGTTACACTGGTAACTTTGGTTGATCAAACGTATAAATTAGCAGACCTAACAGCGTCAGGAAACAAGCTAACGGTAAATGTTAATGCTGCCAAAGCGCAGTTCCCATATCTTTTTTCAGCATCACAAGTATTTATTACGGCTGAAGTGAGTGTGAACAATGGCTATGAGGATGACGAGGCCTTTGTTCTTAGTAATTCGGCCGATGGTAGTTCGAGTGGAGCCATAGCAAATTCGGAAAATACATCAGGTTTGTTTGATATTTCTTCGGCAACCGCTGCCACGGGTGTAGATACACAAACCTCTGCTGATGGACAGTTTTTTACTTTTGCTACCAGAAAATCGACTCCTGAGAACCAATCTGTGGAATTGAATTTGTATGCAGTAGAATTAGGTGCTTTTGATTTAACGAAGGCTTCAATTGAAATTCCAACACTTCCTAAAACAGGGAGCAATGAAAGCCCTGTGAAAGTAAAAAGCACGGCTAATTTGGTTCAATGGTCTGTAAAGTATAAGCCTAAAGGAGAAAAAGGCTATTTAGATTCTTTACAGTTCGCGGTGAATAATACGGGAAGAGATTTCACTTCGAAATCATATGCTGTGGTTCAGGTAGTGGATGTTAACGACCCGCCAACCATGAGTGATATTCCAAACCAACAATTGAATGAGGATGGAAGTCTTACACTTACCTTGGCTTTTGCCGATGTAGATAGTGACTTGACCGTAACGGCCAAATCATCGGATAACACTAAGGTGGGCACTACAGTTAATGGAAACCAGTTAACAATAACCCCAGCAGCAAACTTCAATGGCAATGCGAATATTTCGGTTCAGGTGTCCGAGACGGGTACAACCGAGGCGTATTCTGTTATAAAAAGCTTCACTGTAAATGTTCTACCAGTGAATGATGCACCTATCATTGCAGATATTAATGATGTTACTATTGATGAAGACAACTCGGGAACAATTAACATTTTAACCACAGATGTAGATTCTAAGATTTCCGTTTTCAACTATACTGTAACACCTGACAAATTAGGTGTGGTTGACGTTTCATTTTCGGGAAATACAATGAAGGTGACACCTAAACCTAATTATAATGGTACGGTGAGTTTTAGTGTAAAGGCCGATGATCGACTAGGCACAGACCAATCTATTTCTCAGCCTAAAACCTTTAACTTAGTAATTAACCCAGTAAACGATGTGCCAATTGTTGAACAGGTTATTCCTACTCAGAAGGTATTGAAAAGCTTTCCTACTTATACCTTAGAGTTAGGGCGCTTTTTTCAGGATGTTGAGACAACGGACGCTAACCTTACATACAGCTTGAGTAATAGCTCATTATTTACCTTAACCGAGGCTAATGGTGTGTTAAGCATAAGTCCTAATAATGTGGCTGCCGGAAATGAGTCGGTTACAATTACGGCAAGTGATGGCACTGCGAGTGTAAGCCAAAGTGTGTCTTTCGTATTAGAAGAACTGGCAGCCGATATTCAAGTGGCGAATCCTATTTCTAACCGAAATGAAAATGAAGACTTCGGTCAGGTGAGTTTTGATATTAGTAATGTGTTTACCGATGTGAATGATGCGAATGCAGTTTTCACCTATGAAGTTACAGGTAATTCCTCCATTGGTGCCAGTATTTCAGCAGACGGTAAATCCATAGTTCTTACTTCGCCTCAGAACTATTCAGGAACAGAAAAAGTGTTTTTGGTTGGGAAGACTGGGGCAAAGTCTGGATTCGTATCTTTTGACATCACCGTCAGCCCAGTAAATGATGCTCCAACTTTAGGAACTGTCTCAAATCAGACGGTTCAAGAAGATTTTGCATTGAACGGACTGTTTGTATCATATGAAGATATAGATAACAGCTTAAGCGAAATGACCTTTACGGCTTCATCTTCTAACCAGAATTTGATTAAAGACGGGGCAATTACGTTGACCCCGAGCGAAACAGGAGTGTTGGTTTCTTTAAATCCAGAAGTCAATAAAAATGGAGTTGCAGCCATCACGTTAAACGCCTCTGATGGAAATTTAAGTGCAAGCCGTACTTTTGATGTAACGGTTCAATCTGTCAACGATATCCCAACCGTAGTTTCAACAACTATGGCTGATGCAACCGAAGATGTAGCCTATACGGTAGACCTATCAACACTCTTCAACGATGTAGATAACGATAAGCTTACATTCACTTTTGAAAACAAACCTACATGGTTAACCTTTAGCGGAAACCAATTGGCAGGAACACCTTCTAATGAGAATGTAGGGACAGCGACCTTCTTTGTAACAGCCGATGACGGAAGTGGCGGAAAGGTGCGTCAGTCCTATAGTTTGAATACTATTAATGTAAACGATGCACCAACATTGGTTACTGCGTTGCCCGCCATTAATGCTACCGAAGATGTGTTGTTGAGTGTAGCGTTGAATGAAGCTTCTTTCCTCGATGTGGATGGAGATAACCTTACTTATTCAGCTACTTTTAGTGGAAATAGTTGGTTAAGCTTTGATGCGGCTACAAAACGCTTTACGGGAACGCCAAGTAATGATAATGTTGGAGATGTTACCGTTACTGTAACGGCTACCGATGGTTCGAATGAAAGTGTTAGTGCTACATTCCAGTTGAAAGTTATCAATGTAAATGATGCACCAACGGACATCACTATACCAACTTTAACTATTGCAGAGAACGCAAGTTTAGGCGCTCTTTTAAGTGCGCTTTCAACAGCCGATGTGGATGCTGGTGATGTACATACTTACACTTTGGTTTCTGGAGAAGGCTCAGACGATAACAGTGTGTTCAGCATAAACAACAGTAATTTGCTAACAGCTTCTGCTATCGACTTTGAAAGTAAATCATCATTAAAAATCAGGTTGAAATCTACCGATGGAAGCGGAGCAAGCATCGAGAAGGCCTTCGCTGTTACGGTAACAAACGTAAATGAGAGCCCAGAAGCAATAGTTTTAAGTGCTAGTAGCATCGAGGAAAACAAAGCTTCTGGAACAGTGATTGGCGCATTAACCACAACTGACCCAGATAACGGTGATAGTCACGCCTATTCATTCGTGGCTGGAGCCGGAGATACAGATAATGCTTTGTTCGAAATTTCTGGAGGCAATTTGGTTAACAAGTCCGCCTTTAATTATGAGGCAAAAACGGCTTATTCGGTACGTATTAAAACCACAGATGCTGATGGATTGAATTTTACCCAAAATTTCACAGTGAGTGTTCAAGATGTGAATGAAGCCCCAAGTGCTTTGGCTTTGAGTAACCTGTCTGTTTTGGAAAATGAAGACGCAGGAACTTTAGTAGGTAATTTAAGCACTACCGACCAAGATGCGGCTGATAGCCATACCTATGCTTTTGTGAGTGGTGAAGGAGATGGTGATAACAGTGCCTTTATTATTAATGGAAATCAATTGGTAACAGCTCAGACTTTCGATAGAGAAGCCAAGGGTGCGTATACCGTGCGGGTGTCAACTACTGATGGAGGCGGGTTGAGTATTGAAAACAGTTTTACCATTGAAATTTCGAATGTGGCAGAACCTAATTTGAAAGTAGAAGGCGATCTGAGTTTTAACCAAACGGATATTGGTATGAGTAGTGAGTTGATTTTCACCATTACCAATAATGGAGATGGAGACGGTTTGGAGGTCACTAGTATTCAAGTGCCAGAAGGCTTTAGTGTAGATAAGAGTACCGTTAGTCTTTCAGCAGGAGCTTCGGAAGAAGTGAAGGTTACATTCAGTCCTACTGAAGGTAAAACCTATAATGGTCAAATCTCTATAAGCTCTAATGCTGGAACAGAAAGTTTGAATGTTTTAGGTGAAGGGGCAGTAGTAACAGGTATTGATGATGATTTAATAGATCAGGATGAAGTTCAACTCTATCCGAATCCTTCTAGAGATATTGTTACAATTGACTTAAGTCTTGCTCCTGTAGTAACTCCAGATGTTGCCATTGTAGACATAAACGGAAATACGGTTTGGTCACTGAGTAAGGTGAAGGAACGAAAGGTTCAAGTGACTGTGAGTCAGTATCCGGCAGGCACCTATTTGGTGAGAATATCTTCAGAAAAGGGTTCCGTAATTAAAAAGCTAATGATAATTAAATAGTCATGTATACTTTCAAAAATAAAATATCGAGACACTTTGAATTACTATTGTTAGCTATTGTAATTCTGTTAATTACCGCCTCCTGTGGGGGAGGCGGTGGTGGTGATGATAACCCAGGCCCTTCCGAACAAGAGTTGGCCTTTGACAAGCTTAAGGGAGATTGGGGAATTACCAATAATGGTAAAATTGAACTGGATGGAGGCAATGTAGCCGCTAATTATGTTGGTTTTACACTCTCCTTTACAAATGGCGCATTCACAACTACTAATGCTGGCGATCTTTTTCCAGCAACTGGAACATGGGAGTGGGTTGGAGAAGGAACCAATCAAATTCGTACAGGAAGAGGGAAGCTTGTTACAATTACATCCCTTACCACAACAAATTTTGAATTCTCTTTTACAAAAACAGCAAGTAATTCTGTAGCCGGAGTAAGTGGAAATTATGTAATTAAGGTAACTAAATAAGCTTCACTTATTAGATGGAGAGGCCAATCGTCTCTCCATTTTTAATTTAAAAAAAATAAAAATACCCTAAACTGGGTATTGATACTGGAAGCCAAAAAACTCAATTTTGAATTACTAGTTGGGATTAACACTTCATATAGTAGTCTGATTTTAGTTGAGTCTCTTAGGGTATTGCGTACGGCAGTACCCTTTCTTTTTGCCCTATCATTAATAGGCATAAAAAAAGGCATCACTGATGATGATGCCTTATTCATTTTGATGAGCTTTTTATTATTTACATGTCTTCATCATCCTTACCAAAGTCTCCGCGAACGGCCTCGCTTACATTGATAACGTGGTCCCCAATCTTTTCGGCAGCAAAGAATAAATCTCGGTAGATGATTCCACTTTGAACATCATATTCTTTTTTCTCAGTGCTCTTTAAATGCTGCTTTCTCATTTTCGTTTTAAGGGCATTAATGGCCATTTCTGTTTCAATAGCCCCAGAAATATCTACTTTACCATAAACACCATTTAAATTGGTAATCATTTGTTCAATAGAAAGGTCAACCAATCCGAATATTTCCTTAATATTTTTGTTTTGCTTTTCTGAGAAAACGGACTTTTGTTTATTCCCTCGCTCAATATCCTTCGACATCCTAAGAATAATATCGGCAATTCTTTCTAAGTCATGAGCAATGCTCAGTATGGATCTCACTTTAACAGAGGATTCAATACTCAATTGTTGTTCAGAAACCCTTACTAGATAGTCGGCAATTCTTTCTTCAATTTCATCTGTACGAACTTCCAGTTTAGATATTTTGGCTTTTAGTTTATCTCTTGTGTCCTGTTTTTGCTCATTTAGAAGTTCTTTGAGGTTAGTAAACATGAGCTTAGTAATTTCAGCAAACTTAATGCTCTCCTTTTGTGCGCTTAAAATAGATACCTCTGCAGTTAATGGTGCATCATAATTGATGTTTGTAAGAGAGAACTCTTCGTCTTCATCTCCTTTAGATTTCACCAATCTTGTAGCCAGCTTCACAATTGAAGGCACAAACCAAATCAAGAGCATTACATTCATAAAGTTGAATGTAGTGTGGAATAATGCCAAGGTAAATTTGTTTGGATCACCAGTTTCTGGTGCAGGCCAAATGTAGTGTAGAAGATCTAGCACATAGGGTAGCATAATCACCATCCATGTTACCCCAATAATATTAAAGAGAGAGTGGATTTTAGCCGACCTTTTTGCGTGAACGTTTCCAACTAAAGCGGCTAGTTCTGCAGTAATCGTTGTTCCAATGTTTTCTCCCAAAATCATTGCTGTTCCAATTTCAATTGGCAAACCCTGTGCACAAAGCACAATAGTAACCGCCATAGCAGCACTAGACGATTGAACAACGATAGTAAGTATAGTACCAACACCAACAAACAATAACCTTGTTAATATGCCTGGGTCATTAAACTGAGTAAGAAAGGAGAGTAGTTCTGGGCTTTTTTGTATTTCTGGAACGGCCTCTTTTAGAGCTTCTAAACCCAAGAAAAGAAGGGCAAATCCGATCATAAACTCTGACCAGTTTTTAAGGTTTGGCTTTTTAGAGAACATTAGAGGCATTGCAACTGCAATTAGAGGCAGCGCATAAGCCGAAATTTTCATTTTAAAGCCAATCAAAGAAACTAGCCAGCCTGTAATGGTGGTTCCAATGTTCGCTCCCATCATTACACCAGCTGATTCCACCAATGAAATTAAACCCGCATTAACAAAGCTTACCGTCATTACTGTGGTGGCAGATGATGACTGAACTATAGCAGTGATTAAAAAGCCCGTAAGTACTCCCGTATATCTATTGGAAGTCATGGTGCCTAAAATGCTTCTGAGGTTATCTCCTGCAGCTTTTTGAATGCCTTCGCTCATGACTTTCATGCCGTAAATGAAGAAGCCAAGAGCGCCTAAAAGTTCTATTACATTCCAGATGCCGTAATCCATTGTGTTATTTTACTGTGATGACGATATTATGAAAATTCGTTTTTCAGCCGTAAAAGTAGAAATACTTTTTTTAAGGCTAATGTTAAATAATCATTACCAAGCTGCGTAATCTTGTCAAGCATACTTAACAATAGGTTCATGTTGCCTAAAAGTCTTTGAGTCAATTAATAATTACCTTTGCGACTTTCTAATGACTTTAAAGAAACGGGAATTTTAAACAATATGAAAGAAGTTACCTTTGAAGAGAGCGTATTCTCTAGCATAGTTGCGAAGGTGACCCTTATTATATTGGCCGTTCTATTTTTTCTAGTATCCATTGATCTAGTGATTACCGCTCTTTCGGGCTCTCTCAATTTTATAAATGAGAACTTACTCTCAAATGCTCTGAATCCTTTTGTAGGGTTGTTCTTAGGGTTATTGGTTACCGCCATCATTCAGAGTAGCTCTACTACCAGCACTATGGTTGTAGCGCTTGTAGCTTCTGGTACTCTTTCACTCGAAGAAGCCGTTCCTATTATAATGGGAGCAAATGTGGGTACAACACTTACCAGTACAATTGTAGCTTTAGGCTTTATTTCCAATAAAAGAGCATTTAGGAGAGCTGTAGCAGTCGGTACTATTCATGATTTTTATAACATCATTTTAGTGTTGATTTTATTTCCACTCGAGCACTACTATGGGTTTCTTTCTGGCGTTTCTTTTTACTTTAGTGAACTTTTATATGGTAGCGGTATTTCAGAGGCCTTACCACATACTGATAACGTTTTAGGAAGCGGCTTAACAAACCAGTTTGTACTTTGGGTAAATAATAGTGTTCTGATTTTAATTATCTCTTTTGGTTTTTTATTCGCCTCGATTAAGCTTCTAACCTGGATCATTAAAAAAACCATTATTGGGGAGTCGAAAAACAGGTTGCAATCTTTTGTTTTTGGTAAGCCTATACAATCCTTTAGTTGGGGTGTTTTACTTACAGCGGCAATTCAATCAAGTTCTGTAACTACCTCTATTTTAGTACCCTTAGCTGCCGCAGATAAAATTAAGTTAAGAAATGCCTTTACTTTTATTATTGGAGCAAATGTTGGCACTACCTTAACAGCACTTATAGCAGCCGGCTTTAGGTCTGAAGCTGCAGCTACTATCGCCATAGCCCATTTACTGTTTAATTTAACAGGGGTAATTATTTTTATGTCATTACCTATACTCAGAAAATTGTTGGTTCATTTTGTTAAGGAATTTAGCTATGCTATCGCTAAATATAGAATTATAGGTTTGGCTTATATAATTGTTATGTTTTTCTTATTGCCCTTCTTGCTAATTTCATTGAACAGAAATATGGACAAGCCAGTTGATAAGGTACATGATACAAGTGTGGGTCAGCACTTTTAACTTAAAAAAATTTACTCATTAATGTAAAGTTAGCTTTACATTAATGAGATATTTGTAATTAAAAATAGATTAATGCTGAAATTAGACGATCCTAAAACGGGTGCAATATGCAGAATTTTTTTTATGGCTGTGTTATTTTCCGCTCTGACTTTACCTCTAAATGGGCAAGATAAGAGTAGCAACAGTTTTGGTAAGGGACTCCAGGTTGTAGCCTCAGACTCATCGTTTTCGATGAAGTTTGGATTGAGATTTCAAAGCCTGTATCAAGGGTCTCTTAATGTAGTTTCAGAAAAATGGAGTGATCAATTTTTAATTAGAAGAGCTCGGATGAAATTTGATGGTTTTGCATACCATCCTAGCCTTACTTATAAAGTTGAATTAGGCCTTTCTAGTAGAGATATTAGTGGAGGTGATGTAGATGAACATAGTAATACTTCTCGTATAATTTATGATGCCGTTTTGAAATGGCAGTTTAAAGAAAATTGGAGTCTTTGGGCAGGTCAAACAAAATTACCTGGAAATAGAGAGCGTGTAATTTCGTCTCAAAAAATGCAATTTGTAGATCGTAGCCTTTTAAACGCTAGGTTTAACATAGACAGAGACATAGGAATTCAATTACACCATTCAGCTAACCTTGGTAAAAGGGCTGTGATCAAAAATATTTTGGCGATTTCAATTGGTGAAGGACGTAATCTTACCACTGATAATATTGGTGGGTACGATTACACTTACAGGCTAGAGTATCTGCCATTTGGAGAATTTTCTGGAAAAGGTGATTATTTTGGATCTGATTTGAAGCGAGAAACCGCCCCAAAACTGGCCATAGGTGCTACTTTTGATTACAATGACGGTGCTGCAAGGCAAAGAGGGCAGCTCGGAAGTTTTGTGCAAGGCTCAAACGGGTATCAACTTTCAACCGATCTTTCTACCTTATTTATTGATACTCACTTTAAATATAGAGGGTTTTCATTGATGGGGGAGTACGCCAATAAACGATCATCTAAGCAAGTGTTTGTTGTATTAGACGACTTCTCAACACTAAAGTACACTACAGGAAATGCTATTAATCTTCAAGCGGGTTATTTAATTGATAAGTCTGAATGGGCTGTTCGCTATACGCATGTAAAGCCTGATGACTTGGAGTATTCAAGTTTGAAAGAGGAAACGGAGTATACCCTTGGGTACTCTAGGTATATTGTTGGTCATAGTTTAAAACTACAAAGTGACTTATCTTATACTAACAAGGCACTTGGAGATAACTTGGTGTCATTCAGGGTCCAATTTGAAATTTCGTTTTAACGAAGTAACCAACCTTACTAACTGTTAACCCCCTAATTATAAAGCGCCTAACATTAATATGAAGGTAATAGCGTTTACATTCAAACAAAGTTGCCTGAAAAGGGATTGTTTATTAAGAGCGTTACTGGAGCTATTTTAAGCCGAATTGCCTGATAGTTCCTTTCTTCTTCTTAAATTGAAAACTTAAATCAGGGAGTTTGAAACTATTCGATTTTCATAAATTAATTGAGGCCCTTACTGGCTTTATTGAAACCAAAGTTGAACTTTGGAAGCTCGAAGCTAAAGAAGAGATTGGTGCGCTTATCGCTAAAACACTAGTGGTAATGTTGCTCGCTTTGGGGGCTGTAATGGTCTTATTGTTTTTTACTTTGGGCTTAGCTTTTCTTTTGAATGATTTACTGGAGAGTAAAATATGGGGCTTTGTTATTGTGGGGAGCGTTTATGGCTTATTTACCACTGGCCTCTATGTTAAAAGAAGGGCTATTGTCGATATTATTATTAAAAGGCAGAATAACGAAATTGAAGGAGTAAGTGAAGAATAATGCTTATGAAATCTAGAAAAGAAGAGTTGGAACAATCTAACGCTAGCTACAAAGAGTTATTGGAAGATCAGTTTGAGTTGATAAAAAACAATTTTCAAGATACAGGAAAGAAAGCTTTGTGGATTGGCGGTTCACTTTTATTGGCTTATGGACTGACCAGATTAATTACATCTGGTACTTCTGAAGAAGGTGAGGAAACGGAAGAAGGTCAAATTATTGAAATTATACCAGAACCTTCATCAAGCAAAAAGATGAAAGTGAGAAAGTTAGTTCAAAATGAACATACTGAAGAATCAGCTGTTGTAAGTGCCCTAAAACACCAAGCTATTGTTTTTGTGTTAGGCTTGGCCGCTAAAAAACTTGGAAGCTTTCTAAACGAACTCGGAGAAAAAGAAGAAAATAGTGGTTCTTAATTTATTCAAACAAAGAGTACGAGAAGGTAAAAAATCCCTTGCCTTGCTTATCGACCCTGACGACATAAATAAAAGTGGTTTAGGCGCTGTTATTAATGCTGCCATTGAAAACAGAGTTGATTATTTTTTTGTAGGAGGTAGTTTAATTACAACCAATAATCTTTCATCTGTTATAGAATGTATAAAATCCCAAAGTAGTATTCCTTGTGTATTGTTTCCTGGCAATGCCATCCATATTCATTCAGATGCAGACGCTATTCTTTTTCTGTCTTTAATCTCTGGAAGAAATCCCGAATTGCTTATTGGACAACACGTGGTAGCTGCGCCAGTTATAAAAAGGAGTAGGCTGGAAGTTATACCAACGGGCTATATGCTAATCCATTCCGGAAAACCTACGAGTGTTTCATACATGAGTAATACTCAGCCTATTCCCAACGACAAACCAAGTTTAGCGGTAAGTACAGCCATGGCGGGCGAAATGCTTGGTTTGCAGTGTATTTATTTAGATGCGGGAAGTGGAGCCATTGAGCCCGTACCTTCAAAAATGATCAAGGCAGTTAAACGAAATATTGACTCAACTCTAATTGTAGGAGGAGGAATAAATACCACTAGAAAGGCAAAGGAAGCGCTCGAGGCTGGAGCTGATATTATTGTTATAGGAAATGCTGCACAAAAAAACCTCAGCGTTTTGGCTGAGGTTTCTGATGTAGTCGAATGTTTTAATCAAGAGTTAAACGTTAATTAAACTCTCTCTTCTTCTCATTTTTCCTGCAGGAATACCGAACATCATTTTAAATCTACGGCAGAAGTAGGCAGTATCTTTATAACCCACTTCGCGTCCGATATCGCGAATGCTCTTTTTAGTAGTACGAAGTAAATCAACCGCTGCTTCCATTCTTTGGTATTCGATGTAATCCTGAGGGTTGATTCCAGTAAGCATTTTGAAATACTGACCCACGTAATCTTCAGAAACACCAGCAACACCAGCCAATACTTTGTTGGAAAGATCTCCACCAAGGTTGTTTTTGATGTAAGCAAAAATATCGATAAGTCTTGGATCCTTAAAGTAAGTGCTGTTAGTTACCAATTGCTCAACAAAAAGACGTTTGTCAAGAATGTATCTAATGATTTCTACACAAAGATATTCTGTATTTACCTTAATAATTCTGTTTTTACCAGGCTTGGTAGAGTTGGTCTCTTCAATAATTACACGGATTAATTGTGCAATTGTATCGTTACCTCGAATGGCAAAAGGTGTGATGTTTAGCGAAGCAAAGAAGTTTACAGAATCAAAAACTTTAGCTTCAAACATTACTTGACTAAATCCATCAACATCATAATCATTAATGTCAGAATCAGTAGCGTTTTGAAGGTACTTCTTTTTATTAGCAATAAAATCTTCGCTAGAAACAACTGGCGCAGTTAAGGAGCTATATGAAATTGCAGTCGACTTTCCACCAGGGATGAAAAGCATATCTCCTTCAGAAACTTTTTCTTGGTCGGGGCCAAAAAATATATCTCCATTATTTACTATGAAAATCGTGTTCTCTACATCGTAGTGATTTTCGATAGTTACGGGCTTCGCTATTTTCATGTTTCGGCTCTTAATATAGCGTACTCCTAGCGACTCAATGATTTTGTTGTAGTCTTCCATTTACGTTCTTGTTAAAATTAATTATACACTTACACACTGTAAAAGTAAAACAGAATTAACGAGAAACAAAAAAAAATGACCATTGGCAATATTTATTATTCCAATGGTCATTTTAATAGGATAATTCTAACTATTTGAGTAGCTCTCTAGAGATTACAATCTTCTGAATCTCTGATGTGCCCTCATATATCTGAGTGATCTTTGCATCCCTCATCAATCTTTCTACATGATATTCTTTAACATATCCATAGCCGCCATGAATTTGTACTGCCTCAACAGTAGTGTCCATTGCAACTTTAGACGCAAATAATTTTGCCATTGCACCTGCTTTACCGAAGTCCTTCTTCTGGTCTTTTAAGTAGGCAGCTTTAAGGCATAACAATCTTGCCGCGTCAATTTCAGTAGCCATATCGGCTAATTTAAACTGAATGGCTTGGTGTTGGCTGATTGGTTTGCCAAATGCTTTTCTTTCTTTTGAATAAGCTAGGGCCAATTCGTAAGCTCCTGAAGCAATTCCTAAGGCCTGAGATGCGATTCCGATTCTACCACCATTTAATGTTGACATGGCGAATTTAAATCCAAAACCATCTTCTCCTATACGGTTTTCTTTTGGAACCTTAACATCGGTGAACATTAAAGAATGAGTGTCTGAACCTCTAATTCCAAGTTTGTTTTCTTTTTTTCCAACAACAAATCCGTCCATTCCTCTTTCTACAATGAGGCAATTAATGCCCTTGTGACCTTTTTCACGGTCGGTTTGGGCAATTACCAAATAAATTGAAGCGGTGTTTCCGTTTGTGATCCAGTTTTTGGTTCCGTTTAAAAGGTAGTAATCACCATTGTCTTCTGCGGTTGTTCTTTGCGAAGTTGCATCAGAACCTGCTTCTGGCTCAGAAAGGCAAAAAGCACCTATCTTTTCTCCAGTAGCTAAAGGCTTAAGGTATTTTTCTTTTTGTTCTTCAGTTCCGTATTTTTCAATTCCCCAGCATACAAGGCTGT
This sequence comes from Roseivirga seohaensis subsp. aquiponti, assembly GCF_001267955.1. Classification (NCBI taxonomy): domain Bacteria; kingdom Pseudomonadati; phylum Bacteroidota; class Cytophagia; order Cytophagales; family Roseivirgaceae; genus Roseivirga; species Roseivirga seohaensis. The sequence goes on from NZ_JSVA01000010.1 coordinate 18,613, forward strand.
TGTTAACCGACATACAAACAGAAGCTGATGCGTCAATTTTAGAAATCTCTTCCATGGCGAGTACATAAGAAATGGTGTCCATACCACCTCCGTTATACTTAGGGTCTACCATCATTCCTAAAAAGCCTAGTTCTCCCATTTTCTTTACCTGCTCTAATGGGAAAGTTTGGGTTTCGTCTCTTTCAATGACTCCTGGAAGAAGTTCTGTTTGTGCAAATTCTCTTGCGGCTTGTTGAACCGCTAATTGTTCTTCGGTTAATTGAAAATTCATGCTTTAATATTTACCTAACGTTTGTTAGCAAATGTAATAAATTCAGCTTAATGTTTAGTCGCGATTCATGAACATTAACACGTAATATAGCAACATGGCTAATGAACCTAATGCGGCAACTAAATATGTTCTTGCTGCTGCGTTTAATGCGTCTTCGGCCATGCCGTGTTCACCCGAGGTAACAATATTGCGTTCATCAATCCAAGCTAAGGCTCTTTTTGTAGCATCATATTCTACTGGTAGGGTAATGAAAGCAAATAGGGTGAAAATGAAGTAACAGCCAATTACTATTGGTAACCCTACTGTGAATAAATCTAGGCCAGTCATCAAAAATGAACCGAAAAGCATAATCATAAAAATGGTATTGATGATTCTACCACTTGCGTTTTGAATTGGCACCAAGGCAGACCTCATTTCTAAGGGGCCATAAGCCGTAGCGTGTTGTACAGCGTGGCCACATTCGTGGGCGGCAACTGCAGCAGCCATTACTGAGCGACCCTCGTATATTTCTGGGCTAAGGTTTACAGTTTTGTCTGCCGGATTATAATGGTCAGTTAACCTGCCTTGTACTGAAACTACTCTTACATCGTGAATGTGGTTGTCTCGAAGCATTAACTCAGCAATTTCTCGGCCCGTTAAGCCAATATTCAAGCCTACTTTCGAGTACTTTTTAAACTTCCTCTTTAAGTTGTTCTGAACCACCCAGCTGACTATTGCAATTACTATAATCAATATTAAAAACATGTTTTTTTATTTATTTAAGTTTTTGAATCAAATTTGTTGTGGAGTATCCGTCCACTAAATCGATGGTTTTTACTTCTCCACCGTTCGCCAATACGATATCTGCCCCAACAATGTTGCTTAAATCGTAGTCGCTTCCTTTTACTAAAATATCTGGAAGCAAATAGGTAATCAATTCCTTTGGTGTGTCTTCCGAAAATAGTGTCACACCATCAACAAAAGCCAATGCCGCAAGCATTCTCGCTCTGGCGTTTTCATCGTTTATTGGTCTTTCTTCCCCCTTAAGTCTTTTTACAGAAGGATTATCATTGAGCCCCACTACTAGCTTGGAGCCTAAAGTTTTGGCTTTTTCCAAATAGTCGATATGGCCTAAGTGAAGAATGTCGAAACAGCCGTTGGTAAAAACCACTTTTTCTCCTTGGCTTTTCCATTTCAGCATGAGCGCTTTTAAGGCCTTTGGGCTATAAATTTTATTTTTCGTTGGTGTCAATTCGCTTTTTCTTTTTTCTAAAGTTAAGAATCAGAAGACTCAAAAATCCAAATAATATAACTGAAACTACTTGTGATCCGTGTGATACCACTGCAAAAACATAACCATCGTTATAAGTTATGCCATAAACGACTAAAATGCTTGCTACTAAAGCTTGATAGGCCCCAATTCCGTTGTTTACTGGTGCGGCCATGCCAAGACTTCCCATTACTAGTACTGCAACGCCTGCTATTAATGACAGTTCGGCAGTAGGGGCATAGCCAAAGGAAATAACATAGAGCATAGCAAAATATAATACCCAAATCCCTAAGGTAGATACCCAAAAACCAAGTGGGTTTTCTACTTTTTTGATGGCTTTGATTCCTGAAACAAGCTCTTGGACTTTTTGATTTATCTTGTAGTAAATTGATTTTGAATTACGCTCTTCCTTAGATTTTCTCACGAAGAATAAAATGGTTAATAAACCTAATACTCCAGCTAGTGCTAAATACGGCCAAATTGTGATTAAAAAAGGTAGCTTATCATCTATAAATTGGCTGAAATATGATTTGAGCAAATCAAACTGCATTGCGAGTAAAAACATAGCCAGCAGCATAAGCATAAATAAATCCAAAAGTCTATCTGTAATAACGGTGCCTAGTGAGAATGTTACTGGAATATCTTTCTCCTCTTTCATGATGGTACAGCGAGCGACTTCGCCTAACCTGGGAATGGCCATATTCCCTAAGTAACATGCCATTACAGCCAAAAATGCCGTCCATGTACTTGGGCGAGGGCCTTGGGTACCCAATAGCATAGCCCACCTGTAAGCTCTCAGGCCATGGCTTAAAAGGGATAGTATAACACTTACTGCAATCCATTCATATTTGAAGCTTTTTAGAGCTTCCCAGATTTGATTCCAGTCGGTAGTTTTTGTGCTATTATATAAGATATACCCTGTAATCCCAAGGGACAGAATAAGTTTGAGGATATCTTTAGAACTGACTTTCAAAATAGCGTTAAGCTAGCTTGTTGTTCTTATCAGGGAAAACGATTTTAGGCTTGAAGGTTTTGGCTTCTTCATAATCCATTATGCCATATGAAACTATAATGATGATATCACCCACTTGTACTCTTCGAGCTGCCGGGCCATTTAAGCAAACTGTGCCGCTGCCTTTTTCGCCTTTAATAACATAAGTTTCAAATCGTTCTCCGTTGTTTACGTTTACGATTTGTACTTTTTCATTTTCAATGATTCCAGAGGCCTCCATTAAGCTTTCATCCAGCGTGATACTGCCTACATAATGCAGTTCTGCCTGTGTTACTTTTGCCCTGTGAATTTTTGATTTAAAAACTTCTATCTGCATACCTTCTTAAAATGCGACCGCAAAGCTAATAATTTAATAGTAAGTTGTCTATTAACCTTACTTTTCCAATTTCAGCGGCTATACAAAGCGCTGTGGTCTTTGGGTCCGAAACCGTAGAAATTCCTGTGAAATTCTCGGTTTCAACTACTTCGAAATATTCAAGTTTCAAACGCTCGTTTTTCGCGAATAGTTCGTTGGCTTGTTCAATTACATGATGAATTGATCTTCCTTCTAGGATTGCCTCAGCAGATAGCTTAAGTGTTTGGTAAATCAGCCCAGCTTCTAATTTTTCTTCTTGAGTAAGTCGTTCATTTCGAGAAGACATTGCCAAGCCGTTGTCTTCTCTTTTGGTCGGAATCATGTGTAGCTCAATTGGAAAACAAAGCTGATTTATTAGTTTTTTAATTATGAAAAACTGTTGCAAGTCTTTCTGGCCAAAGAAAGCGCTATGAGGTTGGAAAATATTGAAAAGCTTAGACACAATTTGACCAACACCACTAAAATGGCCAGGCCTAAATTTCCCCTCTAATGAATTTTCAAGGGTTCCAAAGCTGATTTTTAAATCATGGCTTCCAGCGTACATTTCTGTTACTTCAGGTGTGAAAACTATATCGCAGCCTGCTTTTTTCAGTAAGTCTAAATCGCGCTCAATATTTCTAGGGTACTTTTCTAAGTCTTCAGGGTTGTTGAATTGTGTGGGATTAACAAAAATTGAAACCGCCACCACATCAGATTTCTCTTTGGCTTTTTCCACCAGTGAAATATGGCCGTGATGTAAGGCTCCCATGGTTGGAACGAGTCCGATTTTCTTGTTTTCAAGTCGATATTTGAGTAGCTCAGCACGGAGTTCCTCTATTTTTTTGAAGGTGTTCATTTGATCGCGAAGGATAGTCTAATTAACGCTTATTAACAACGCTTTTTTAGATAAATCAAGGTTTTTTCGGGAAAATGGAGTAATTTTGTGCTCATTTTCTAAATGAAGGTGTCATTAAATTTCCAATAATTATGTCAAAATTTCGAATTCTTTACGTTGCGAGTGAGATCAATCCGTTCCTAGAAACTTCCGCTGTTGCCGATTTTGTGAGAAAACTTCCACAAGCGATGCAGGAGAGAGGTATGGAGATTAGGATTTTAGTTCCTCGTTTCGGACTTATTAACGAAAGAAAAAACAGGCTACACGAAGTGGTCAGACTTTCAGGTATCAACATTTCTGTGGGTGACGAAGAAAAACCTTTAGTAATTAAGGTGGCGTCTATCCCAAATGCTAAACTACAAGTCTACTTTATTGACAATGAAGACTATTTTCATAGAAAATCGGTATTCGTTGATAAGGAGAATAACTTTTATGCAGATAATGACGAAAGGGCAATATTCTTCTGTAAAGGCGTTCTTGAAACAGTGAAGAAGTTAGGTTGGGCTCCAGATATTGTTCATTGTAATGACTGGATGACTAGTTTGATTCCATTGTATCTGAAGACTACCTATAAAAACGACCCTATATTTCAGAATACTAAGTCAATCTTTACAATCTATAACAATGCATTCTCACATCAGTTTGATGCAGATTTATTAGATAAGGTGAAAATGATGGACATTGATGATAGTATGCTTGAAAATTTAAAAACAGCGGATTTCGCTGGTTTTATTAAAACAGGTGCTGAATATGCCGATGCTGTTATTAGGGCCGAAGAAGAAGGTCATGAGGGTTTAAATGATTTAGTGACTGAAATCGAAAAACTTAAAAAAGTAGATACAATAGAGAAAGACGATAATTTCTTAGACTCTTATTATAACTTATATAATGAACTTGTTGGGTAAGATTAAAAGTATTGGGGCCTTAATGTTAGGCCTCACTCTTTTGTTTTCTTGTGAGAAGAACGGAGATTTTGGGTTTGGGTCAGATGATGTCTCACCTGTAGAGTTTTCAGTAGAAACGGTGGGCACTAGCTCGTCAGTTGTTCTATTGGATTCCATATCATCTACAAACTTAGGAGTAGGCTTTATTGGTAATATTGATGACCCTGATGTAGGGAAAGTTAAAGCTACCACATACGCCAAAATGGAGCTGAATGAAGATGATTTAAACAGTATATCTGAAGAGGCTATTCTTGATAGTGTTAAACTGAGTATTAAGTTTGGTTACTTATACAAGGACTTCGCAAAAACAGTGCGTCTTAAAGTAAGCTTGCTATCTGAACAAATAGAAGACACACTACATATCACAACTAATAGTACTGCCATTTCGAACGAATTGGTTGCTGCGGGTAACATTTTAATCGATGAACTTGATTCGGTTTATACCATAGATTTAGATATGGCTTTTGCCAACAGGTTATTCGAAATCATGAGAGATGAAGGGCCTGAAGTGGCTTCTCAAGAAGCTTTTGAAGCAGCTTTTCCTGGTTTAGCTTTTCAAACAGAGGATAATTCATCGAATGCTTATGGAATAGTTTTAGATCCAGAATCTTCGATGATTGACTTTTACTATAGTGAAGTGTCGAGCACAGGGGCGGTTAACGTTCCTTCTACACACAAAATAACGCTAGGAGACCTCACACATTATTTCGGGCTTGAACTCGATCGCTCAGGTACAGCGTTAGAGGGATTGACTAACACAAACGAAGAGTATTCACCAAGTTCTGGTTTACGATACATTCAAGCTGGTGCGGGAATTGTAACAAAAATTGATCTTTCTGAATTGGAAACATTTGCCAATTTAAAACCCGAAGCAATTGTGAATACAGCTCAAGTCTCAATTGGGCCTATAGAAGAGCCTGTAGACGGAGTTACTCCTCCTACAAGGTTATTGCTTTTACTTACCGACTCTGGAAACAGAGTGATTCGTGATGGACAGAACTTTAGAGCCATACAGCAAGATGGTTCGAATCCAATTGGAAGTGAAACTCCGCTGATACTTTTATATGATGAGGATTCAAAAACTTATATTGGATCGATTACGTCATTTGTAGGCTATTATTTTTCTGATGTTTTTAGAAGAAACCAATTTTTCATTGCTCCCCCATCTGTAAATGGGGAGTTAGGAAATGTAGTATTTCGACCAGAAGATTTTAAACTAAAAGTTTTCTACTCCGAACTTAAATAGAGTAACCCATCTTCTTATATTTATCCAATAAAAAAAAATCGTATGTGCGGAATAGTTGGCTATTTAGGTCATAGAGAAGCTTATTCAGTAATTATCAAGGGTTTACAGCGCTTGGAGTATAGAGGCTACGATAGTGCCGGTGTGGCTTTGTTGAATGGCGACCTTAATGTTTACAAGAAAAAAGGAAAGGTAGCAGATCTCCATGATTTTGCTAAAGGAGAAAACTTAAAGAGTAATATTGGTATTGGGCATACGCGTTGGGCAACCCACGGAGAGCCTAACGATGTAAATGCTCACCCACATTTATCAAACTCAGGTAAACTGGCAATGATTCATAATGGGATTATTGAAAACTATTCCTCTCTTAAAACCGATCTGATTAAAAAAGGCTATGATTTTAAGAGCGATACGGATTCGGAGGTATTTATAAATTTTATTGAAGACATATATTTAAACTCTGAAGTTAGTCTTGCTGAAGCTGTTCGCTTAGCATTAAATAAAGTAGTTGGGGCATATGCTATCGCTATTATTTCTTTGGAAGATCCAAATTTAATGATTGCTGCGCGTAAGGGCAGTCCATTAGTTGTAGGCTTGGGTAAAGATGAGTTCTTTCTTGCTTCAGATGCTACTCCAATTATAGAGTATACCAACGAAGTTGTGTACCTAGATGATCAAGAAATTGCCATTATTAAAGATGGACATCTTACCATAAAGAATGTTTCTGACGTTGAAATGACTCCTTATGTTCAAACCATTGATATTCAACTAGAAGCGATAGAAAAAGGTGGTTACGACCACTTTATGTTGAAGGAGATTTTTGAGCAACCAAAATCAATAGGTGATTGCCTCAGAGGCCGACTTCAAGCAAAAGAGGGCAAATTGGTGCTAGGTGGTATTTTTGACTACGTGACCAAAACGGTTAATGCCGATAGAATCCTGATTATTGCTTGCGGAACCTCTTGGCATGCTGGCTTAGTGGCTGAATACATATTTGAGGAGTTCTGTCGAATTCCAGTAGAAGTAGAGTACGCTTCTGAATTTAGGTATAGAAACCCTATCGTAAATGAAAAGGATGTAGTAATTGCTATTTCTCAATCAGGCGAAACGGCTGATACATTGGCTGCCATTGAGTTGGCCAAGTCGAAAGGTGCTACCATTATAGGGGTTTGTAACGTTGTGGGTTCTTCGATTGCACGAGCTACGCATGCGGGTTCGTATACGCATGCAGGGCCAGAGATTGGTGTAGCAAGTACAAAAGCATTTACTGCTCAAATTTCTGTGCTCACCATGATGGCCTTGATGATTGCTGAGAAGAAAGGCTCTCTTTCTGAAAGCAAGTACAGAGCATTATTATTTGAGCTGGAATCAGTACCAGAGAAAGTGGCTAAGGCTTTGCTGCTAAATGATCAACTTGAGGAGATTGCTAAAGTATTTAAAGATGCTAGAAACTTCCTTTATTTAGGTAGAGGTTTCAATTTCCCTGTAGCCCTAGAAGGAGCTTTAAAGCTTAAGGAGATTTCTTACATACATGCAGAAGGTTACCCTGCAGCAGAAATGAAACATGGTCCTATTGCTTTGATAGACGAAGAAATGCCAGTTGTAGTAATTGCTACTAAGGACAGTAGTTATGAAAAAATTGTTTCTAACGTTCAAGAAGTAAAGGCGAGAAAAGGTAAAGTAATCGCAGTCGTTTCTGAAGGTGATACTGAAATTCCTAAAATGGCTGATTATGTGATTGAAGTGCCTCACATTAGTGATGCATTGATGCCACTTATTGCTGTAATTCCATTACAACTGTTATCATACCATATTGCGGTAATGAGAGGTTGTAATGTAGATCAGCCTAGAAACTTGGCCAAATCGGTTACTGTTGAATAATAGAAATTAAAAATATACTTAAATGAAAAGGGAGCTCAATAGGCTCCCTTTTTTAATGCGAAACTTGGCTTAAGTATTCCTTTTTAAGCAGTGGGCAGATTTTATATCGTTCTTCTTTAGTATCGTCATACAAGGCTTCAAGAACTTCATAAACATTGTTGATTCCTATTTTTTTGCACCATTCAAAAGGACCAAAAGGGTAGTTGGTTCCTAACTTCATGCCTGTGTCTATAGCTTCTTTTGAGGCTGTACCTTCCTGAAGCGTATAAAAGGCCTCATTAATAATCATGAAGATGATTCTGGGAGTTACCATCCCAACACGATCTTCAACCATCTCAAAGTCAGTATTTAGTTTTTTGCATAGGTCCGCCAAACCCGACTGAGCCTTATCATTCAAGGCTGAAACTTCTAGAATATCTCGATTCAGGAAAGTCGGTAGACCGTTAAACCCATAAAGGTTACAGTTCAGTTCTTCTTGGTAATAAGCCAGTTCTGCGAGTGATATTTTAGGAGCGTTTACGAATAGGTTAAGCCCTTCATATGCGCTAAATATCTCGAATTGCTCAGGGCTATCACCAATGAAAAAATCAAAAACACAATCAAATGAGGAGAGGTCTTCTTCGAAATCATAGTCCGTTTCGAAGCGGCATTCATGCCCCGTATTAAATTTTAATTTAAACTCTTCGATATTCTGTTCGGAACCGATGACTAGAATTTTCATAAATGTGTAATTTGCCCCAAAATTATTCATTAAATCAAACAATCCGAACATGTCGAAAATAATCGTTAATAGTCCAGATGCCCCAGCACCAATAGGGCCTTATAGCCAAGCCGTTAAAGCAGGTAATACATTATACATTTCAGGTCAGATTCCTTTTGATCAAGCTACTGGCGAAATGATCAATGAGAATATTACAGAAGAAACGCATCAAGTAATGAAGAACCTTGAGGCCATTCTTTCAGAAGCTGGAATGACATTCAATAACATTGTGAAATGTTCAATTTTCATTAAAGACATGAACCAGTTTTCTACCATCAATGAAGCTTATGGTGTTTATTTCAAAGAGAACCCTCCAGCAAGAGAATGCGTTGAGGTGGCCAGGCTACCTAAAGATGTGAACGTTGAAATTTCTTGCATTGCGGTAGATCTTTAATCCAAATAAATTTTAATTCATTGTAAATCACCAAGTCATTCTTAGCGATGGACTTGACTTTTGCGTATTTTTGCGCCCAAATTAAATTTCATGAGTGTTAGAGTAAGATTTGCCCCTAGCCCAACAGGAGCTTTACATATTGGAGGAGTTAGAACGGCTCTTTATAATTATTTATTTGCCAAGAAAAACGAAGGTAAATTCATTATTAGAATTGAAGACACCGACCAAAACCGCTATGTAGAAGGGGCTGAAGACTATATTCTCAAATCATTGGAATGGTGTGGTATTATACCAGATGAAGGCCCGCAAACTGGAGGCGATTTTGGCCCTTATCGCCAGTCTGATCGTAAATCTCTATACAAAGAATATGCTGACAGACTGATTGCTGAAGGAAAAGCATACTACGCTTTTGACACCCCAGAAGAACTTGATGAAATGCGTGAACGACTTAAAGAAGCACGCATGGCAAACCCACAATACAATGCCATCAGCAGAAATCAAATGAAAAATTCGTTGACAATGTCTGCCGAGGAGGTTGAGCAGAGGCTGGCGTCTGATGAACCTTATGTGATTCGCTTTAAAATGCCTAAGAATGACGATGTCCGGTTTAAAGATGTAGTTAGAGATTGGGTTGTAGTAAATACCACCACGCTCGATGACAAGGTGCTGATGAAGTCAGACGGAATGCCAACCTATCATTTGGCGAATATCGTGGATGACCACTTGATGGAAATCACGCATGTAATTCGTGGTGAAGAATGGTTGCCTTCGGCTCCTTTACACGTTTTATTGTATGAAGCCTTTGGTTGGGAAGCGCCACAATTTGCCCACTTGCCATTGTTACTCAAGCCCGATGGTAACGGTAAGTTAAGTAAGCGAGCCGCAGACCAATTGGGCTTTCCTATATTCCCAATGAATTGGTCTGACCCAGTTACAGGAGAGTTGTCAAAAGGCTTTAAGGAATCTGGTTACTTGCCAGAAGCTTGTATGAACTTCTTGGCTTTGTTGGGCTGGAATCCAGGTACAGAGCAAGAAATGTTCACTATGGATCAGTTAATTTCTGAATTTTCGTTGGAGCGAATCAATAAATCGGGAGCTAAATTCGACATTGAAAAAGCGAAATGGTTCAATCAGCAATACTTGAAGAACAAGTTGAATGATGAGTTGGCTCAAATGCTGAAGGAAGAGAGCAATGTTGATGCAGATATGGAGCTTTTAAGTGCTATTGCTGGCTCAATGAAAGAGCGTATTACTTTCGTTTCCGATATTTTGGAAAACGGAGAGTTCTTCTTTTCTGCACCAAGCACTTACGATGAGAAAACGGTAAATAAAAAATGGACGGCAGAAGCGGTTAAGAAATTGGCTGAGTTTGCAAACGAAATAGCTAAGCTTGAAATGGTTAGCCCAGAAGAAGCAAAAGAGAAGTTTGTAGCCGTACTAGCAACAGACGATACTCCGCTTGGAAAAGTAATGCCCGCATTGCGTTTGGCTTTAACGGGAGCAGGAGGTGGCCCAGACCTCATGGAGATAATCTCTATTTTGGGAACAGCAGAAACAGTTAGCCGAATTAATACAGCTATTGAATCCTTAAAAACATCAAACTAGGTCATTGCGTTACTGACGAGGACTGATATAAATAATAATAACATGGCAAGGAAAAAGGAGAGTAAACAAAAGGATCAGAAGCCAAAGGTGAATAAAGAGCTTGAAGGAATGGAAATCAAGATCGACTCTTTTGGAGAAATTCGTAACTCCTTGTCAATTGATAAAATCAATGAGTTCTTGAACAAGAATGTTGATGATAAGAAGCTCCGCGATCGAGATGATCTGGATGAAATTAAGAGTAAAGAAAGTGATGAAGAGGAATAAAAATTCCTCTTCTCAAATTTTTGAAATCAATTAAATCTTCTCTTTAATACCTGAATAAAGGCGTCCATTTCATCGCCTTCAATATCCCATTTTTTATTGTATGGCTGGGTTTTTGCCAAAGCTTCATCAATGCTGTTCGCTGTATCAAGCTCTTCAAGCACCTTCGTCATTAATTCTTGATTGCCCTCAAAAAGTGTTTTAGTAAACATGATCCGCTCATTCAAGGTAAGTGTTTTTTCAAGCGGCTGTCTATTACTTTTCTGCAGCTTCTCTGCTAGTGTTGGTGCAGTTGTATTTCCGTTGAACCGATCATTAATGGTTTCTTTACCATTCTCATGCTTGGTAGCAACAGTGTTGATTACCTCCGGTGTTTCTTCTATTTCTGGTGTTTGAATAGGTGCTGGTGCTGGCTCAATTACTACTTCTTTCTCGAAAAGGAGATCAAGTTTGTTTTCAGCTTTTAACTTTTGTAGAAACTCAATAGGTTCGGGGATTTCAAAATGAGAACTCATCGAATCGAATAAATTACCCAAATAAGCAGGGTTAATCGGTGTTTTTGCGGTTTCAAAAATTAATTTAAATCCTTCTGTATGCGTTTTGATGTACCTTAGCTTGCCTTTTGGAAGGTTTTCTCTGTTCATATCTAACCAATAGCTTAAGAGAAATTTCTTTGGAGCGAAAGTCAATAGTATTGTGGCCTCAATTGCCTTACTCAAAAGTGGCTCTAAATGCCCTCGGCCAATACTAATGTGGTTTGAAAGGGTATTCATAAACTCTTTAAGCGCTATTTGAACCTCTTCTGCTTCGTAATTAAAGTAAGGACTTCTCAGGCGGGCCATTTCGGCTTGCCATTGGGTAAATAATGCTTCAATAATAAATGAATTCACTTGTCTGACATCGGTGAGACTCATAATCGACTCTCCGCTGATCTTATTTTTTCCAGCAAAAAACTCAGTACATATGTTTGCAGCAGTGGCAGTAGAAAAACTCGAGATTGATTCTTGCTTTAGCTTGTAGCTCATGGCTTATTTCTTTTGTTTTGTAAATTAAAAATTATGGGACAGATCACTATTGAAAACCTGAACAATAAAGAGATTTCTAACACAGATAACTCTAAATCGGTACTGGATATTATTCACGAAAGCGGAATCGACTGGATGCACGCTTGCGGTAAAAAAGGCCGTTGTACCACATGTAAAATTATAGTAGTAGAAGGAGCAGACCAACTGAGCCCGATTGAAGAAACAGAGCAACTGCTTTTCGATGCTGGTAAGCTTCAACCTGGAGAACGTGTGGCTTGCCAGGCAAAGTTACTGGGTGATGTGAAAGTTCGCGTAGCTGACAAAAATAAATTTCCTCATATGACCTATACCGCATAGTATGTTTATCGAACCACAAGGTAAAATAGCAGGAGAACATGCGTCAGGATCCATCGAGGTGGTTTGTGGCTGTATGTTTTCTGGAAAAACGGAGGAGCTAATTAGGCGCCTCCGAAGGGCTACTATTGCCAGACAGAATGTGGAAATCTTTAAACCAGCTATCGATACGCGTTACGATGTAGAGAACGTAGTCTCACACAACAATACCGTGATTCGGTCTACGCCAGTACAGTTCGCGTCCGATATTTTGCTTTTATGCGGTGAAAGCGATGTGGTAGGAATTGACGAGGCACAATTCTTCGATGATCAAATTATAGATGTGTGCCGAACCATGGCCAATAACGGGAAGAGGGTAATTGTTGCTGGTTTAGATATGGACGCCCAAGGAAATCCTTTCGGCCCCATGCCTCAGTTACTTGCAATTGCAGAATTTGTAACCAAATTACATGCTATTTGTACAGTGAGCGGTAGCTTAGCTTCGTTCTCATACAAACTTTCCGACTCTGAAAGGACAGTGGAATTGGGTGAAAAGGATATTTACGAAGCTCGAAACCGTAAATACTTCTACAAGGGACTCGAAGAAAAAAAGAGAAATAAGAAAAAGTGATCAAACGCCTGCTTAGTCTGACTTTAGGAGCCGTCATACTCCTTGCAGTGCAAACCAGCTTTGCACAAGGTCAGATTCCAGTTTTTAATTGGCGGTCGCACATCAGCTATAATAATGTGATTGACATTGCTGCGGCAGGCGAGTTGATTTATGCCGCTTCCCCCAACGGACTTTTCTTTGTCGATCTATCCGAAAACTCTGTCAACAGACTTACAAAAAGTAACGGACTTTCCGATGTGAGTATTGGCGCTATTGGCTACGATTCTGATTCCAAAACACTGGTGATTGGTTATGCAAATGGAAATATCGATTTGCTTTCAGCTAATGGTATACACAACATTAGAACAGTACTCGAAGCACCAACAACTACCAATAAATCATTTAAGGATATCGCCTTCAATGATGGAAAGGCCTACTTGTCCGGAGATTTAGGTATTATCGTTTTAGACCTTTCCTCTGAAGAAATTATCGAATCGTACCAGAATATAGGTGTGAATGGCGAAAGTGTAAGTGTTTCAGAGATCGTATTTTCGAATGACCGCATTTATGCTGCTACCGAAAGTGGAATTCTTTCAGTCAGCTTAGAGAACGGAGTTAATCGCCAAGATTACAATAATTGGGAAAGAGATTTTGTTGGGATTCCTTTTTCGAATATTCATGAAGTAGAGTCGAAACTTTACGCTAGTTCAACTACGGATTTGTTTGCCTTCAATGGAAGCAGTTGGTCGTATCAAACTTCAGCTGATGCATCGATTACGGCAATTACTTCCGATTCAGACTTACCATTGATTTTAACCAATTCCGGTATTTTTTCTTTCGACAATAATCAGTTTAACCTTCAATATAGCTTTCCAAAACAAGGAATTTCCCGAAATGAATTATTACGCTATCAGAATTATTGGTGGGTGGGCGATGGCTTTGATGGTTTGCTCAAGGTGGAGCCTAATGGTCAACAATCCTTCAAACCTTCTGGCCCAGCCAACGACAATACTTGGTTGGTAGGAAAGAGCGAAGCACAAATAATAAAGCTTTCAGGCGGATTTGATGATAACCTTTCTGCTTTAAATAGGGCTTCATTTTTCTCTTCTTTTTCGTTTGACGAGGGTTGGAAAAGCTTGGCTGTCGTGAATAGTCAAGGAGATAGCATCCAAGATTTGTTGGATTTTGAATCCATTTCTTTTTCAGGAGAGAACAAGTTGGTTTCAGCTTCATTTAATGAAGGCCTCTTTTTGTATTCAGAAGGAAACATTCGCTCGGTTAATGAAATTTCACCTAATACCACTTTGAATACAAGCGGGAATGTTAAAATCACAGGTTTGGCCAAAAGCGAGAATTCGCTTTGGGTGACGGATTATGGAACATTGAACGTTCTTCACGAATGGAATTTTGAAGAAGATACTTGGCGCTCTTATTCTCTGACCAACTCCCGAGCAAGATATGCGGTTTCACTTTTCATTGCACCCAATGGCGATAAATGGCTTCCTATAGACGATAGTCGTGGAGGTGGAATTTTGGTGTTTAATGAAACCAGTAATACCGAACGATATTTGAATACAAATGGTGGGCAGGGTGGTTTGCCAGGAAGTAAAATCACCTCCTTGATATTGGATCAAAACCAATTTTTGTGGGTGGGAACTGACGAAGGGATCGCTTTTTTTCCTAACCTGAATGCCGTTCTTCAAGGCCAAGCGTTAACAGCCAGTATTCCTATTTATGAAAATCGCCTTTTGCTTCGCGATGAAAATATTACTGCCGTGGCAATCGACCCAGCTAATCGTAAATGGTTCGGAACGAAGAATAATGGGCTTTGGCTGTTTAGCGAAACGGGTGAGGAGTTGGTGCAAAGGTTTACTACTCAAAATAGCCCGCTCATTTCCAATACCATCACTTCGGTTTATGTTGAAGAAACTTCGGGAGAAGTGTTTGTTGGAACAGACAAAGGCTTGGTGTCTTTTAAAGGCGATGCTACTCAAGGTACTTTCGAACATCAAAATGTAAAGATTTATCCTAACCCAGTACCACCAAATTTCGATGGGCAAATTGTAATTAATGGACTGGTGAATAATGCTTCGGTAAAGTTTACTGACATTTCGGGTAAGCTGGTAAAAGAAACCAAAGCCAATGGCAGCACAGCCATTTGGAACGGCCGCGATAACAACGGTGCAAAAGTGAAAACCGGTGTGTATTTGGTGTTTAGCTCGAATGCCGATGGAACGGAAACCTTTGTTGGTAAAATAGTGGTTATCTAATGCTACATCGTACCAGAGGCATAGTTTTGAGCTATATAAAATATAGAGAAACCTCCATCATAGTTCGGGTGTTTACTGAAGCCTTTGGCATGCAAAGCTATATTGTAAATAGTGTGCGAAGCGCAAAATCAAGAGGAAAAATGGCGCTTTACCAGCCGTTAGGTTTACTTGATTTGGTAGTGTACCATAAAAACGGAAAAGACTTACAGCGGATTTCTGAAGCCAAATTTGCTTATGGTTATAGCTCTATTCCATTTAATCCAGTAAAAACCGGAATAGGAATTTTCCTTACCGAAATGCTCAGCAAAACATTGCGAGAAGAATCGGAAAACGAAGGCCTTTATGATTTTGTGCATCAGGCCATGGTTATTTTCGATCATTTGGAAACGAACATAAGCAACTTTCATTTACAGTTTTTAATGAAATGCAGCGGTTACTTGGGCTTCGAACCCCAATCGGCCGAAGGTTTTATTGAAGAGCTAGGTGAGCATGGTGTTCACTTTTCTACTTTAGAAGCTGAAAGAGCAATTATTTCTGATTTAATGAACAAGCCTTTGGGAGACGAAATAACGTTGAGTAGTCAGCTCAGACGTGATGTGCTCTCACATATTATTAAGTTTTATCAGATTCACGTTTCAGGATTAAATGAAATAAAATCGTTAGAAGTACTGAAAGAGGTGTTGAGATAGTGAACTCTATAACGAATATTTAATAAATTAGACTGTTTTTAACCATTTGAGCCATGAGCGAAAAATTATACGATGAGGTTCCCTCACTAGATTTAGCCGATTTCACTTCGGGTGACCCAGCCAAAAAACAAGCATTTGTAGATGCACTAGGCCAAGCTTATAATAATATTGGATTTGTTGCCATTAAAAATCACGGACTTTCCGATGCCCAAACGCAAAAGCTTTATGCCATTATTCAGAAGTTCTTTATGTTGCCCGACAACATTAAGCAAAAATACGAAGTGCCAGAATTAGCAGGGCAGCGTGGCTATATAGGCAAAGGTAAAGAACACGCCAAAGGTCGTAAAACTGGCGACTTGAAAGAGTTTTATCATGTTGGCCAAGAGGTAACCGATGGCGACCCGATAAAAAACGAATACCCAGATAATATTTGGCCAGAAGAACTTCCAGAAATGGAAGAGATTGCGCTAGAAGTATATAAAACCATTGAGGCAGCAGGTATAAAAATGTTACAAGCCATTGCGCTTTACTTAGGTTTACCTGAGCATTATTTTGATGATAAAGTAAAGAATGGGAATAGCATTTTGCGCCCTATTCATTACTTTCCAATAGAAAACCCAGACGAAGTACCTGATGATGCGGTTCGTGCAGCTGAGCATGGCGACATTAACCTGATTACGCTTTTAATGGGAGCCAGTGCCGATGGTCTTCAAGTGTTGAGAAATGACGGCAAATGGATTCCAATTACTGCTTTGCCAGAGCAATTGGTAGTAAATGTGGGCGATATGCTTTCGCGTCATACCAACAATAAGCTGAAATCAACAATCCATAGGGTGGTAAATCCGCCAAGAGAGCTAATGAAGAATTCACGTTTTTCAATTCCTTTCTTCATGCATCCGCGTTCCGACATGGATTTGACTTGCCTAGAAAGCTGTATTGATGCGGATCATCCAAAGCTGTATGACGACATTACGGCTGGCGAGTTTCTGAATGAAAGGCTTATTGAGTTAGGCTTGAAAAAGAAGTAAAGCACTTCGAGCTTTGATCAAGCGTATTCGATACTATATTTTTCTGCGTGATGTTTTACTCATGGCGGTAAGTGCCTTTGGTGGTGCCCAAGCGCATTTTGCCATGCTCATTAAAATCATGGTGAAGAAAAGAGGCTACCTCACCGAAGAAGAATTAATAGAATTGAATGCGCTTTGCCAAATTTTACCTGGTCCAACTTCTACCCAAACCATAACTGCCATTGGTTTTAGAATTGGTGGGGCAAATCTAGCCTACCTTACTTTATTGGTTTGGATGCTCCCGGCAGTTGCTGTTATGACCACGGCCGCCATTTTGGTAGACTCTTACCAAACCAAAAACCTGAGCTTAGAATTTACCCGATTTATTCAGCCCATGGCTGTAGGCTTTGTAAGCTATGGCGCCTATATAATTGCTTCAAAAGTTGTCACAACCCGAACGGCTGGTGGATTGATGGCGCTTTCGGCCATTGTTACCTACTTTATTTCTAAACCGATTGCATTGCCTTTGGTGCTAATTTTTGCTGGTACACTTACGGCATTCAAATACAAAAAACAGGTTCCCGAAGAGAAACAAAAGATAAAAATCAAATGGGGAAACTTTACGCTTTGGGCATTGGTGCTTTTAACAGCCGCTGGATTAGGTGCTGTTACCCAAGATAGGTTTGTATTACTTTTTGAGAATTTTTATCGAAACGGAAGTTTGATTTTTGGCGGAGGGCAAGTATTGATTCCATTCTTGCACACAGAGTTTGTAGAGTTTAAGGGGTTCCTTACCTCAGAAGAATTTCTTTCAGGTTTTGCGATGGTACAAGCTGTTCCTGGCCCAGTGTTTTCAGTAAGCTCATTTGTTGGAGCTTTGTCTGTTCGTGAGATGGGATTGGGTGCACAAATCTTGGGTGGTTTTGTGGCCGCCTGCGGAATTTTTCTACCTGGTACCTTCTTGATTTTCTTTGTTATTCGCTTTTGGGATGACCTAAAACGCTATCGTGTTGTAAGGGCTTCGTTGGAAGGAATTAACGCGGCCAGTGCAGGCATGGTGGCAGCTGCCGCTTTCGTTCTTTTTCAGCCCATCGAAAACAATGTACTGAATGTAAGTGTGATTATCGGCACTTTCTTAATGCTCACTTACACCAAAATACCACCCCCTTTTATCATTTTGGCCGGGCTACTGGCGGGAATTTTTATACCGAATATTTAGTAGTAGCAAACCTCTAACTTTCCAAAAGTTTCAAACTTTTGGAAAGTTGATTCTACTAAAAGCCTACAAACTTGTTATATCGAAGTTTAGGCTCACACCTGTCTCACTAACATCGAAAGTTGTAGGAACCCCACAATAAACAGACAAGTTTCTTTTTTCATGCCCAAGCGGAAAACCATAAGCGATTAGAATATTCAAGCCAGCCAAGTTGCGAACAATAACCTCCAAGGCTTCTGCTCCAAAACTATCCTTGTGGTCTTTCATTGAAGAAAAATCTCCGATGATTACGCCTGCCAAATCATCAAGTTTTCCAGCTCTTTTTAACTGCACAAGCATTCGGTCTAAATGATAAATATATTCCCCTACTTCTTCCAAAAAGAGGATTTTACCTTTGGTTTGGATTTCTGAAGAAGTTCCTATGGAATTGCAAATGATGGATAAATTCCCTCCAATAAGTTCGGCATTGGCTTGACCGAATTGGTTTAAGGGGTGAGGAGGGATGTTGTAATTTACCTTTCCTTCAAAAAGCATAGATTTTAAGCTTTCTGTAGTCAATTCATCCCAATCGAGAGTAACCGCCAATGGACCATGAATGCAGGCTACTGAACGATTGTTGAGTTCGGTAATGAGTGATGTAATATCGCTAAAACCGCAAATCCATTTTGGGTTTTTGAGGAAATTGCTCCAATTGATTTGCTCCAAAATCCTTGTAGTGCCATAGCCGCCACGAGCAATTAGAATGGCTTTGATTTCGGGATTGTCTAATGCTTCTTGTAAATCCTGAAGTCTTTGACTGTCTGTTCCTGCAAAATAATGGTCTGTTGCTAAAACGTGCTCACCCAAAACGGGTTTTAAACCCCATTCGGTTAAGGTGTTCACCGCAAAAGTCAAGTCGGATTGAATTTTCTTGGCAGGAGCTACGATGGCAATCTTATCGCCTTTACTTAATAATGGAGGGATGAACATGCCCCTAAAGTAAAAAGAAGACGCCTGATTAAGACGTCTTCTTTCAATTTTTATGTTGCTGTAGCTTTGAAAAGCTACAACTCTTCTACTTTTTCAATATTCACGAATTCGATTTCCTTCTCAGGAGTAAGTTCAATACTTACAACGGAATCTTTATCCACTTTTCCAGATAAAATTTGCTTAGAAAGCTCGTTCAACACTTTGCGCTGAATCACTCTTTTGAGCGGACGGGCACCGTATTGCGGATCCCAGCCTAATTCTCCAAGGTAATCGAGCACTTCGTCAGTCGCTTCGATTTCAATTCCGTTTTCACTCAATTGGTTCTGAATTAAGCCAAACTGAATTCGAACAATCTGCCTGATATTATCGCGGTTGAGCGGCATAAACATGATCGTTTCGTCAATCCTGTTTAAGAACTCTGGCCTCACCGATTTCTTCAGCTGATCCATCACTTCCATTTTCGTTTCCTCTATCACATCCAATACATTTTCTTCGTTAATCGTAGCGAAGTTGTCTTGAATTATGGTCGAGCCAATGTTAGTCGTCATAATGATGATCGTGTTCTTAAAGTTGGCCACACGGCCTTTATTATCTGTTAATCGTCCATCATCTAGCACCTGTAAAAGAATGTTGAAAGCATCTGGGTGTGCTTTTTCAATCTCATCCAATAAAATTACTGAATAAGGTTTTCTACGTACCGCTTCTGTCAATTGGCCACCTTCATCGTAGCCTACATAGCCCGGAGGTGCTCCAATCAATCTACTCACCGCATGGCGTTCTTGATATTCCGACATATCGATACGCACCATGTTGTTTTCGTCATTGAAGAGGTATTCCGCCAAGGCTTTCGCCAATTCGGTTTTTCCTACCCCAGTTGTTCCTAGAAAAATGAAAGAACCAATCGGGCGTTTAGGGTCTTGCAAGCCTGCTCTGCTTCTTCGAACTGCATCCGATAAAGCTGTAATCGCTTCTTTTTGTCCCGCCACGCGTTTGCCCAATTCTTCCTCTAGATGAAGAAGTTTTTCACGGTCGGACTGAAGCATTTTGGAGAGGGGAATTCCCGTCCATTTTGCTACTACTTCCGCAATATCTTCCGCATCCACTTCTTCCTTCAGCAAGGTTTTTTCTCCTTGCATCTCTCGCATTAGCGCTTTTTGCTCTTCCAGTTTTCTTTCCGCTTCCACGATTTTGCCGTAACGTATTTCCGCTACTTTACCGAAATCGCCTTCTCTTTCAGCTTTTTCAGCTTCAGATTTATAGCGGTCTATGTTTTCTTTGGCTTCGCGAATACTGGTAATCACCGATTTCTCGTTTTCCCATTTCGCTTTAAGCCCATCGCGCTTCTCAGAAATCTCGGCAATCTCTTTCGAAAGCACCGTTTCCTTGTCTTTGTTTTTCTCCCTACGGATGGCTTCGCGCTCAATTTCCAATTGCATGATCTTACGGTTCATCTCATCCAATTCCTGAGGAAGAGAGTCCATTTCGATACGCATTTTAGCGGCAGCCTCATCCATTAAGTCAATCGCTTTATCCGGTAAGAAGCGATCAGAGATGTATCGGCTTGAAAGTTCTACTGCAGCAATTACCGCATCATCTTTAATCCGTACTCCGTGGTGGACCTCATACTTCTCTTTGATTCCTCTCAGAATTGAAATGGCATCATCACGATCGGGCTCATCGACTACAACAGCCTGGAACCTTCTTTCCAAAGCCTTATCTTTTTCGATATACTTCTGATATTCTTTAAGCGTAGTCGCTCCTATGGCATGCAATTCCCCACGTGCCAAGGCTGGTTTTAGAAGGTTGGCCGCATCCATTGCGCCTTCGCCTCCGCCACCTGCTCCAATTAAGGTGTGAATCTCGTCAATGAAGAGAATGATTTCTCCAGCCGCATCTTGTACTTCTTTGATTACGGCTTTCAAACGCTCTTCAAATTCACCTTTGTATTTGGCACCAGCCACCAAAAGCCCCATATCTAGCGATATAATGGTTTTTGATTTTAGGTTTTCTGGCACATCACCATCAATAATTCGCTGCGCCATACCTTCTACAATGGCGGTTTTTCCTACACCTGGTTCGCCCAAAAGAATTGGGTTGTTCTTCGTTCTTCTTGAAAGAATTTGAAGCACCCTTCTAATTTCTTCATCGCGACCAATTACGGGGTCGATTTTACCTTGGCTGGCGAGCTCGTTTAGGTTTTTAGAATACTTGCTCAGCGACTGGTATTTGGATTCTGCGTTGGCATCGGTTACACTGTTTCCACCGCGCAGCTCTTTAATGGCTGCAATCAACTCTTTCTTGCCAAAGCCCACTTCCTTCATCAGGTTGGCTACCTTGTCTTTTCCCGCCAAAAGGCCTAAAACAATATGTTCAATAGCTACGAATTCGTCTTTAAACTCCTTTAGGTAGTCTAAGCCTTTGGTGAGCGCTGCATGAGCATCGTTCGATAAATAGGGCTGCGAACTACTTCCGCTTACTTTTGGGTATCCGTTTACTATATCTTCCAGTTTTGTTTCAAACTGTACCTTATTCACACTCAGTTTTTTTATCAGGAAAGAAAGTACATTCTCATCCGATAAAAGGATCGCCTTTAAAAGGTGTCCTGGCTCAATGGCTTGTTGCTGATTTCCAGCGGCAAGCTCGGCCGCCTTTTGAATGGCTTCCTGCGATTTGATGGTATATTTTTTAAAATCCATGATTGTTGTTTTCCTTTAAATATTCTCAAGCTTTTAAGCTGACATCGCTACCATTACAAACTATAATCCATAGTTGATGTTCGGAAAATTTGGCCGAAAAATATGGCTTCATTACTTTTATTCGGACATTATGTCTTAGATTTACACAAAATTCCTTTAGAAATATGCCAAGAGTGAAGATAGAGTTACCTGATGTTTTTTTGTATGAAACTGAAATCAAAGTGCGCATTTCGGACATTAATTATGGAGGGCATTTGGGCAACGATAGCGTGCTGAGTATGATTCACGAATCGCGTTACCGTTTCTTTAATTCTTTTGGCTATAAAGACGAGCTTTCGATTGATGGCTGTGGTACAATCCAAGCCGATGTAGCTATTGCCTACAAGGGCGAAGCTTTTCACGGAGATTTAATTAAAGTAGAAATTGCCGTTGCTGAGATTAGTAAGAAGAGCTTTGAATTAGTGTACCGATTAAGCTGTGGCACCAAAGAAATTGCTCGGGCGAAAACAGGAATTACCATGTTCGATTACAAAGAAAACAAAGTGGTGAATATCCCTTCACCATTCCTTTCAAAGATTCAAGCTTAGATCGTTACCTTTGCAAAATGGTTGAGGCAAAACGCGACATTAGACAACTCTCGCTCGAAGAAATTCAGGAGTTTTTTGTGAGCATTGGAGACAAGGCTTTTAGAGCAAAACAGGTGTACGAATGGCTTTGGAAGAAATCTGCAAAGGATTTTGACCAAATGACTAATATTTCGCTTTCTACTCGCGAACTTCTTAAAGAGAAATTTAGCATCAACCATATTAAGGTGGATGAGATGCAGCGCAGTTCGGACGGGACTATAAAAAATGCTGTGCGCCTGCATGACGGTATGACGGTGGAATCGGTATTGATTCCTACAGAAACACGAATTACCGCCTGTATTTCATCGCAAGTGGGTTGTAGTTTAGATTGCCACTTTTGCGCCACGGCCCGCCTTAAGCGTATGCGGAATTTAAATCCTGATGAAATCTACGATCAGGTAGTCGCCATTAAGGAAGAAGGAGAGCTTTACTTTGGTCGCTCGCTTACTAATATTGTGTACATGGGAATGGGCGAACCTTTGCTCAATTACCAAAACGTAATGGAGTCCATCCGTAAAATCACTTCGCCAGAAGGTTTGGGCATGTCACCAAAGCGCATTACACTTTCTACCGTAGGCATTCCAAAAATGATTATGCGCATGGCCGATGAAGACATGAAATTCAATTTGGCTGTTTCGCTCCATTCTGCCATTGACGAAACGCGCTCGAAGGTAATGCCAATCAACGAAAAAAGTGATTTGAACGAGTTGGCGGAGTCGTTAAACTATTGGTATCAGAAAACGAATCGAAAAATCACTTTTGAATATGTGGTTTGGAAGGGAATTAATGATGATGAAAGACACGCTCATGCTTTGGCTAAATATTGTGGTCGTGTAGCTTCAAAAGTTAATTTGATTGAATACAACCCAATTGACGATGGCATGTTTCAGCAGGCCGATCCCGAAAAAATCGACATGTACGAAAAAATTCTAGGAGATAAGGGCATTATTGTAAATGTGCGCAGAAGCCGAGGAAAAGATATAGATGCGGCATGTGGTCAATTGGCCAATAAGTTATAAACCTTTTGGTTTTCAGGCCGTCTATAAATTATCTTGTTAATTCCCATGTATTTACGCTGATTTCATGACCAAAAAAATAGTTCTAGTATTGTTGCTTGCGTTGATATTTAATGCCAGCTACGGTCAGAAAAACACTACAATACAAGAGAAACTCAACTTCTATAATAAGGAGTACCCTCAGGAAAAAGTTTACATCCACACCGACAGAAAGTATTATGCACCGGGCGAACCCATTTGGTTTCAGTCGTATGTAACGGCAGGTTACCTTCATGAACCTTCTCCGTTTAGCGCTAATGTTTATATAGAGCTCTATTCAGCAAGTGATAGTTTGGTGGCCGAAAAACTAATTTTTTCCGATGATGGCTTCGGTCAGGGGGTAATTGATATTCCCCAGAAATTGGCAGAAGGTAACTATATATTACGGGCCTACACCAACTGGATGCGCAATTTTGATCAAGGCTTCTTTTTTGAAAAACCCATAGTGATAGTCACTGGTAGCGAGTTAGAGAAGAATGCTTCGGCTGTAGGTAGCGAAATTGATCTTCAATTTTTCCCTGAAGGAGGACATTTAGTAAGTGGAATTCCTACAAAAGTGGGCTTCAAAGCCATCAATAGATCAGGCAAAGGTGCCTATGTTGAAGGAGAAGTATATAATAGTGCAGGAGTGAAAGTTACCAGCTTTAGTGCCCAGCACGATGGAATGGGTTTGTTTACGCTGCTTCCGTTGGCTGGCGAGTCTTATAGCGTTAGATTAACAGGAAAGGATGAGGTTTACAGTCTTCCTGAATTAAAAAAAGAAGGCTATGGAATGGAGGCTATACTTCGTCCAAACCAATTAAGGTTGATTTTTAGGACTAATATAAGCAATCCTTCAAAAGATAAATTCAAAGCACTTATCCATACGCGTGGCTTGGTGTCGCATATTATAGAGGTTGATTTATCTAAGGGCGAGGCCTTGGGAGTGATTTCCACAGACGAAATACCAGCGGGCATTTCCCATATTACCCTTTTTAATGAGAATGATAGGCCTTTGCTTGAACGCTTAGTTTTTATTGATCGCCCGATCGAAACAAGCTTGTCTTTAGATAAGAATAACTATAAGCCCAGAGAGAAGCTTACCACCAAAATTAAACTGACCGACTTGAACGGAGACCCTTTCACAGGGATGATGTCGATGAGTGTTCTGGACATGGATAAAGTAATTGATGGAAGCCCAGAGCAGACCATTTATTCTGAATTATTGTTGACTTCCGACCTGAAGGGCTATGTTGACAACCCAATGTACTACTTCAATGGTGAAAATACCGAAGCTAAAAAACACCTTGATTTGGTAATGATGACTCATGGTTGGAGTCGGCTTGTATGGAATGACTTAATGAGTGATAATTATCCAAGCTTTGATTTTCCAGTAGAGCTAGGAGTTTCTTTGGAAGGTACACTCTACAAAGAATCGAGCAATAAAATAGAATCGTCTGGTAAGGTGACTCTGGTAAATAATCGTTCTTTTCCTCCACTTATTTTAGAAGCCGAAACCGATAAAAACGGGCGTTTTTCTTTTCAAAACTTAATGGTTTACAAGTCGGACAACCTTCTGCTGAAAGGTAAAAGTTCTAAAGGTAAAGACAACGTTCGCTTTGAAGTTGATACTTTGAAGGAAAGCGTGAGTCTTCCGTTACCTGAGTTTAAGTCAATTTTGAGTGAAGAACTGAAATTTGAGAAAGAAGACTTCTTGCAGTTCAAAAAGGAGAGAGATATGATTGAAAGGGCTTTCAATCCAGACTCTTTATTTACCGATTTAGGAACGGTAATGGTAGAAGGCGACAAATTACAAGTAGAACGAGAAGACAAACAGCAGAAAGAAAAAACGGCTTATGGCAGAGGAACTGCCGCTTTTGATTTTACAGAATGGTCTGCCACAGGCGCCTACACCAATATTTTTTCTGCTTTGGTTGGCAAGTTTCCAGGGGTTACGGTACGGATGGGGCCAACAGGAGAACCCACTGTGGTGATTCGTGCGGGAGGCTTTACTTACCCAGCACTTTTTTTATTAGACGATGTTCCAACAGATGCAGCTTTAATTTCGGGTTTATCTCCTGTGAATTTTTCGAGAGTAGTTTTATTTAAAGGACTGGCAGCTACCGCAATTTTTGGAGATGCAGGAAAGGGAGGTGTGATGGCTTTCTATACAAAATCTGCCGATGGCATATCGCTAAGCCCAGAAGAATTGAAAAATAGTAGCACGGTAACAGTAGAATTGCCTTATACCTATGATCAGCCTAGAGAATTCTACGCACCTAAGTATGACGTTCAAAAACCAGAAGATGCCAAGCCCGATAAACGTGTTGTATTACACTGGCAAACCATGATTGAGTTAGACGAAAATGGAGAAGCTACTATCGAATTTTATAATTCAGATGACGCAAAGCAGATTATGTTTGATGTGCAAGGGTTGACCAATTCTGGTATTCCGTTTTTCATCAACAAAATTTATACTATAGAAGGAAAGAACTAATCCTTACTAGCGTTAAACAGTTTCTGCTTTTCTTCCTTGGTTAGGGCATCGTAGCCTCTTTCAGAAATCTTATCCAGAATAGCGTCAATCTCACTTTGTGAGGTTTCAGGCTTTTTCTTTTCCGATGTTCTAGTGCTATTAGTTGATTTAGCACTACTACTCGATTTTGCGCTTCTGTAGCTTACCTTAATTTTTGGCTGCGGCTTAAAAAGGCTTTTCACCCAAGTGATAAACTGAACCACAATCCTGCTCCAGTCATTGCCGCTTTTTAGTTGAGTGATGAACAAGAAACCAGCTAAAGCACCTCCTAAGTGGGCTATTTCACCTCCAGCATTTGATCCTGTGGACTGAAGTAAAGAAGTGATTACGTAAAACGCGGCAATATACTTCAACCTTACAGGCCCAAGAAAAATCAAAGGAACTGTGAAGTTGGGCATAAAAGTAGCGGCTCCAACAACAATCGCAATTACACCACCAGAAGCTCCTAAGAGGTACGTTCCGTTAATAGCTGGCGCATAGTAAGGGAGTAAGTTATAGACTAAGAGGTAAAGTATTCCTCCAAAAATTCCACCCCAAATATATAGGCCTAGAACTTTATTCTGACCAATGTACTCTGCTATAATTCTTCCAAACCAATACAGGAACAGCATATTGAATAGAATATGGAAGACACCTTCATGGTAAAAGAAATAAGTGATTAAAGTCCAAGGCTGATAGATCAATTGACTTGGGTTGGCAGGAAGCATCAAGTACTGACTAATGCTTTGAAAAAGGCTTCCGTAACCAGCAACTGTAAAGAAAACACCAGTTACTCCAAGTACTACAAAAACCACCACATTGATAACAATCAACTGGTTTAAGATATTTCCAGTTTTAAACGCGAGTTTAAAATCGTCTAGAATACTATTCATGTGTTTTTAGTAAAATTCCCTTCTGCTTTTCTTCCAAAAAGTAACCAAGAAAAAGGCAATGATTGCACCCCCGATATGCGCCAAATGGGCCACGTTATCTCCTTGTGCTCTTTGAAATTCAGCGAACAGCTCATAAAGAATGTACACCGTAACTAAATATTTTGCCTTGACTGGGAAAGGTAGAAAGAGTAAGAAAAGTTCGGTATTGGGGAATAAAAGGGCAAAAGCCGCTAAAATTCCAAAAATTGCGCCCGAAGCTCCAACCATTGGGTAATCACCAAAGAAAGCGTATAGACCACGTGCATATTGAATAGACTCTTGTCTTAACTGTGGGCTGTCTTCGTTTCTGGAATATTGCTCAATGAAAGGATAAATATACTCTGGCTTGTACACATTGTGCTTTGCAATCAGGCGA
Source organism: Roseivirga seohaensis subsp. aquiponti (assembly GCF_001267955.1). Lineage (NCBI taxonomy): Bacteria > Pseudomonadati > Bacteroidota > Cytophagia > Cytophagales > Roseivirgaceae > Roseivirga > Roseivirga seohaensis. The sequence continues at coordinate 45,760 of NZ_JSVA01000010.1, forward strand.
TTAAAATCTTCAGAATTAGGATTGTCTAAATAGCTTTCAACATCATTTTTAATGGCACTCACCTCTAAGTAGTTTGCTCCTGTGTAGAAAAGTCCAGCTCCCACGCCTGTAACCATATACAGGATAATGAATTTCTTAGGCCCTAAAAACTGTTCTAAAAGCGGTCCGAAAATAAAGAGGGCAAACATGTTTCCGAAAATGTGCATTGGACTCAACGTGTCGTGCAGAAACATATAAGTAATAAACTGCACCGGATTGAAATTATCAGAGGCAATGAAATACAAGCCAAAGCGGCTACCCAAATCCATTTTCAGTAAAAACTGAACCAACCAAATTCCGATATTGATATATAGGAGGTTTTTTACAAGGGGAGTAAGTCGTCCAAACATAGGTGTTAGTTAAAAAACTGGTCTATTTTTTCCAATTCCATTACGAAAGATGTTTTTCTTCCATTAGGTGAATAATTCGGGTTTTTGCATGCAAAAAGTTGGTCGATCAATGATGCCATTTCTTCTGGTGACAAAGTTGTTCCCGTTTTTAAAGAAGAACGTTTTGCGATTGATCTAGCAATGTTTTCATCGGCACTGATAGACAGCTCCGATTGATTTTGCTTGAACTGTTCAACAAAGCCCTCAAACAATTGTTTTTCGTTTGCCGCTTTTAAGTCTGCTGGTACTCCATTAATCACCACCGTATTTTTTCCAAATTCTGAAAACTCAAAACCAATGGCACTGATTTCGTCTTTCATACCCATAACGAGGGCAAAGTCTGCAGGGTTGAGTTCTAAACTTTGCGGAAACAACGACTGCTGAGAGGCTCCTGATCGGTTCTGGATCATCTGAAAAAAGCGTTCATATAAAATACGTTCATGTGCCTCTTGTTGTGCCACTAAAAGCAAACCAGATTTTACATGGGTTGCAATATACTTTTTATGAATCTGAAAATACTTTGCCGATGGTAGAACCGCTTCATGATTCGGTTTATAAGCCTCAGCTGTGTTGGCTGCGCTGCCCATGGTTACTGTGCTTTGTGCTTCTGGGTGAATGTCCAGCTGAGCGTTTTGTCTTTCTTCCTTTTCTATGTCCTTCTGTAGGCCGTCATACAATTTCTCCCAATGCGAAGTAGATTCGCGTTTTTTGTCCAAGTCTCGGAACTGCCCATAATTTCTATCTGATTGGCTTGAGCTGGTTCCTGTGCTTGTACTTTGTGGTTGTGGCCGGAAAGAAGCAAAGTTGACATCGGCACCAAAGTCTAGGGCTGGAGTAATATTGTGCGTTCCTAAAGCTTGTCTTACGGCAGCCTTTACTATGGCATAAACCGTGCGTTCATCATCAAACTTTATTTCAGTTTTGGTGGGGTGAACGTTGATATCGATGTGCTTTGGATCGAGCTCTAAAAAGAGGGTGTAGAAAGGAAAGTTTCCATCAGGAATAAGTCCAGTAAAAGCAGTGGTTACGGCATGGTTCAGGTAATTGCTTTTAATGAAACGGTTGTTCACAAAAAAGAACTGCTCCCCACGGGTTTTCTTAGCAAACTCAGGTTTTCCTACATAACCGTAAACTTTCAGCATGTCGGTTTCTTCTAAACAAGAAGCCATTTGCGCTTGGTATTTTTTACCAAAAATGCCCACAATTCTATTGCTCAACTTACCCGAGGTAAGGTGATACATTTCCAAATCGTTGTGGTACATGGTCATTTCCACTTGAGGATTCGATAGCGCCACACGCTGAAATTCGTCAACGATATGGCGCATTTCAACTGAATTTGATTTTAAGAAATTCCGCCTTGCAGGAACATTGTAAAAAAGATTTTTTACACAAAACGAAGTGCCAACTGGGGTAGAAGTGGGTTCTTGTTTTTTTACTTCGGAAGCCTCAATTTGAAGCAAAACCCCAAGTTCTTCGCTTTCTTTTCTAGTTTTGGCTTCTACTTGGCTTACCGCAGCAATTGAGGCCATTGCTTCACCTCGAAAGCCCATAGTTTTTATACTGAAAAGATCTTCTGTAGAACGGATTTTTGATGTGGCGTGTCGTTCAAAACACATACGAACGTCTGTTTCAGACATTCCTGTTCCGTTGTCAATTACTTGAATTAAAGCTTTTCCTGCCTCTTTTATAATTAATTTAATGTTTGTAGCTCCTGCGTCAATGGCGTTTTCCAGTAGTTCTTTTACTACCGAAGCAGGACGCTGGACCACCTCGCCAGCGGCAATCTGATTGGCGATATTATCAGGAAGTAATCGTATTAAATCGGGCATGCAAGGTTGAAGAAATTACTTTCGCATTTTCTTCCAAATTAAATAAGGAACATAAAGAAGGGCAAGGTAGAAAATATCTTTTCCGATGTAAACGAAACCACCTACAAACAGCACCAAAATCACAAAAATGATTAGACGCAACATGATGGTTTGATCAACCCCATTTTTGGCGTGTTTCATGTTTTTTCTGAAAGAACCTTCAATTTGCGAACGATAACCTGCATCAAGTTTTGCATCGTCACTCAAACCCAACTCAGCTTTAATTCTGCTGGTGCGGTTCTCGATGTCTTCTTTTATAGGATCGTAGTACCGAGGCTTGATGTCGTATCGTTGATAATTGGGCTTCTTTACAAGACTTGGTAGCTTCATAATATAGTTTCTTATAATTTGACGTTCTTTATATCGCAAAGAATTTCGCTATAAACTACGCCATGAGCAAATTTATAGTTTATTTGCTATAACTAAAAATTACGGCATAATGCTTAAAAAAGTTACTTACACCTTTCTTCTACTTTCTTGTTTCACTATCGTAGCTAGCGCGCAAAAAATCTATTCTAAAATAGACAGAGCAAGCCAAAAAGTATGGGTTGATAGTGTTTTCAACAGTATGACTCCTGAGGAAAGGCTGGGCCAACTTTTTATGGTGGCGGCTTATTCAAATAGAAATGAAGCGCACTATGCAGAAATTGACTCCCTCATTTCTAAGTATAATATTGGCGGTTTAATCTTCTTTCAAGGAGGCGCAGGCAGACAAGCCCATCTTACCAATCGTTATCAGGCAAAAGCTAAAGTACCATTGGCCATTGCCATGGATGCAGAATGGGGAATAGGTATGCGATTGGACAGCATAATGGACTTTCCTAAGCAAATGACTTTAGGCGCCATACAAGATAACCGACTGATTTACGAAATGGGCAAGGAAGTGGCCAATCAGTTCAAGCAATTGAACATGCACATCAATTTTGCGCCAGTTGTCGATGTAAATGTGAATCCTAAAAACCCTGTGATAGGCTATAGATCTTTTGGTGAAAATAAATTTAATGTGGCTGAAAAGGGCGTTGCTTATATGAAGGGCATGCAAGACTTTGGCATAATGGCTAATGCTAAGCATTTTCCTGGTCATGGCGATACCGATGTAGATTCTCACGCAGATTTGCCTGTGATTAACCACAGCAAAGAACGCATGAATGACATTGAACTTTATCCTTTTAAGGCCTTGATGAAAGATAGCTTGATGAGTGTAATGGTAGCGCATTTGCAAATTCCTGCTTATGATAACCGAGAGAAAACCCCAACTACGCTTTCACAAAAAGTAGTAACCGACCTGCTAAAAAATGAACTTGGTTTTGATGGTTTGGCTTTTACCGATGCCATGAACATGCAAGGCGTAGCAAAATATTACGAGCCTGGCGAAGCCGATGTGCGTGCTTTGATGGCTGGGAATGATATTATTCTTTATCCTGTAGATGTAGCAAAAGGCATTGACCAAGTAAAGAAGGCCATTAAAAAAGGCGATTTGACTCAAGCTTCACTTGATTACCGAGTAAGAAGAATTTTGGAAGCTAAATACTGGCTAGGACTTTCTAAGTATGAACCAATTTCAACAGATAACCTTACAGAGCGCATTAACACCAGCTATGCAGAAATGCTCAATCGTATTCTTTACCAAAAGGCGATGACTGTGGTGGACAATACAGATGAGCTTTTACCAATCATTAGATTGGACAGTACCAAGTTTGCCTCACTGGACTTTGGTTCTGCAGATAATCTGGAGTTTCAGAGTACGCTAAGCAAGTATGCCAAGTTCGATCATTTTAGGGCAGGAACTACTTATCGGTCTTTGTTAGACTCGCTGGCTTCTTATAATACTGTAGTTGTGGGCTATGGTGGAATTACCAATTCAACCAAAGATCAGCACGGAGTAAAGTCGGAAGAGGTGCAGTTTATTCGCGACTTACAGGCCAAAACCAATGTCATTGTTGTGGCATTTGGTAATGCCTATGGGCTTCAGTTTTTTGATGGGGTGAAGAATATTATTTGCACTTATGAAGACAATGAAATTACAAGAAATATTGCTCCACAAATCATTTTTGGAGCCCTTCGTGCCGAAGGTAAATTACCAGTAACTACAGGTAATTTTAAAAGTGGAACAGGAATTAAGACAATGACCGCCTCTCGTTTAGGTTTTGGATTGCCAGAGGAAGTAGGAATGGATTCTGAAACATTGAAAGGCATAGATGATTTAATGAAAAAAGCGATTGACGGTAAAGCAACTCCTGGTGGTCAAGTGATGGTGGCCAGAAAGGGCAAAGTGATCTTCAGCAAGAATTATGGTTATCAAACTTATGACAGTCTCATCGCTGTAAATGGCGAAACGATGTACGATTTGGCCTCAATTACTAAAGTGATGGCCAGTGTGCAGGTGCTGATGTACCTTAACGAAAACGGCCTCATCGACATGAATAAAACCTTGGGTGATTACTTGCCCGAAGTGAAGGGAACAAACAAAGAAAACTTGGTCATTCGAGATGTGCTTTTGCACCAAGCTGGCCTTCAGCCTTTTATTCCTTTTTGGAAAAGGACAGTAGAGAATGGAGTTTTGAATGATGCTTATTATAGCGAAACCCCAGGCCCGAGTTACAATTCTACCATTGCCGATCATGTATACGGAAGCCCAGCTTTAGCAGATTCAGTTTGGAAATGGGTAATTGATGCGGATTTGAGAAAAATGCCTAAGGGCGAAGAAAAGTACGATTACCTCTATTCGGATATGGGTTATTATTTTTTCTACAAGTTGGCCGAAAATATTCTAGACAAACCTTTTGATGCTTTTCTAAATGATAAGCTTTATGCTCCGCTAGGTTTACAAACCATGGGATACCTACCTACGGAAAAAGGGTTTTTAGCAGAAATTGCTCCAACCGAAGACGATAACCTTTTCAGAAAAACTTTATTGAGAGGAACTGTGCACGACCAAGGTGCTGCCATGTTTGGTGGAGTAGCAGGGCATGCGGGTTTGTTTTCCAATGCGCTCGATTTAGCTATTCTTATGCAAATGCATTTACAGCTGGGCCAGTATGGCAATCAAAAATATTATAAACTGAATACGATTCCTGCTTTTACTTCTCAACAAACGGAAGACAATCGAAGGGGGATGGGCTGGGACAAACCAATTGTGGGTAAAGATGAAGGGCCAACTTCTCGCTATGCCTCAGCATCAACTTTTGGGCATTCAGGGTTTACGGGTACTGCGGTTTGGGCCGATCCAGAGCAAGAGCTGGTTTATGTATTCCTTGCAAACCGCGTTTATCCGAATGCGGATAATACAAAACTGATTCAATGGAACATTCGTACCAAAATTCAAGATTTAATCTACGAGTCGATCTGGAACTTTAATAATGACTAACCAGTTGAAAGAAAGTTGGCTTTAAAGCGCTAGAATTAATGAATATTGGAATCGTGTGTTACCCAACCTTTGGTGGTTCGGGAGTTGTAGCTACAGAACTAGGAATAGGGCTGGCTAAAAAGGGGTATAAAATTCATTTTATCACCTATTCTCAACCCACTAGATTGGACTTCTTTAATGAGAATCTTTTTTATCACGAAGTAAATATTCGTTCCTATCCGCTTTTCAAATTTCCTCCTTATGAACTCGCATTGGCCAGTAAAATGGTAGATGTGGTGAAATACGAAAAGCTTGATTTGCTGCATGTGCATTATGCAATCCCACATGCTTCGGCTGCGGTGTTGGCCAAGCAAATTTTGAAAGATCAAGGCATTGAAATCCCAGTAATTACCACTTTGCACGGTACAGATATTACTTTGGTGGGGAAAGATCCATCGTATGAGCCTGTGGTAACTTATAGCATCAACCAGTCGGATGGTGTTACTTCGGTTTCTGAAGATTTGAAGAAGGATACCTACAAGCATTTTAACATCAGACGTGAAATTGAGGTGATTCCCAATTTTATCGATCTGGAAAAATTCAAGAAACAGCGCAAAGAACACTTCAAAACCGCCATTTGCCCGAATGGGGAAAAGCTCATCGTTCACACATCAAACTTCAGAAAAGTTAAACGTATTGACGATGTAGTGAAAGTGTTCCATAAAATTCAAGAACAAATACCAGCTCGTTTGCTTTTGGTAGGCGATGGCCCAGAAAGAAGTCATATAGAAACGCTTTGCCGTGACTTAGGCATTTATGACGAAGTAAGATTTTTAGGAAAATTAGAAGCGGTGCAAGAAGTGCTTTCGGTTGCCGATTTATTCTTAATGCCTTCTGAAAAGGAAAGCTTTGGTTTATCTGCTTTAGAGGCCATGGCCTGTGAAGTGCCATTAGTGACTTCGGATGCGGGTGGTATTCCCGAGTTAAACCTTCATGGTATAACAGGTTTTGTTTCTCCCATTGGAGACGTAAAGGACATGACTAAAAATGCCCTACATATTCTGAAAGATGAGAACTTGCCAACTTTTAAAATCAATGCACTTAAAAGGGCTCAAGATTTTGACATTGCGAATATTCTTCCTCTTTATGAAGCATATTACGACAGAGTAGTTGCTGAAATGAAAGCTCAGGCTGCGCTTTAATTTAACTCAAATGAAGGTAAGTATTGTTGGTTGCGGTTGGTTAGGCTTGGCTTTGGGTAGAAGATTAGCTGAGGAAGGTTTTGCTGTGATGGGCAGCACTACTTCAAAAGAGAAATTCGATTTGCTTTCTGATGCAGGCATCAATCCGTTTTTACTCAAAATGGATCCGATGCCAACAGGCGAAAACTTCAATGCTCTTTTTCAAACCGATGTATTGGTCATCAATATTCCCCCCGGGAGAAAAAAAAATACACCTGAGTTTTATGGTGAACAAATCAAGTACTTGAAATATTTAGCAGATCAGCACAAAGTATCTAGAGTTATTTTTGTGAGCTCTACTTCTTACTATCCGAATACAGGCGATTGGGTAACCGAAACTACCAATTTCGACTTAGAAAATGGATCGACAAAAGCGGTGGTATTGGGTGAAAGGGAAATTCGCCAAGTGGAGGCTAAACTCACTGTTCTTCGTTGTGGAGGTTTAATGGGCGAAGACAGAGTTCCGGGAAAGTGGTTTGCAGGCAAGGTCACTTCAGGAGCTTCCACCCCAGTTAATTACATTCACCGCGATGACGTTATCAACATTATTCAGCAATTAATAAAGGGTGATTTGCCAGAAGAGGGTACGCTCAATTTAGTTTGTCCCGAACACCCAACACGTAAAGAAGTACACGAAGCCATGGCGCATAAGTATAACTTCGACCAGCCCATTTGGGAGGCGCCTGAACGTATTGATTCTAAAAAAGTGTCGGGGAAAAAGCTTACTGACCTAGGGTATAGCTTCTTAAAACCGACTCCTCTGGATTTCTAGAGAACGTCTATTTTAATTTTCAATAACCTCTAAAAAAAGTTCACCACGCTTCAGCTTGTTGATGGCTTTAATGGATTTCAATCGATTATTAATTTGGGTGAACATTTCATCTTCTGCTTGAGCTATCTGCCAGCCTTGTTTATAAGTGACAGGTAGTGATTGTTGTTTTTGATTTTTCATGTCTGAGTTAATTGACCATTCCTAAATAAAAAAATTGCTCAGTTAGTTCCCGAGACGACAATCGAGAACAATATTTTTTTAATTACACCCTAGACGATTAAAAGCCCATGTATGTTTAGGTGATGACAAGCTAAACGCATGGGCTTTAATTTTTGTTATTTACTACACTGTTTTTTAACATATGTTGGCTATTTCCATACGCCTAGAATAACTCCGATAATAGTAAAGGCGATGGTGTGGTAAAGTGAGTCAATCATAATCAGTCCAACTCCCTTTCTAGCGAAATTGTAATTAAGTGCGGTAGAAGGAATAATAAAAAATAAGCCTGTCATTAGTCCCATCATGCCACCCATTGTAGCATCCATATCGGGGTTTTCTCCAAAACCATAAAAGAACATGGCCATTCCAAAGCTCACTACAAAAGAGAGAATGAGTGCGCTACCGAATAGCTTTCCCATGTTTGCCTTCTTGAGTTCTTCATCAGAGAGCCCAACGCCACGCTGCCAAGCTTTACCGAAAAGAGGGCCATACCATATAGCGCCCAGTGCAAAATAGGCCACTGTCGATACGACAACCGCCAACCAATTGATGTTTGAAATGTCCATAGTTTTATGTTTGGTTAAAAAATCATTTCTTGATTTGAATGCCAGAATACAAATCATCGGGCAAACCATCGCTATCCCAATCTAAAAAACCCGTAAACTCTCCTTTACCATCCATCCAGACGAATTTATATGCGGTGGTAATGTCATTTTCGGTAAGGTAAAGACTGTCGCCTTTTACTTCCCATGTGCCCGAAGTTTCCATGGATACTTCCCCAGATAAATCGGTGTACACAGAAGTGTAATTTCCATCTTCCGTATAAGTGGTCAGTATGGGTTTAATGCCAAGAATTTCTTCCCAACTACCAATAGGAACTTTGAAGGCTGACTCTTCTGGCTTACCGTGATCTATCGTAACGATCATAGACTCGTTGTACCATTCACCTAAAATCAATTCATTAATATCGGTATTTGAATTGGAGCAAGAAGAAATTGCGCAAAGTGCAAAGCCAAAAAGTAATAGTTTAGTGAGTTTCATTCAGAGTTTTTTTATAAAAGATAAGCAAAGGAAGGCAAAATTAGCCGTTCGCTAAAGCAACTTTTATTTGAACTACTTACTAAATGTAAGCAATTACCTAATAATTAAGACGTTCGATTGAAAGTTTTATTAGGTCAGAACAGTTGTAGATTGCTAAAAGAAACTAACCTTAAATTAAACCAATTCATTATCAATCGCGTTGTCAAGGCATTCATGAAAGGATATCGATTTTCAAAATACATTCCGCAAAAAACGGCTGGGCAATCGGCCTTTGACAACCTACTGAATATTTTCTTACAGCTGATCAGTATTACAGGAGGCGATGCTGGCGAAGCCCTCAGTTGGCTGACGAATTTAGATAAGCAATACAACATCACCAATGGTAATTATGGCATTGGTGATTTTATTGAAGACTTGAAAGATAAAGGCTATCTGACCGAGCAAAACGGAGATGGTAAATTTCAGGTGACCGATAAAACGGGGCAGGAAATCAGAAAATCTTCTTTGGAAGAAATTTTTGGAAAGCTGAAAAAGTCAGGGAAAGGACAGCATAAAACTTCCTTTTCGGGTATAGGAGATGAAACGGGCACCGACAGACGTCCCTTCGAATTTGGTGATGCACTTCAGCAAATTGCCATGACGGATTCTATTCGCAACGCACAAATCAATAACGGTTTCGGAGAGTTTAAGCTGACCGAAAATGATTTGGAGGTCATTGAAACGGAGTATAAAACTCAGACTTCAACCGTGTTGATGATTGATATTTCCCATTCCATGATTTTATATGGGGAAGACAGAATTACGCCAGCTAAAAAAGTGGCCATGGCCTTGGCCGAACTTATCAAAACCAAATACCCAAAAGACACACTCGATGTAATTGTGTTTGGGAACGATGCTTGGCAGATAGAAATCAAAGATTTGCCTTATCTGCAAGTTGGGCCGTACCATACCAACACCATTGCTGGGTTGGAACTGGCCATGGATATTTTAAGAAGAAGGAAGAACGCCAACAAACAAATTTTCATGATTACAGACGGGAAACCCACCTGTATGAAAGTTGGAATTAAATACTACAAAAATGCCTTTGGCCTCGATCCGAAGATTTTTAATAAAACACTGAACTTGGCGAGCCAGTGTAAAAGATTACAGATTCCTATTACCACTTTTATGATTGCGTCAGATCCATATCTGAAGGAGTTTGTGAAGGAATTCACCGCAGCCAATAACGGCAATGCCTATTATAGCAGCCTCAAGGGCTTGGGGCACGTTATTTTTGAAGATTTTAAACGCAATCGCAGAAAACGATTTTAACATGAGCTATTACAAATTGACCTCTGATCAATTATTGAAGATAAATACCCTTGCCGATTTGAAAAAGGCGGGTTATCAAAGTAAATCTGTAAAGGATGAACTTCGCGACAACCTCATCAAAAAGCTAGTGAACAAGGAGCCTACTTTTGAAGGTATTTGGGGCTATGAAGATACCGTAATTCCTGATGTGGAGCGCGCCATTCTTTCCAAGCACAACATGAATTTGTTGGGTTTAAGGGGGCAGGCCAAAACAAGAATTGCCCGCCAAATGACCTTGCTTTTGGATGAGTATGTGCCCGTCATTGAAGGCTCTGAATTGAATGATGATCCGTTGAACCCCATCACCAAGTTTGGGCTAGAGAAAGTAAAGGAAATGGGAGATAAAACGCCTATTGCTTGGCTTCATCGCAGCGATCGTTATTCTGAAAAATTGGCTACACCCGATGTTTCCATTGCGGATTTAATTGGCGATGTCGATCCAATCAAAGCTGCTTCTTTGAAGTTACCATATTCAGATGAGCGTGTGATCCACTACGGCATGGTGCCGAGGTCGCATAGAGGCATTTTTGTCATCAATGAATTGCCAGATTTACAAGCCAGAATTCAGGTGGCACTTTTCAATATTTTGCAAGAAGGCGATATTCAAATCAGAGGTTTCAAACTGAGACTTCCTTTAGATATTCAGTTTGTGTTTACCGCAAACCCTGAAGATTATACCAACCGAGGCAGTATTGTAACTCCTCTGAAAGACCGTATCGATAGTCAGATTATCACCCATTATCCAAAAACTTTGGAAATAGGAAAACAGATTACGGTGCAAGAGGCAGACATTAAGGAGGCGCAGAAAGAGAAAATTGTCTTGAATGAAATTGCACAAGACCTCATTGAGCAAGTGGCGATTGAAGCCCGAAACAGTGAGTATGTAGATGAGAAAAGTGGGGTTTCGGCACGACTGACCATTTCGGCTTACGAAAATTTATTGAGTGCTGCGGAAAGAAGGGCTTTAATGAATGGTGAAAACCAAACCTACGTTCGTATTTCCGACTTTGTAGGGGTAATTCCTGCCATTACCGGAAAGGTAGAATTAGTATATGAAGGCGAACAAGAAGGGCCTGGAATTGTAGCGCACAACTTGGTGGGCAAGGCCATTCGGACACAGTTTTTAGATTATTTTCCAAACCCAGACGAAAAGAAGAAGGACAAAGGAGAAAAAGCGGAAAACCCTTACAAAGCGATTATTAACTGGTTTGGAGAAGGATACACGATTGACTTACTGAATAACCTTTCAAATGAGGCTTATGAAAAAGCGCTGCTGGCAGTGCCTGGTTTATCGGATTTAGTAAAGAATAAGTACCCTAAAAAATCTAAACATGAACAACTGTTCCTCATGGAGTTTGTGCTTCACGGCTTGGCTGAATACAGCAAACTGAGCAAGGCTGCATTGGATACAGGCACCCGCTTTAAAGACTTACTCAGCAGCATGTTTTCCATTGATGACATGGAAGGTTTTGATGAAGACGAGCTGAGTTAAGCTTTAAGAAAAGATCAAACTAATTATAAAGGCTCTTCGGAGCCTTTTTTCGTTTTATGCGGAGATTAACCGGTCTAATCTCAGCAGTTTTTAAAGAGAAAAGTCTGTGAGTCTGGTGGGGTTTCTATCATTCAATCACAATATCAAAGCCATTCAACAATGCGAGCACCTCAGGATTAGAGAATTTTGCTTTTTTTAGGCGATTATCATTCGGGTTGAATTGGTAACCATAAGCTTCACGAAAATCGGTTTTGGATAAATTACAGTTCACGAAAGTGCTACCTACCAAATTTGAGCCTTTGAAAATGGCGGCAGATAAATCGGTGTCTATAAAATCACATTCCTTGATTTCACTATTTAAAAAACGGGTAGAAGGAATTTTCAACCCTTTGAAATAGCAATAACTGATTTGGCAATTTTCAAACGAGAAAGACAGTAGCATTTTACTGATGGGCTCGAAATCAATCCCACTAAGCTTACAGCCCTTGAAGCTAATGTCATCCCATTTGGCACTCACCACTTTCACCGCAGTGAGGTTGCAGCTTTCGAAAGTACAGCCCTCAAACGAGCTACTTCTAAAATCGGCACCAGTTAAATCGCAGTTAACAAAGTGGCATTCATCATAAAATTCACCATCAAACAAATGACCTTTAAAGTCTTCGTTCTTAAATGTGATTTCGCTGTGTTCTTTCATGGGAATGTTTTTATCGTTGAGTATTCGATCCTTCCCCTAATTCTCGAGGTTAGGATAGAAAAATGAGCGGACGGGTTTCAATTGGTTTTTGAAGTATATTCAATCATCATTTTCTACAAACATTAAACTTTTTCTTGTAAGCTCATCATAAGTTATGTGCACAATGCTTTTCATCCTGACGCAGGAAGGATCTAAACTTCTCGATTAGCAATACAATTTCTAGATCCTTCGCTACCACTCAGGATGAAAAGAAGAGTGCGTAGAATAACAGTTGAGCTTAATTTTGACAATGTAAGGTATAAGAAATTGGATAGTGAGAGTACACTTACTTCATTGCCAATAACTGTGTGGAAGTAAACTGCCCATTTTCTTTTCCTGACCCCGGGAATTCGGGAGAAGAAACTAGAAACCGATCCTGAATAGAAAATTCCGATTTACCAATTCCTCCTAACTCATTCCTCTTAACTAGTAACTATTTACCTTTTCCTGAGCCAAGCGTCTCTTCTCGCTTTTGCCTTGGCGTCCGCGTTGGCGTCCATTGCGGTTGACCAAGCTTGAGCTTCTTCTAAAGTAAGTTTCGAAGTTTTCTCTTCGCCCCAAATTTTGCGGTACTTAATCTCAATAGTATCGCCCGGTTTGTGTGCGGCTATAATTTCGTTGATGTTAGAGTCATCAGTCAATACGGTTCCGGCTAGGCTCAAAATCACATCTTCTGATTCTACACCAGCTTTATAGATTGGCGAGCCCACTGTGGCGTTGCCTGTCAGTTGCCAGCCGTCTCTTTGCTTGCGAATGTTGCCGCCTATGCTTGCACGGCCTTCCGCTCGATTAGTGTAGGTCACGCCCATTTTCTTGAACAAGCTTGCGTAATCTGGCATTTGACTGTCCAAAATGTATTTTCCGAAAAACTCATTGGCGAAGCTTTCTCCGGCATATTCAGCCATTCGGGCCTGTAAGTCGCGAACGGTGTAAGGAATTTCCGTTTTGCCGTGCTTCTGCCAAACGTATTTCATGTAATCATCTAAGTTTTTACCATTGTCCATGGTGCGTAAGGACATATCCAGCGCCAAGCCCAATACCGAACCATAGGTGTAATAAGAAATGAAAATATTGCTCAGGTTGGTGGGGTCAATCGATGTGGCTGCATCAACAAATGGCGCCTGGTAACTCATTTCAATTGGGTTGTGGTAATTTCGGCCTGGGGCTGTCATTACATAACCGACACTTCCGCCCAATCCGTTTACATATTGATCAGTGGAAATACTTCCAGAACGCGCCTGCATTAAGGCAGTGTAATAACTGGTAAATCCTTCGGCAAACCACAATTCACCCGACATGTTGGCGTCTTCAAAACTGAAAGGTTCTAAAGATTTAGGCCGAATGCGTTCCACATTCCAGTTATGGAAAAACTCATGCGACATGGTGCCCATCGAGGTGGAGCCTAGCGGCCTTTCTACTGGCAATCCACTTACTACATAAGTTGAGTTTCGGTGCTCCATACCATCGCCACTGGCATTGGGCATATAGCAAGAAAGGAAAGTATACTGACCGAAATCATAAGTAGCCAATTCACCAAAAACTGCTTTTTGCTGCATTACAATACCCATAGTTTCTTCAAAATAAGCATCCACTTCTACATCGGTAGTGCCGTCTTTATGCAAGGCCAAACGTATGGTTTGTCCATCTACATTTCTTTCTCTGAAATACAAATCGGCAATTTCGGTGGGGCTGTCCATTAAGTAATAGGTGTTTGGCGCGTAGAATGTATTATTGCCCAAATCTTTGAGTTGAGTAGCTACTTTCCAGTTTCTGTCTTCCCTCACATTGAACTTTACTTTTACCGGACGTTGGTCTAAACCTCTGGCCCAAGCCAAAGTAGCGGGCATGTTGAGGTGGGCGTGGCTTTCATCAATGCCAGAATAAGTACCGCCCGCGCGGTTGGCATAAAGCGTATATTCAAAGTTGACTGTCCCGTTATGCCCAGCCACATTCCACTGATAAGGGTTTTCTCTGGTAATAGGCAAAGCCTTTCCATTGCCATCTGTTGCCTTAACGTTGTACACGTTTTTGGCAAACTCATGCACGGCATAACGGCCAGGCGAACTGCGGCTCATGCGCACTTCCAATACTTTGTTTTCTAAGTTGCTGAACTTGATTTTAATATTTGCTTCGTGGTGTACTGCATTGTCAAACGAAAGTTCGTATTCGTTGTAGGTTTGGGCTTGTAGGCTGATGGCCAAGAAGCTCAGTAAGGCTATGGTTAGGTTTCTTAGTTTCATGTTTTCGACTCAAAGTTGGATGTTGTTGTATTAATCTTCTCTTCCAAAGATTGCTGTATTCTGGATACAAAGGAATCAAAATAAAGAGAAAAGCAAAATGTAGAAAGTTGCCTCAAAACCAAACTGCTATTCCTTAGCAGTCACGGATAGTTAATCGTTAGCTAGAATTCTTATGTGACTGTTATGTGACTAAGCCTAATAATAATAGCTATATTTGCTCATAAACAACAATTTTAATATGATTTATGAGTGATCGAGAACTGAACATCCTGTTGAGTGAGTTGCGTTCACTTCCCAATGAAACAGAGTGGCTTGAATTCAAGGTTAATAATGATGTTGAACTTGGAGAGTATATTTCAGCATTATCAAATTCGGCATGTATTCATGACAAACCACATGGGTATATTGTGTTCGGCATTGACGACAAAACTCACAGAATCGTTGGTACAAACTTTAACCCCAATAAAAAAGGTAAAGGCAATGAAGATCTAATTCCATGGATCACTAGACTTTTGAATCCAAGAATTCATTTTGAAGTATTCACTATAAATCACGCTGAAGGAAACGTAGTTATATTCCGAATAAAGGCAACAACGAACACTCCTGTTGCATTTCAAGGTACTCCTTTTGTCAGGATTGGCTCTTACAAGCAAAAACTCTCGGATAATCCTGAAAAAGAAAGACTGATCTGGACTAAAAAGCCAGTTGTTCAATTTGAGAATGAAATAGCAGAAGATAATTTAGACATAGACCAAGTATTAAAACTATTAGATTATCCATCATACTTCGATTTAATGAATATCCCACTTCCATCGGATAAAAGTGGGATAGCTGAAAAGCTAATAAATGAGAAGCTTATTCTGAAGGAAGGTTCTAAATATGCCATCACAAACCTTGGAGCCATACTATTTGCAAAGGAAATAGAACATTTTGAAACTCTTGAAAGAAAGGCTGTTAGAGTCATTATATATGATGGAAAGAATAAAAGAAAAACTATAAAAGAACAAACAGGAAAAAGAGGTTATGCTGTTGGGTTTGAAGGCCTAGTAAACTATATAGATGACCAACTTCCATCTAATGAGATAATAGATAGTGCTTTAAGAAAAGAGGTGAAAATGTATCCTAAATTGGCGATTAGGGAACTAGTAGCGAATGTAATTATTCATCAAGATTTTAGAGAAAGGGGTACTGGTCCGATGGTAGAATTATTTTCTGACAGAATCGAGATTTCTAATCCAGGCAAGCCATTAATTAATACGCTCAGGTTTGTAGATCATAATCCTCAGTCAAGAAATGAAAGATTAGCACACTTTATGCGGAGATTGAATATATGTGAGGAAAGGGGAAGTGGAATAGACAAGGTTCTATTCGAATGCGAATTTTTCCAACTTCCCGCTCCAAAGATCATTGAAGGCGAGAACTACACTAGGATCATTTTGTACTCCTATAAGACTTTACGTCAAATGGATAAAGAGGATAAAATTAGAGCATGTTATATGCATAGTTGCTTAAAAATTGTATCCGGAGAATACATGACAAATCAAACACTCCGGGAGCGGTTTGGGATTGATGAGAAGAATTATTCTATAGCATCAAGAATAATATCAGAAACGATTAAATCTGGTTTAGTGAAAGACTATGACCCTGATAGTAGCTCTAAAAAACACGCTAAATACGTTCCATTCTGGGCTTAGTTTAAGTGATGCTAATGTGACTGAGCTAGACAAATCCTCTTTAAAAGGGCAGAGAAGCAATTTCTTATGTGATAAAATCTTGCTAATCGAGTACCACCTCGCCAATTGTAACTAACGAGGTGCGGCTCTCACATCTCATAAAAAAACGATCAATGTTTTAGTAAACCCTACTTTGATAGTATCAAATGATACTATCATAAAACCCCAAACGATTACTTATAAACCGCCCTTACCTCCACCTCAATAAAGATATTTGGGTTGACCAAAGTGTAAACGCCAATGGTTGATCGGGCTACTTTATTGGGGTTTTCTTCGGTTGCGAAGAATTCAGCATAAGCTTTAAACCAGCCATCAAAATCAGGTTTGTTGTCGTTTTCTGGGTCGGGAGCAACATACACTTTCATGGCTACTACATCTTCTAAACCCAAACCTTCTTCGCCCAAATAATCCGCAATTCGCTTAAGGGTGCTCACGCTTTGTTCATAGGTATTCCCAAATCGCTCGCGGTCGCCTTCGGGCTTGGTTTCATCTTTTGGATTGGCCACTATGCCACTGGCAAAATAGATGCTTTTTCCCGCAGGTACTTTTACTCCTTTTAGAATAGAAGAGCCTTCTCTTTCGAAGCGAACAATCTCCTCTGTGGAGTGCTCATTATCATCATCGTTGTCTTCGGTTTCACAAGAAGGAAGGAC
Source organism: Roseivirga seohaensis subsp. aquiponti (assembly GCF_001267955.1). NCBI lineage: Bacteria > Pseudomonadati > Bacteroidota > Cytophagia > Cytophagales > Roseivirgaceae > Roseivirga > Roseivirga seohaensis. The sequence goes on from NZ_JSVA01000010.1 coordinate 62,876, forward strand.
AGCTAAAATAATAAAGAGAAGTAAAAGGTGTTTAGCTTTTAGTGTCATTGGTTTAGATTTTAAGTTGAAGATACAAAAGTTAATATATGGTTCGAATTGGAGCCGCCTTAATTCCTATAATCTGACCTTAGGTAAAAAAACGCCAGCCAGATCAGGCTTTCTGTATTATCTTAGAAAAAAATATTTATTCTAGAAGAAGGGAGAATGCGAAAGCAGTGAAGCATTGGATAGATATTTGCAGAGCCAAAAAGAGTTTTGATAATGTGTTGGCTTGGTATTAATTGATCAACGGGAGCGCAAATATTGCTTCTTCCCAAAAAGAAGAGATAATTGGAAAGGAACATAATTGAAGAATTGGGCAGTTTAGCTTTGGCTACTCGCCTGAAAAACTTAAGCGAACGGTTGGCCAAAGATGTGGCCGCTATTTATAAAGAATCTGACTTCGATTTTGAACCCCGTTGGTTTGCTGTGGTTTATGCCCTAAAGAATGGGGAAGAGCTGGCAGTAACAGAGCTGGCAGCCAGTTTACAACAAACCCATCCTGCCGTAAATCAAGTCGCAAATATTTTAGTAAAGAAGAAGTTGGTGATAGAATCGAAAGATGATGCCGACCAAAGAAAGCGCCTTTTAAAGCTGAGTGATTCTGGAATGGAATTGGTAGGTAAAATGGAAGGCCTTTGGCTTAAAATTAAAAAGGCCAACGATCAGCTTTTAATCGATAGCAAGCAAAACTTCCTAGACGACATAAAGACCATAGAATCTGCATTAGATGAAAAATCCATGTATGACAGGGTGAAGTCGCTATTGTAATTCTTACCATATCAATTCGAACCGCTTAAAGCTCATAAAATCTTCTTTATTCTCGGAGTTTTCTGGATGGTTAATGGAAATGTAAAGACCATCTTTTCCAACAAATGAATTGTAGGGAGCCAGCTTTGCGTTTTTCCCGAAGTACGTTTCTCCAACTGGACTCAAGTCCTTATCCAATATTAGAATTGAAAAAGTTTTAGGGAATGACAAAAGCTGAGAGATATTGTCTCCCTCTTGTATTTCAACCGCTGGAAAGCAAAACCTGTAATATACCTCTCGGTATTGATCATAAATAATGTTTCCATAATGAGGTGTCACAATCGGATACATCCCTCTATCCTCTGGCGAACCATCTGTAGGGTAGCGGTCGATACTTTTCTTAAAATATTTACTTTCTGCTAGTACAGGCGTGAGTTTTGAGTTTGGCGAATCTGAATAATAAACATTATGATCTCCAAAAAATGAATAAACAAACTTAGAGCCAGCGCTCATACTGAAACGGAAATAAGTCTTTTTGTCTCCCCAATATCCCTTCGGGAAAAAATGTGGAAGGGGAGTAGTCCGGCCTGAATTAAGATCAATAGAATATGCTAAATGTGTAGAGGCCATTTGATCGTCTGAGAGTAAGTATGGATTCCCCATAAAACTAGTTTTCACTATGAGATTACCGTTTGTTAATGCCGAGTTCGAGGGAAAAGCACTAGGTCTAAACGAGGCATTGGTATAGCCCAAAGGGGGTTCATATTTCAATCCTTCCACCGAACCCTTTAAAATGTTGGACTTGTAAACTGAATTTTTGTTAGCAGGGAAAATAATGATACTGTCGAATCGAACAATATGAAAGGCTGAGATTTCTCCTACTCCCTTTGGTCCATCAATATCATAAGAGTGTTGGTAAACCAGTTTCTGCTCATTAAGGGAGTAAGCCTGAATTTCATTGGTTTGCTGATTTAGGGAAAACAACAAACCGTCCTCAGAATTATCGTGGTAGGCTAAGAAGCTACTGACATTTGAGGTACTATTATCTATGGGGAAGTTAATAGTTTCACTGGGGACTAAGCTTGCCTCAGGCTTGTCTTTTGGCTTGGAGTTTCCACAGCTGAAGATCAAAAAACTAAAGGCTATAATAGCGAGAGTGTAAAGGCTTTGTTTCGTTTTCATAAGGTGAATCTAATGTAAACTAATTTTATAGTTTTATGTAAGGTTGAACAAATATTTCTGCTCTAGAATCGTGCAGCCTACTGTTCGTGAACGTTCATTTTTCAATGCTACTCTATCTGAATAATTTTTTAAGGTGTTGTTTAACAGTGGATTATATTGATGAATCGAATTAGGTATGTTTTTTGGTAAGCAGTTACGTATTAACTTAATAAACATGCCAAGAATCGTCATTTCTCTTCTTATAACTTTTTGTTCGGTTTGTTTACAAGCTCAATCATTTAACCGAACGGAAGTGGTTACTCAGCTTGCTCAAATCATGGATCGCAATTATGTATTTCCAGAGAAGGGAAAGGCCATGAGCGACCTGATTTTATCAAAACTGAAAAACGGAGAATACAAAGCCATTGAGTCCCTTGACGATTTAGCCAAACAGCTTGATGCCGATTTAAAGTCGGTGGCCAATGACAAGCATATTCGGGTAACTTATAACCCTACACGTTTTAAGGCCATTCAGCAAGGTAGCCCGACAGGCGGCAGGCCAGCCCAAGGAAATTACGGATTTGAAGAGGTAGATATTCTTGAGGGAAACATTGGTTATTTGGACCTAAGAGGTTTTTCGGATATCCGCTTTGCGGAAGAAGTAGCAAAGGCAACAATGGATGAACTGATTCAGTCCGATGTTATAATCTTCGACCTAAGAAAAAACGGTGGAGGTTCTCCGTCCATGATCAGGTTTATTTCTAGCTACCTTTTTGGTGATAAACCTGTTCACTTAAATACTTTTTATTGGCGACCAAGCGACAGGTATTCAGAAACATGGACATCCCCAGACTTAGCGTCTGTTTATAAACCGAATGTGCCGGTTTATGTGCTCACCAGTAGTTACACTTTTTCGGCTGCAGAAGAGTTTACCTACAACTTAAAAAATTTAAAACGTGCCACCATTATTGGGGAAACCACTGGCGGAGGGGCGCATCCAGGTGGACCAATGCTGCTAACAGATGGTTTTATTGTCAATGTACCTCAAGGCAGAGCCATTAATCCAATTACCAAAACCAACTGGGAAGGAGTGGGGGTGAAACCCAATATTGAAATCAAAGCTGATGCCGCTTTGGATAAGGCATTGGAGCTTATTAAAGCAAAGAATTAGGAAGTCAAGTTTTTAAGTATGATCAAGAACTACATCAAAATCGCATTCAGAAGTCTATTGAAAAGTAAGGCTACTTCTGTTATTAATGTACTAGGTCTTTCAATTGGTATGGCCTGTTGCATTGTTATTTTCTTATTCGTTCAGAATGAAATGTCTTATGACAGATTTCATTCTAAATCAGACAAAATATTTAGGGTGCTCACTATCGACAAGGCACTAGGGGTAAGTAATAGTTTAGTAGGGATTACACTTCCTGTTTTAGGTGCTTCTATGGAAGATAATTTTCCGGAGGTGGTGAATAGAGTAAGAATGCTGCCGCAAGGAAGGCAACGGATTACCTACGAGCAGCAAGGCTTCTATACCGACCATTTTGCTTATGCCGAACCCTCAATTTTTGAAATGTTTGATTTTAAACTGGTAGACGGAGATGTAGAGAATGCTTTGAAAAACCCCAATACTGTGGTGGTAACTCAGAGTATGGCCGAGAAGACTTTTGGCTCAGATAATCCTATTGGAAAGCGAATTGATATTGGAGGTCAGCCGGGTTTGGAAGTGGTAGCAGTAATGAAAGATGTAACCGAAAACAGCCACCTTAATTTTGATGTAATTGTTTCTATGCAGCAAGCAGATACTACATCGGGCTTTGCGCAATTCCTCAATTCTTGGCGAAGCATCAGTATGGTTACTTATGTGGAGCTGGCCAATCCGGCCAGTGAAGAAAGTGTGGAGGAGAAAATGGAAACCTTGATTAGAGCGAATAATGTAGGAGAAAACTTTAGTGTTACACTACAACCACTAAAGGATGTCCATTTAAAATCGAGCGGAATTCTTTTCGAGAACTACAACTTGAATAAAACTGATGAAGGTTATGTATATACACTGGCAGCAGTTGGGCTTTTTGTAATGTTGATCGCGTCTTTCAACTTTATGAATTTATCTACGGCCAGATCGGCCAATAGGGCGATGGAAGTGGGGGTACGAAAAGTGTTTGGGGCAGTGAAAAAACAGCTCATCAATCAATTTATGGTGGAATCAGTTTTCCTTTGCCTTTTCTCTCTGTTCGTAGCCATAGGTTTAGTCGCAGCTTTAGGCTCTTTTGTCAACCTTCCGTTTAGTAATAACTTGGCCATTCACTTTATTTCTAACCCAGTCTGGGTTGTTGGGGCATTGGTTTTTACTGTAATTCTAGGCTTGTTTTCTGGGAGTTACCCAGCCTTTATGCTGTCTAGTTTCAGTCCAATTAGTATTCTTCGTGGTTCATTTAAAACCAGCGGAAAAGGAGTTTTACTAAGAAAATCCTTGGTGGTTTTTCAGTTTATGGTGTCCATAGTGATGATTATTGGAACCGCCATAGTGTATGACCAACTGCAACTTTTACGCAATGCCGACAAAGGTTTTGATACGGAGCAAATTCTCACTTTAGATGTAAGTCACCCAAGCCTGCAACCTTCCATTCAAGTGCTTAAAAACAAGCTAGAGCAAAACCCTTCCATTTTGGCCACAGCCGGAACCGCCTCTATGCCAGGGAGAACCTTTGGCCGAAGAGGTGTGCGGCCTGAGGGTGCTGCGCCAGATGATACCTGGATTGTTAGTGTGCTAAATTTCGATGAACATTTTGTGGACTTAATGGGGATGGAAATTGCCCAAGGAAGACTTTTCAATCGAGAAATAACTACAGATCAGCAACAGGCAGTAATGATTAATGAGGCCATGGCAAAGCAGCTGGGTTGGGAGAATCCTATTGGTAAAAAACTAACTTTTGGTCAAAACGAGTCTACCATTATTGGCGTAGTGAAGGATTTTCATTTCGCTTCACTTCGCTATCAAATAGAACCGCTGGCTATGTTTTACAGTCCTGATGGAGGAGGTAGTTTGGCCATTAAATTGAATGCCGCAGATATAAGCAAAACAATGGCTTTTGTGCAATCTACTTGGGACGAAGTGTTTCCGAATAGCCCTTTGGAATATCGTTTTTTTGATGAAGAATTTGGTCAGCAATATCAGTCCGATGAAAAGTTCGGCACCCTAGTTTTTAGCTTTACTTGGCTCGCCATTTTTATTGCTTGCTTGGGTTTGTTTGGCCTTTCGGCTTTTACTGCACAACAAAAAATCAAGGAAATAGGAGTAAGAAAAGTGTTAGGAGCTTCTGTTTTGGGTATTGTTGTATTGCTTTCAAATCAGTTTACTAAGCTTATCATTCTTGCTGTGATTTTGGCCAGCCCTTTGGCTTATTATATGATGGAATACTGGTTGAGTGATTTCGCCTATCGTGTAGAAATTAACTGGCTTTGGTTTTTAGCATCTGCCATCGTGGCATTGCTTATCGCTTTAGCTACGGTCACCTATCAATCCGTAAAAGCGGCAATGGTTAATCCTGCCAAATCATTGAGGTATGAATGAGTAGAATTTAGCAAACTTTAACATAATGGAGAGTAAGGGTCGTAACCTAAATGCTTAGAATTGGTTTAATTGTTGTTACCCAAAGAATGTGACCATCGGTAAAGACGAAAAGCGCTTATTTTCGTTAGATTTATATCCTTACCTCTATTTGGGTTTTTTGAGTTTGAAAAGCTTACTACGTATTATGAAATTGTTTAAAAAGTTAATTATCATACCTGCTCTCATACTATTGGGCAGCACCAATATTTACGCTTCCGATGCGGCTGATACTACAAAATATTTGCAGCCGAAAGCTGAGCACATCAAGGAAGCCATTATGGTCACGCAAATCCTTGATTATTTCCACTACCGAGATGTTGATTTAAATGACTCATTGTCATCTGTCATCCTTGATAATTTCATTGAATCACTAGATGCGAGTAAAAATTACTTTTTGGCTTCAGATATCAAGTCATTTCAAAAATACCGATTTGCCTTTGATGATGATTTGAAACGAGGAAATCTAGTGCCAGCATTCTACATTTTTAATATTTATAAGAAGCGTGTTGAAGAACGCTTAAAATATGCGTTGGCAGAATCAAAAAAGAAATTTGATTTTACGAAAAACGAAGAGTTTGTTTTTGATAGAGAGAAGGCTCCGTACCCACAGTCACTTCAAGAGCAAGATGAGCTTTGGAGAAAAGTTGTAAAACATCAGGCTTTGAGTTTAAAGCTTAGCGGTTCTGATGATAATAAGATTTCTGAAACGCTTGTTACGCGTTATGAACGTTTCAAAAGCAATGTAGATAAATACAATAGCACGGATGTCTTCGAGATTTTAATGAACTCTGTTACCGAAGCCTTCGATCCACATACCAATTATTTTGGACCAAGAAGTGCCGAAGATTTTCAGCGTGAAAGCTCTAAAGCCATGGAAGGAATTGGAGCAACTTTGCAGCAAGATGATGATTTCACCAAGATTGTTGAGTTGCGCCCTGGTGGTCCGGCTTTCTTAAGTGGCCAAATCGATATTGACGATAGAGTAGTAGGTATAGCTCAAGGAGCCGATGGTGAAATGGTTGATGTTGTAGGCTGGAGGTCTGATGAAGTGGCAGGTCAAATTAGAGGACCCAAAGGAACCTTGGTTAGAATTGAATTTTTGCCTGCCGGTAGACCAATTGGTAGCCAAACCAAAATAGTAAATATTGTTCGAGATAAAATCAAGTACGATGAAGCCAAGGCGAAAAGCCAAGTGGTGCAGTATGAAGAAGGTGGTAAAACATACAACTTAGGTATAATTACCCTTCCCGATTTTTATTTGGATTCAGAAGGTCTTGAAGAAGGCGAAAAGGATTTTAGTAGTGCCACCAGTGACGTTAAAAAGTTAATCACTCAACTGCAAGAAGATGGGGTTGATGGCGTGATGCTTGACCTTAGAAATAATGGTGGAGGCTCTCTGCTTGAGGCCATAAGTTTATCAGGGCTGTTCTTGCCAGGTGGGCCAGTGGTTCAAATCAAATACGCCAACGGGCAAATTGCCAAAGAAGACGATAAAGAGAAAATGTTTTATTCGGGGCCATTGAGCGTAATGACCAACCGTTTTTCAGCTTCGGCTTCTGAGATTTTTGCTGGAGCATTGCAGGATTACAAAAGAGCGGTGATTGTTGGTGAGCAAACTTACGGAAAGGGTACAGTTCAAAACGTAAGAGGTTTGAATGATTTCTTAAGAGAACCGACTACCGATGAATTAGGCTTGATTAAATACACAATTGCCAAGTTCTATAGAGTATCGGGAAGTAGCACTCAACATTTAGGGGTTTCGCCAGATATTAGTCTACCGTCTGCTTTTAGTGCCGAAGAATTTGGCGAAAGTTCTAAGCCAAGTGCCCTACCTTGGGATAAAATTCCAGCAGCAAAGTTTACTCCTCTTGATTATGTAGACAATGATTTGATTGCTCAGCTGAGAAAATCGCATGAGAAAAGGTTAAAGACGGATCAGAGCTTAATTGATTACCAATATGATATTAATGAACTGAACAAAGCAAGAGCGAAAACTACAGTTTCATTAAACTATGAAGTGCGTAAGAAAGAAGCTGCAGACTTTGAAGCTAAAAGAGATGCTAGAGTGAAAATCGGAGACTCATTAAAAGAGCTAGGCTCAAGCAAAGGTGTGAAAAACCATGCTTTAGACGAATTGAAAGACCCTTTCTTAAAAGAGAGTATTATACTTCTGGCAGAACAGATTGCCGCCAAGAGAAGTAAAGGATAAGTAGATAAAAGATTTAAAATAAAAATGGCTGGACTTCAGAAGAGGTCCAGCCATTTTATTTTTCCCCAGATCAAAACCTAATTAGAGATTCGCGATCTGGATATAGTTTTATTTAGCATAGTTAACGGCTCTCATTTCACGAATCACCGTCACCTTAATTTGTCCTGGGTATTGCATGTCTTTTTCGATTTTCTGCGAAATATCAAACGAAAGCTGACCAGCAGTAGTATCAGAAACCGAATCGGCATCTACTAAAACTCTAAGTTCTCTACCTGCTTGAATTGCGTAACATTTGTTTACACCATCAAAGTCTAGGGCGAGCGCCTCAAGGTCTTTTAATCGTTTGATGTACGATTCCATCACTTCTCTTCTAGCACCTGGGCGAGCTCCTGAAATGGCGTCACAAGCTTGAATAAGTGGAGAGATCATTGAAGTCATTTCGATTTCATCGTGGTGTGCTCCAATTGCATTACAAATTTCAGGATGTTCCTTATATTTTTGAGCCAATTCCATTCCTAATAATGCGTGAGGAATTTCTGGCTCTTCTGGCCATACTTTCCCAATATCGTGAAGTAACCCTGCTCTTTTTGCACGCTTGGCGTTTAAGCCTAGCTCTGAAGCCATTGTGGCGCAAAGTCTGGCTACTTCTCTTGAATGTTGAAGTAGGTTTTGGCCATAAGAAGATCTGAACCTCATTCTACCAACTAATTTGATGAGCTCAGGGTGGAGGCCATGAATACCTAAGTCAATCACGGTTCTTTCGCCAATTTCTACAATTTCCTCCTCAATATTTTGTGTGGTTTTGGTAACGACTTCTTCAATCCTTGCTGGGTGAATTCTACCATCGGTAACTAGCCTATGTAATGAAAGTCGAGCGACTTCTCTTCTTACTGGATCGAAGCCAGAAATGATGATGGCTTCAGGCGTATCGTCAACAATGATTTCTACTCCAGTTGCCGCCTCTAGTGCGCGAATGTTCCTTCCTTCCCTACCAATGATTTTACCTTTAACATCATCGCTTTCTATATTGAAAATAGATACACAGTTTTCTACTGCGTGTTCTGTAGCTGTTCTTTGAATAGATTCAATGACAATCTTTTTTGCCTCTTTTGCGCCCGTAAGCTTGGCTTCATCAATAATATCTTTGATGAGTACTGATGCTTTCGATTCTGCTTCAACCTTTAAGGTTTCCATCAGTTGTTCGCGGGCTTCGTCAGCTGAAAGTTGGGCTACTTTTTCAAGTGCTTTTACTTTTTCATCTACCTTTTTTTCTAGGTCTTCTTTTCGTTTTCTAACGATTTCTAGCTGAGCTTCTACATTCTCTTTGGCGCTATCAACTTCAGCTTCTTTTCGCTTTAATTTTTCTAGTTGCGCATTGAGAGTAGCTTCTTTTTGTTTCAGCTTGTTTTCATTGCTAATGATTTGGTTTTTCTTACGATTAACCTCGTCTTCAAATTCAGATTTTAGCTGTAGGTACTTTTCTTTGGCCTCAAGAATTCTGTCTTTTTTGAGGGTTTCGGCTGTAAGTTCAGCCTCTTTCATTATTAATTTGCCTTTTTCTTCAAGTTCTTGGGCGGCCTTCTTGTTAACTTTTTGTAACAGAAGTCTCCCTATGAACACCCCTATAGCCAACGCTCCGATGGCCGTAATGAGGATTGTAACTGTTTCTCCCATATGTGAATCTATAGGTAGAATTGGAAGTGTACTGAAACGTATTCTAAAGCGATATTTAAGGAATTAGGAGAGGGCGGTTTTAATTATGTTTTCAAGTTGATCTAATTGGTCAGAGGTGGTAGAATCTATTGATGCTACTTCGCTTTCCACTTTCATCTTTGCGATTAAACTATCAAATGCAACCATTGCCAATAGATCTTCTTTATCATCTATGCCAAATTGGTCTCTGTAAGATCGTAATTTCTCATTTATAATCTTGCCTGCATTACGTACCCTTTGCTCCTCTTCAGGTTTAACTTTCATGGGGTACTCTCGGTCCCCAATTTTGATTTTTATTGATAGAATGTCTACCATATGATAATACTACTCACTTAAATGAGCAATACATTTATCTATTTCCTTAATGTACTCGTTTAACTTATGTTTCAACGCTGTAGACTCTTCCTTTTCTACGGTTGTGTTTGATACAATTTTAGTGATTTTATCCTGATTTTGAAAATCAGCAATTTGAGATCGAAGACTAACAATTTGTCCTTTTAGCTCAGTGTTTTGGTTTGCTAACGCTTTGTTCTCTTGCTTCAATGCTTCATGTTTATTCACCAGTTGCTTCAACTGTTGTTGTACATGATCTAAACGTTGAAAAAGCGATAATTCTGCCATTTTATTTTCTTATTACTGCCCCAAGCTCGCGCTCAAAACCTTGCATTAATCGGCTCATACATTTGTCAATCACCTTGTCGGTCAATGTCTTTTCTTGGTCTTGAAGATAGAAACTGATGGCGTAGGCTTTTTTGCCTGCGTCAATTTTATCGCCTTCATAAACATCAAAAACACTAATACGATTGACCAGTGATCGCTCAAGCTTTTCTGCTAACTTCCGAATGTCATCAAAATTTACGGCTTTATCAACAACTAATGATAAGTCTCTTTTTACCTCTGGGTATTTAGAGATGGGCTGGAAGGTAAATTCAGAAGATGATAGCTTTTGAATATAGTCCCAATCGAAATCAGCAAAGAAAACTTCGGTAGATACATCGGCTAACTTGGCAACTTCTGCATTTACCTTTCCAAGCTGCACGATTGGTTTTTTATTGGTAGAAATGCTTAGCCCATAACCGAATAAATCACTGTCAGTTTCTTGGCTTTCAATTTTATGAATACCAAACTTGGCCAATAATTTAAGTACAATGGCCGATAGATCATGAAAATTAACTTTTCTGCTTGGTGCCAGCCAACTTTCAGGCGCGGAATTTCCTGTTATAAACAATGAAAGCCTAGAACGCTCTACATATTTTTCTTTGATGAAATGATAGGTGGTTCCGAACTCGAAAAGTTTTAGGTCACCGTTCTTACGTTTTACATTTCTATCAATAACCTCAAGGCCATGGAATAAAAGTGTTTGGCGCATTACGTTCAAATCTTCACTTAAATAGTTGAGAATTTTAACGTTTTCATTTTCGTCAATAGCTGCTGTTCCAGTTGAATAGCCATCTTTAGTAAGCGAGTTAGTGACTATTTCATGAAATCCTGCACCTGCCAATAAGCGAGAGGTTTCTTTTTTAATTCCGTCTGCATCTGTAGAAGGAAATTCCGATAGGAAAGTGCTGCTTAAATGGTCATCAATTTCAATATTGTTGTAACCATAAATTCTCAATACCTCTTCCACAATATCAGCTTCGCGCTGAACATCTACACGGTATGGAGGAACAATGGCAGTAAATCCAGTTTCAGTTTCATTCTGAATTTGAATATCTAGGCTTTCTAATATTGACTTGATTCTGTCATTACCTATTGCTTTTCCAATCAGTCGGTCAATGTTCGCAAACTTTACGTCTACTTTAAAATCCTCGATAGGTGTTGGGTAGAAGTCGGCAAGAGGTGATGAAATTTCGCCTCCGGCAAGCTCTTTGACAAGCAATGCAGCATATTTCAAAGCGTAAACGGTAATGTTAGGGTCAGTTCCACGCTCATAGCGGAAAGAAGCATCCGTTTTTAATTGATGCTTCTGAGCGCTTTTTCGAATGTAATCGGGAGAGAAATAAGCGCTCTCTAAAAATACATTTTTCGTAGTTTTTTTAACACCTGACTTGATGCCCCCAAATACCCCGGCAATACACATTCCGCCAGCTTCATTACAAATCATCAGGTCTGTATCGGCTAGTTTCCTTTCTTTCTCATCAAGGGTTGTGAATGATGTTCCTTCAGGAAGCGTTTTTACGGTCACTTTGTCGCCAACAATTTCATCTGCATCAAAGGCATGCATTGGCTGACCAAGGCTATGGAGTACAAAGTTGGTAATGTCAACCACGTTGTTCGTAGGCTTAATTCCAATGGCATTTAGTCTAGCCTTTAACCAATCAGGGGAATCAGTTACAGTAACTCCAGTAATGGTAAGGGAAGAATACCTTGGGCATGCTTCGGTATTTTCAACGGTTACCGGAACAACTCTTTTCTCAATATCTACTTTGAAGCTTTCAACTGATGGGAATGTAACAGGTCTATTTAGTAGAGCTTTTAGGTCTCTGGCCACACCAATGTGTGAAGCACCATCGGCCCGGTTTGGTGTTAAACCAATTTCAAAAACGAAATCAGATTCTAAATTGAAATAATCTGCTGCGGGTGCTCCGTTTGGCAAATCTGTATCGAGTACTAAAATACCATCATGAGATTGGCCAAGGCCTATTTCATCTTCGGCACAAATCATCCCTTCAGAAACTTCTCCTCTAATTTTGGCCTTTTTTATTTGGAATGAATCGCCAGAGCTTGGATAAAGAGTAGCGCCAACAGTTGCAACAATTACTTTTTGACCTGCTTTCACATTTGGAGCGCCACATACAATAGGAGAAAGTTGCTCTTCACCAATGTCAACGGTAGTTACACTTAATTTATCTGCGTTGGGGTGTTTTGCACAAGTGATTACTTCACCTATTACCAAGCCTTTAAGGCCTCCTTTTACAGATTCTACTTCCTCCCAAGTTTCTACTTCTAATCCTGAGCCAGTTAAAAGTGCTGCAATTTCTTCTGCAGATTCAGTGATTTGAATATATTCTTTAAGCCAGTTAAGGGAAATCTTCATGCTGTTATTTTACTTGTTCCACCCAATTTAGGTGAAAGAGCAAAATTAATGATTTAAGCTTTCCAACAATGTGCTTAGTCGTTTTTGTAGAGCTTTTCGCCTGCTTTAATCGGAACTTTCAGCAAGTTTTCGGCAGGAGGGATGGGACAGCTATATTCTGGGTTGAAATGGCAATAAGGATTATAGGCGGTATTGAAGTCTAAAACCACAGAATTTGTGCCGTTTTCCATCAAATCAATATATCTGCCACCTCCATAAGTTTCATCACCGCTGGTGTCATCTGCAAACATTAAAAACAGCCGGTTTGGGTTAATATCGTCCCAATCTTTGTAGAGCAATAGCCTTTGTGGTTTTCCTTCTAATTCAAACTCGGCATGAGCAAATGGAATGTATTTTTCTTGTTCGCCAGTAGTGGTAGTGATAAAGATTGGTACCTTCTTTTCGATTTCAACTAGTCGCGCCAAGATTTTATAATCTTCGTTTACTGGGTAGTAGTTCAACTTGGTGAAAGTTCTCTTGTCTTCTTCAAGTAAAGGAGAGCTAGAAGCCAGCATACGCTTGTCTTTGTCCTTTCTTTCTGTTTCAATACGTGCGATGTATTCTTTCGAACTTTCCCCGACAGTGAGAAAGTTAAATACGGTTACACCTAAAAGCAAAACGATCAAAATAACGAAAATAGTGCTCCTTTTCATGCTGTAAAGTAAGGTTGAAAAGGCTGAAACTCAAATGGAAAATTGATTTAAGTATGGGTTAAATTAAACTTTCGTCAGCGAAACTGAAATATCCATCATCTGTAAAAATGATATGGTCTAGAACAGGAATTTCTAGCAGATTTCCCGCGTTTTTCAATTTTTCAGTGAGTCGAATATCTGCTTGGCTAGGTTTTAGGTTGCCCGATGGGTGGTTGTGAACCAAGATGATTCCACTGGCCAAATCTTCCAATGCCTTTTTAAAAATTACTTTGGGGTCGGCTACTGTGCCTGAAACTCCGCCTAGGCTAATTACTCTTTTTTGAATTACCTCATTGTTTCTTTTGAGCATAACTACCCAAAACTGTTCAACCGGTTGGTCCATCAGCTCGGGTTTCATCAGCTCGTATACATCTCTTGAATTGGTGATTTTTAATTTCTTATCCGACTCAAATGATTTCCTCCTTCTACCTAATTCTAAGGCGCTCACAATAGAAATGGCTTTTGCTTCACCAATACCTTTGAATTGTTGAAGTTCAGTTACCGACTGTTTGGCTAATGTGTTGAGGTCGTGATTGGAGTGGGCGAGAATTTTTTTAGAGAGGTCTACAGCGCTTAATTCACGTGAGCCAGAGCCGATAAGAATGGCTATTAACTCAGCATCGGACAGGGCTGCCTTGCCTTTTAATAGTAGCTTTTCGCGTGGCCGGTCTTCTTCAGCCCATTTAAGAATATTCAGTCCTTTTTCCATTTATATTAGAATGGGAAGACTGAATATAATAAAAGTTGATGGATATTAAATGTTGGACAACAAAAAAAACCGAACCCTGAAGAGTTCGGTTTCAAGTATCGTTAGTAATTAACTCTTAAAGGCTGTTTACCAGCTTGGTTAATTTTGATTTGTTATTGGCAGCTTTGTTCTTGTGGATGATATTGTTCTTTGCTAGTTTATCAACCATTGAAATAACTTTTTTCAATAACTCTTGAGCCTCAGACTTATCTGAAGTATCTCTCAATCTCTTGATGTAAGTACGAGTGGTTTTGTGCTGATAACGGTTTCTCAATCGTTTAGCCTCGTTCGAACGTATTCTTTTTAATGCAGACTTATGATTTGCCATGTATTTATTACTTACAATTTCTCAAATTCGGGACGCAAAGATAGGTCTTAAAATAATATTAACAAATACATGCTGTTAAAATTATTCTGAATAAATAGCTTTGCTTTCACCATTCTATTTACTTGAGGTTTTTTTGAGTTTGAATGTTTCAGTTCCAGATTTGCTGATAAAGCCCTTAGGCCTATCTGCTTCGGGGTCATCAGATAAAAGCATCATGATTTCATTTTTGCCGCTAAACTCGAAAATGCCCTTTATTCGAGAGAACTCTACATTGAACATGGTGAAAACAATGTCGATTTGGTGAGGAACAACATCCATGTTTAATTCATAACTAAGTCCAGCTGGAATATCTTCGATTTCAAAATTCTCACCTCCCATTACTTCATCACCCGAAATTATGGTGATAACATTGTTGTCTTCAAATGTTATCTCTACATCTTCAGCATCCCCCAAACTTGTTCCATTCCAAACACCTGTTATTCTAGGGTTTGTTGAGTTTTCAGGAGCACTATATGGTTTTGTCGTTTCAGTTGTTGGCTCTGGTTCTGCTATTTCTGGCTCTATTTCTGATTCTATTTCTTGATGCCCTACACTTGTGATGTAATAGTCAGATTCCCAGTGTTTTCTGATTTCTTCCTTAGGAAAGCTCTCTGAGGTTATAAGTTGTTGGGATCTATTGTCGGTGTATTTTGAAAGAACTAATACCCATCGATCGTTTAGGTATTCTAGTTGAGTAATAGAGTAACCCAAGGCTAAGTTTTCTTCAATTTCTTCTGTTGGGAATGTTTCAGAAGTACGCCATCTCTGCAAGGTGATATCATCGGTTTTTGAGCCTACTAGCGCCCACTTTCCTTGACCATAAGCCAATTTAATAATGCTTCTTCCCTCATCCCAATACTCTTTAATTTTATCTTTTGGAAATTCAGTGGTTGTAGACCATTTTTGACCAGAGTAACTGCTGCCCTTAGACATAACTAAGGCCCAAACATTATTACCATAGGTTAACTCCGTAATAGCATATCCAGCATCCCATAATTCTGTTATTTCATCTTTTGGGAAATCTACGCGCGTTCTCCATGACTGTAAACTATAATCTGAGGTTTTGGATGATATAACAGTCCATAAATTGTTATTATAGCTTAGGCTAGATAAATAATAATCGTTGTCCCAATCATCGCTTATTTCTTCTTTAGGAAAATCAGTTCTAGTTTTCCATTTCTGAGCTGTAATGTTGCTACCATAGGTCATTACTAAATGATACTGTCCAAAACTTATGTTCGCAGTCAATACCAATATGGTTACAATGAGTATTAGAGATGAATTCTTACGCATTTCTTTTTATTGGGGAAGCCTAAATTTATTTATTCAAAACTGAAATTCCATATTTTATTGTCTGCAATGAATACTGAATTAGGTTTAATTCTAAAAATCTGTATTAGAGTCAGCCTTGATGAGTCTAGAAGTAATGTTCAGTTTACTGAAGAAAGCCTATTAGCTTAGCTCCTTTTGTAGGTATAAAACTTTGGCATGGAAATGGGAAGAGAGCTATAAATGCATTAATAAAATGGTCGACCCTTGTTGAAAATTTAAATATCAAGGTTATGAAAAGAGTAATACTGTTTGTAGGAATAATGGTGGTTGGGCTTTTTGCCGAAGGAGAGATACAGGCTCAGAGGCGAAGTAATGAAAGCCGTAACAACCGAGATAAGGGTAGAGTTGAAAAGCGTGATGACAATCGTGGAAGAAACGATAACCGCAAAAAAGTATACAGTTCTAGAGCAAAAAAGAATGGAAGAACTGAAACCGTTGTAAAGAAAGTGGTAGTCAGAAATAATGGTTATCGTTATTCAGATAATAGAAGAGATAATAGATGGAGAAGAGTCGATAATTCATATTATGACTATGACTTTAGAAACGGAAGGCGAAATGTGGTTTACAGAAATGCCGCACCTAGCAGCAGACATATATGGGTAAATGGTTATTGGGAATACAACAGAAGGCTCAGAAGAGATGTTTGGGTGCCAGGCCATTGGGCAGTTAGACGCGACTATCATAGATGGCAAGAAGGCCGCTACAGTGTTATAGGTGGTGTTCGAGTTTGGGTGCCTGGTGTGTGGATCAGGGTTTTCTAAAATTAGACATTGATAAATGAAAAGAGGCGCCATTGGCGCCTCTTACATTATACGTGAACATGTCTTTCTGCGTGATACGATGATCTGACCAATGCGCCAGATTCTACATATTTAATTCCCCGCTTTAAGCCTTCTTCTTTAAAGAACTCGAATTTATCAGGGTGAACGTATTCAATTACTTCGTGATGCATTTTGGTAGGCTGCAAGTACTGGCCTAAAGTCAAGATGTCTAGCTTTACTTCAGCCAAATCGTCCATTAGTCTGAAAACCTGTTCGTCAGTTTCGCCTAAACCTAACATAGCCCCTGACTTTGAGCGTTTTCCGTATTCCTTAATGCGTTTTAATTCTTCTAAGCTTCTAGCGTATTTGGCCTGTGGACGAACTCTTCTATAAAGTTCTTCAACAGTTTCCATGTTATGCGAAACCACTTCTTGACCTGCATCAATCATTCTATATAATGCATCCCAGTTTCCTTTTACATCAGGAATTAGCGTTTCTATGGTGGTTTCTGGGCTTAGTTTTTTCGTTTCTACTACCGTTTGGTACCAGATTTCAGCACCTCTGTCTTTAAGCTCATCTCGGTTTACCGAAGTAAGGACTGCATGCTTAACTCCCATCAGCTTAATAGCTTCAGCTACTCTTTTAGGCTCCTCGGTGTCATACTCTGGTGGGCGGCCCGTGGCTACTGCACAAAAAGAGCAACTTCTGGTACATACATTACCCAATATCATAAAGGTGGCCGTGCCGGCTCCCCAACATTCACCCATGTTTGGGCAATTGCCACTTTCGCAAATGGTATGAAGTTTATATTGATCAACCAGCTTGCGGACTTTAGCATACTCTTCTCCAATCGGGAGTTTTACACGCAACCAATCCGGTTTTTTTCTTCTGGTTTCTTTTTCTTTGGAAATTACTGGTAGTTCAATCATCCTTTTTTGCTCTGACTAACAATACCACAAAGGTACGTCAAAGGTTCCAAAATGATATGAAAGTAGCTTATCTTCTTTTGCCAAAATAAACTGCAATAAATGCAGCAGAGTAAATACTCTTTCCTTCGGCCTCAGGAAGAATGTCGATTTTACGAGTAAAGGCCTCTATCACAAAACCTGCCTGAATACCAAAAACCCTATTTTTTGTGGAATTGGTCTCAAAGGTCATTGATGTTTTAAGATGAAGTCCTGGAACAATATTCGATTCAAAAAGCCCTTTTAATGGGCTAGAGGTTCCGTTAATGTTATTTACCGAATGTATGTTTGGGTCATACTGTTCTTTTCTACCTCTATAATTTACATAGTAAGGGGTTTCTAAGCCAATTGTAGGGCCTGCGGAAGCCATAGCAGAAACTCTTACGCCCTGTTGTGGTGATTTTTGGAAGAGCACTTTTTCTCTTCCGTAATAAGGGCGAATAGAAATGAGATAATTAGATTTTCCAATAACGAAACTACTTCCTGTAATTGTGGTTTGTCGCGATTCTCTAGGGTGGCGAGTATTGGCCAACTCAATGCCATAGTGCGCTAAATTTTTCTTGTCAAATGAGTTTGAGTGCCTCCAAAACAAAGAGCTTATGAGGCCACTGTTAGAGGCATGTGAGCCACCAAAAACATTTTCAATTTCATAATTCTCGTCTTCGATCCTCGTGTCAAAGCCAAAGCCCGACTGACTAAAACCAGTGTTACAGATAAATAATAACAAGACGACTGTAAAAACTTTGACACTAATTTGCATACTTGGCGTTGTAGCTCTGTTTGAGATTGCTAAATTAACGAAAAAAAATACTGCTTAGTTTATGATTACTGTGAAATCAAAATATACGGGAAACCTAAGTACCGAAGCCGTTCATGTTAAATCTGGAAACGGTATTGTTACTGATGCACCTGTAGATAATAATGGAAAAGGAGAAGCATTTTCACCTACTGACCTTGTGGCGGCTGCATTGGGTAGTTGTATGATGACCGTTATGGCCATTGCTGGAGAGCAAAAGGGTTTAAATATGGAAGGAATGAATGTGGAATCGACAAAGATAATGAGCGCGAACCCTCGTAGAATTTCTGAAATCAAAATGGATTTCTTTTGGGAGAATTGTACGTTGTCTGACAAAGACAGGGAGTGGATAAAGAACATTGGTTTGACATGCCCTGTTGCGCTAAGCTTGCGTGAAGACCTTAAACAATCTATCGAGTTTCATTTTTAAATGGATACTGCATGCTTAGAAATAAAAATGCCTCATTGATTATCAGTGAGGCATTTTTTATGAATTGAAAACCGATTAACTCAGTTTCTTATATTTAATTCTGGTTGGTCCAGTATCTCCCAATCGTTTCTTACGGTTTTCTTCATATTCTGAATATCCACCTTCGAACCAATACACTTGAGAGTTACCTTCGAAAGCTAGAATGTGTGTACAGATTCTATCTAAGAACCACCTATCGTGAGAGATAATTACAGCGCAACCACCAAAGTTATCCAAACCTTCTTCCAATGCTCTTAGTGTATTTACATCAAGGTCGTTGGTAGGTTCATCGAGTAATAAGAGGTTAGCGCCTTGCTTAAGGGTTAGTGCCAAGTGCACTCGGTTTCTCTCTCCACCAGAAAGCTGGCCCACCTTTTTGTTTTGGTCTGTTCCGTTAAAATTGAATTTACTTACGTAGGCCCTAGAGTTCATTTCTTTCCCTCCCAGTGTAATCAATTCATTTCCTCCAGTAATTACTTCCCAAACCGATTTGTTAGGGTCGAGATTATCATGCTCTTGGTCTACATAAGCAATGTCTACTGTAGGCCCAACAATGAATTCTCCTTTGTCTGGTGTTTCTTTTCCCGTAATCATGTTGAAAAGGGTGGTTTTACCAGCACCGTTCGGACCAATAATCCCTACAATACCGCCTTGAGGAAGTGAGAATTCAAGGTTTTCATATAGAAGCTTATCTCCGAAAGCCTTGGCTACATTATGTGCTTCAATCACTTTCGATCCTAACCTTTCTCCTGGCGGAATGTAAAGCTCCAACTTAGCTTCTTTTTCCTTACCCTCCTGACCTAGTAGTTTGTCATAAGCGCTCAAACGTGCCTTGGCTTTGGCCTGTCTTCCTTTAGGCGACATTCTTACCCATTCCAACTCGCGCTGTAAGGTTTTTTGTCTTTTCGATTCAGTTTTTTCTTCACCAGCTAAACGGGTTTGTTTTTGGTCTAGCCACGAAGAATAATTTCCTTTCCATGGAATGCCTTCACCTCGGTCGAGTTCAAGAATCCATCCGGCTACGTTATCAAGGAAATAACGATCGTGAGTAACGGCAATTACGGTTCCTTTATAGCGCTGTAAATATTGCTCAAGCCAATGCACAGATTCAGCATCCAAATGGTTGGTAGGCTCATCGAGTAATAATACATCAGGTTCTTGAATCAATAAGCGGCACAAGGCAACTCTTCTTTTTTCTCCCCCAGAAAGGTTTTTAATTGAAGCATCTGATGGAGGCGTTCTTAATGCATCCATTGCTCTTTCAAGTCTGCTGTCTAAATCCCAAGCGTTGATGTGATCTAGTTTCTCCTGAACTTTTCCTTGCTCTTCAATCAGCTTGTTCATTTTATCTGGATCATCGAGAATTTCAGGGTCAGCGAATTTGGCGTTGATCTCTTCAAACTTGTTCAGTAAATCAACAGTTTCTTTAGCGCCTTCTTCAACTACCTGCTTTACCGTTTTGTTGGGGTCGAGCTGAGGCTCTTGCTCTAGCATTCCCACACTATAACCTGGTGAGAAAACCACTTCGCCTTGGTATTCTGTGTCTACACCAGCAATAATGCGAAGTAGAGAGGATTTTCCCGAACCGTTGAGTCCGAGCACACCAATCTTTGCTCCGTAGAAAAACGAGAGGTAGATATTTTTTAAGACTTGCTTTTGTGGGGGGTAAATCTTGTTGACCCCAGCCATTGAAAAAATAATTTTTTCGTCACTCATAGTCTGTATCGTTCTATTTTGGAGCAAATATGCTAAAAATTCTGCTTGGGAATTTCTCTCTTAGGTTATTTAGCTAATTTCGGGCAAAATTCAATCTTAGCGTTTTGGAAGAAAAAGAATACGGGTTTATCAAAGAAGGCAAGGTTTTCAGAAAAGCATTTCTCGATTATACAGATAAAGTGATCGGGGAAGTGAAAGAAACCGAAGAGGCCGCTATGCTTTATTATACGGAGCGATTTGCTTTAGCGCAGGCCAAAGTTAATGAGGTAGAGGGAAAAATTAATTCAACCGAAAACAAGGGATCCTACCTAATGAAGGTACTTCACCTTAAAGAAACCTTGCATGACTTTGATGCCATTGGCGACTTTGAATCCCTTTATCAAAAATTGAATTTGTTGGAAGAGCAGCTAAATAGCTTTATTCAGCAAAACCGATTAAAGAATCTGGAAATAAAAACGGCACTGTTAGCTGAACTGGAAGAAGCGGTAAAAAGCAGCGAATGGAAATCGGCAACAGCGGAAGTAAAAGAGGTACAGCGCAGATGGATAAAAACTGGCGCAGTTGACGATGCTGAGAAGGAAAGAATAGAAGGAACGTTTAAGTCATTACTTGATGGTTTTTTTGAGAGAAGGACTGCTTTTTATGCCGACCTCGAAAAAATGATGAAAGAAAAAGAAGCCAATTATCTGGATTTCTTAGAAGAAGCAAAAAAGATAAAAGAGATTGAAAGCTATTCTGTTTTGGTTGAAAAAATCAGAACGCTTAAAGAAGAATGGAAAGACTTAGGTAGAATCAAAACTGATGTCCGCACCGATTTTTGGAATCAATTTCAAACGATAATCAAAGGAGCTTTAGCAAAAGCTAAAAAGGAGGGGAAGGCAAAAGGGAACACAGGCAATAAAAAAGAGAATCTAGAGAGTCGTTCTGCTTTTTTGAAAGAGTTGGCTGTTTTGAATGAGAGTATTACCCCAAAAGCCAATGTTAAATCACTTCGAGAGCAATGGAAAAGCTTTGGGCCAGTTGGAAAGGTAGAAATGGAAAAGCTTCAGGCTGAGTTTCTGTTTTTGACAGACCAAATTGCTGAAAAGCAGTTCATAGAAAGCTTACTTCATAAGAAAATTAAGGGTAAGCAAAACGAAGCTGATAAAGAAAGACTTAGGCTAAAAATCATTTACGATTTACTCAACCGAGATAAAAATGAACTTTCCACATTTCAAGAGAATTTGGATAAGTTCAACACGAGTTCGGGGCTTGATAGGCTGATTGGCGGCAAGCTTGAACTCCAAGAAAGAAAGGTGAAAGTAAAAGAAGAGATTTTACGACAGGTTAAAGCTGGCGCATAGCTTTAAAAGTCAGGAGGTTGCGATTCTGAAACGACCTTTTTGTTAATAATAAAATAATTAGGCACATAGGTTTGATTTTTAGAGTTTAATTCATTCTTTTGCACGCCATTAAAAAAGATAAGAAATGTATTGGACACTTGAACTAGCTTCTTACTTGGAAGACGCCCCTTGGCCTGCGACTAAAGATGAATTGATTGACTTTTCAATCAGGTCTGGAGCCCCACTTGAGGTGGTTGAAAACCTCCAAGAATTAGAAGACGATGGTCAGCCTTATGAAAGTATCGAAGAGATATGGCCTGACTATCCAACAAAAGACGATTTCTTTTTTAACGAAGATGAATATTGAAAATCAACCCCGGTAATTCGGGGTTTTTTTTGCTTCATACTTTTTAGCCACTTGAAAAATTAGGTAGGCTTTTCCTTCTAGATGATAATCGCTGAGATTACGATTGATAATTCTTATATTTCTAGTCGGTCAGTAAAACCCACATGGGTTCGACCGCACTATTTTTTGAAATAAAAAGAAATTGAATGAATCTAAACCTAAAGTCTAAGGAACAACGAACTTATGATGCCATAGTGGTTGGGTCTGGTGTAAGTGGAGGTTGGGCTGCAAAAGAACTCAGTGAAAAAGGCCTTAAAACTGTTGTAATAGAACGTGGCCGAAAAATTGAACACATTAAGGACTATCACACTGCCAATATGGATACTTGGGATCTTCCTAACCGCGGTAGAACCAATCCAGAAATTATTGAGAAGGATTACCCTAAACAAGATAGGACAGGCTATACTACCAATGTAGCCCATCGTCATTTCTTTGTCAAAGATTCAGAACACCCATACCAAGAAGAAAACACGCGTTTCGACTGGATGAGAGGCTACCACTTGGGTGGGCGGTCTATTACTTGGGGGCGCCAAAGTTACCGCTTGAGCGATATAGATTTTGAAGCCAATATTAAAGATGGCTTTGGGGTAGATTGGCCAGTTCGGTACAAAGACATTAAACCTTGGTATGATTATGTAGAACGGTACATTGGCGTAAGTGGCGAGAAACGTGGGTTTAAGCAATTGCCTGATGGAGAGTTTCTTCCCCCAATGGAAATGAACTGTGTGGAAAAAGATTTCCAGAAAGCGGTAGAAAGCAAATGGAACAACCGCTGGGTTACAGTAGGACGAACAGCACATCTTACTGAAGCGCTAAACGTTAATCAGCCCGACCATAAGAACCCAGGAGCTAGGAGCCAATGTTTGATGCGAAACCGCTGTATGCGCGGTTGTCCGTATGGAGGTTATTTTTCTAGCCTTTCGTCTACTTTGCCTGCTGGTGTGGCTTCAGGAAACCTCACTGTAATTACCGATCAAATTGTGAGCGAGGTGATTTATGATGATAAAACCGGAAAAGCTACTGGAGTAAGGGTTATTGACCAAAACACTAAGGAGCAAACAGAATTTTATGCGAAAGTCATTTTTTTATGTGCTTCGGCCATTGCTTCGACAGCCATTTTAATGCAATCGAAAAGCGAGCGTTTCCCCAATGGCCTAGGAAATGATAGCGGAGAATTAGGCCATAACATTATGGACCACCACCTTGGTGTTGGAGCAAGCGCAATGGTAGAAGGCTATGAAGATAAATATTACAAAGGCAGAAGGCCGAATGGGCTTTATATTCCTCGGTTTAGAAATTTGGGAGGAAGTTCTGATGTTAAAAACTTCGTTAGAGGCTATGGGTATCAAGGCAGTGCTTCTCGCCAAGGTTGGGGCAGAAACATTGCTGAAATGAACAATAAAAGAGTTGGAGGACCGGTAAAAGATGCTTGGATGACGCCAGGAGGCTGGACGATTGGCTTTATGGGCTTTGGCGAAACGCTTCCGCAGCATAAAAACCATATGAGATTAGATTATGAAAACCTCGATGCTTGGGGTTTACCACAAGTGATTTTTGATGCGGGTAATTTTCATGAAAACGAATACGAAATGCGAAAAGACATGGCGGCCTCAGGCGCTGAAATGTTAGAAGCAGCAGGCTTTAAAAATGTAAGCACCTATGACAACGGGCCAAATATGGGCTTGGGGATTCATGAAATGGGAACAGCAAGAATGGGGCACGACCCTAAAACTTCGGTACTGAATAAGTGGAATCAGATTCATGCGTGTAAGAACGTTTTTGTTACCGATGGCTCTTTCATGACCTCATCAGCATGCCATAATCCATCTTTAGGCTATATGGCTTTTTCGGCTAGGGCCGCCAATTACGCTGCAGATCAAATTCAAAAAGGAAATTTATAAACCATGGAAAGAAGAGACGCATTAAAAAACTTAGGATTCGGATCGATGGCTTTGTTTACCTCTACGGTTTTTCTTGGCGCATTGCAAGGTTGTTCTTCTGCCGTTGAGCTAGATTGGAAACCGGTGTACCTAAGCCCCGAAGAGGCAAGCCAATTGGGGAAGGTTTGTGAAGGAATTATGCCCAAAACGAGTACGCCAGGCGCTATTGAAGCCGGAGTGCCAAGTCACTTGGATTCAGCTTTAGCCAATATTTACAGAAACCGTGAAGCGGAATATTTCAAGAGAGGACTCAATGTTTTTGTGGCTAATTTTAACGCAAATCAGGAGGTGAGTTTTGATAAGGCAACCACCGAACAAATGGCGGAGGCTATTAATAGCTACTTTGACAAGTATGAGGCTGACAAGGATATTCTGAGAAACTACCGAGCTGAATTCAGAAAAGAAGGAGAGAAAGACGATGTGTTTGTGGAAACTTACTTTGTGACGAACGTGGTGGATTCTACCATTTGGAGTTATTTTTCTTCAGAATTAGTAGGGAAAGAAGTGATGGCATATGATCCTATTCCTGGTAAATATGAAGGCTGTATTCCTTACGAACCCGGTCAAAAGGCTTGGTCGAATGTTTAAGAATTTAATTCCGCTCTTTTTGGGGCGGAATTTTTTATTCCATTAAAGCTCGATCACCTCGTTTTGAATCGCCCATTTTACAAGGCCGACTGAGTTTTTAAGCTCTAACTTCAGCATAATATTTCCTCGGTGACTTTCTACGGTGTGGGTGCTGATGGATAGTTCGTCTGCAATTTCTGCAGTGGTTTTTTCTTGACATATCAGTTGAATAATCTGGATTTCGCGCTTGGTGAGTAAGTCTTTTTTTGAAAAACTGCTCGATGTTTTTTTATTATCCGCATCAAAAAAGGTAGACATCAGCATAGGGTCGAAGAAATTTCGTCCCTGCATTACTTCCGATATGGCTGTTAGAATATTGGCTTTGCTCGAATTCTTGAGCAGAAAGCCAAATGCTCCGTTTTTAATCATTCGCTTGGCCAGCCTCGGGTTGTCGTGCATGCTCAATGCAATTACCCTAATGTTTGGGTAGTTTTTACTCAGGTATGCCGTGCATTCCAAACCGTCCATTTCAGGCATGTTGATGTCCATCAATATTAAGTCAACAGGCTGAGATTCTACTTTAGAAATCACTTCTTTTCCGTTCGATGCGCCTCCTATAAATTCAAGATGCTCGGTAGTGCTAATGATGGCCTCTAAGCCATCAATAATTACTTGATGATCGTCTGCTACTAAGATTTTAATTTTATCCATGTTGTAACGGAATATTTATTTTGAAGCTTACGCCATTTCCTTCTGTACTATCAAATGTGAGCTTTCCTTTCAAAATGTCAATTCGAGAAGCGATACTCTTGAGTCCAAGTCCATTCTTAATTTTGGTTTTGTCAAAGCCAACTCCATTGTCTTTGTACTCAATAATATATTCATCTTTGATTTTTTTCATTTCAATTTGAATGCTAGAAGCTTGTGCGTACTTAAGAGTGTTGTTTACTAGCTCTTGAATTACTCGATAAATGAGTACTTCACTAGACTCTTCGAAATCGCCTACTTCATAACTTAACTTTTCTTGAATTTCAATTTGAGATGAAGCCGTTACATTGTCAAAAAGATCGAGCATGGCTTCTTCTAAGCCTAATTTGCTTAAGCTGGCAGGAACCATATTGTGCGAAATTCTGCGTACTTCCGAACAGGCATTATCAATTTGGCCTAGCGAGTTTTGAAAGGCATCTTTGTCTTCTACCTTATCTTCAAAATTACTTAAACGCATTTTTATACTTGTAAGCAGAACACCGATTCCATCATGTAAATCTTTGGCCACACGCTTTCTTTCGTTTTCTTCACCCAAAACCATTGCTCTTAAGTTTTCTAACTTTTTGCGTTGAATGGTTCTTGAAAAAAGGAGGTAACTAATAATCAGAAGCATGATTAAAGCGATGGTAATTCCTCCAAAAATTTTAGCCCTTTGTGTTGCCCAAATGGCTGTTTCTTCTGCTTCATCCAGCTGTTTATCGGTTCTGTAATCTTCAGTGATTTTGGCTACTGATTCTGTTCTTTGTTTTGCTAAAAAACCTACTACGGTGTCGTACCGTAATTTTTGATACGCCAAGGCATTTTTATAATCTTCCAGCCCTTCGTATGCTTTAGAAAGCTGTGAGTAGGCGGCCATGTATTTCTGCCAATCTCCGTTTGAAGCTAACAGCTTAATGTTATTTTCCAATAAAGGAATGGCTTCAGAAAATCGTTGCTCATTAATCATGGCTTGAGCAATGGAGTTTGCCGTGTTGATTTGAGAAACTACCTGATTGGTTTGGTCATAAATGGTTTTGGCCTTAAGAAGAAAATATATGGAGCTATCATTTTGCTTCAATATGTTATAGGCCGTGCCCATCATATAGTTTAGGTTTGCCTGAAAATTGATATCGCTTTTCTGGTTTAATAGCGCGAAACTCTTTCTGTAATTATCGACTGCTTCTCTGCTTTTCCCGGTTCTAAATAAGAAGTTTCCCAAAGAGTAGTGAGATTTATAAAGTTCAGAGGCTAGTCTGTTTTCTTCCCTAATTTTTTTAGCCCGATTGATAAAATCGAGTGATTGGTCGTTTTCTCTAAGCGTTAGGTAAACTCCACCAATATTGTCTAAAATATCGGCCTCTAACCTTATATGTTCCGGTTTTCCTTCTAGTATTCTCAATAAGCCAGTATAAATCAAAACAGCGCTGTCATACTGGCTAGTAACCGTAAAAAATCTGCCTTTTACTTTTTCGAAATGAATTCTGTCTACTTCAGAAAGCGATGTTTTATCTACCTGTTGTAGAAAGTAAAGTGCAGAATCGGTATTGGTTAGTGTAAATATTTCAGCCAATTCAATGGCGGTACTCGGCTGCTTATTTTGGGTGTAATTTTCCTTTAGGCTGTCGGTTTTTTGCGATTGGCCAAAAGAAAGGAAGGGTGTAATCACCATTAAAGCGATTACACCTATGAATATCCTATTTACAAATCTAGACATTAGGCTGTTGGTGGAGGGGGAATGTTAACATCGCACTCTTCTGTAAAGAATTCAGGCGTAAATGCCATTGAAACACCATTAGCCAAAGGCAGTCTGTTATCTCTATTGGCTAAGTTGTATTTTACTTTATCCGATTCGCTAATGTTCATCTTAAACTTAAGGGTTTCACGTCCAAGTTTTACATTGAAGTAATAGGTTGTTCTGATTACGGAATAACCTACTTCTTCCTTAAAATTTGATTTGAAAGTTAGAGTAGAATTAGGTGGCATTTCATCGAAAACATGTCCATTCTCATAGCCATCTTGACTAAATACATCTAGGTTTTTGAAGATGTATAAAAAGTGCATTGGAACATAAACTTCACCACCAATCACAGGTCTGTTTGGAGCGAAAATAATAAAAGGCATATGAGTGATAACATCTTTGGGCAAATCCTTGAATGTTTCCATTTCGTAGCCCATTGGAATTTTAGGTGTTTTCTCAGCTTTCATGTTGTATGGTTTTGGTTGATTTTCAGTGTTTTAGAGCGTTGTTTTGCCAGAAAATATGCCAGTACACTTGATGTACTCACCGACTAAAAACATTCTTGAACCCAATATAAACTTCGTCTAGCGGAAAACCACTAGTTTTTTTTTCAGTCTAAAACCTTGATAGAACCGGGCGGTGGTTTGATGTACTTTGAAATACTAAATCAGAGACCATGCACCACCTAGAACTACGACTGGATTTCACGGCCAGGGAATTCGAGATTATTAACCTTTTGGCTGAGGGAAATAGCGCTAAAGAAATTGCTGATGAATTGTTTGTGTCGGTTGATACAGTTAAAACTCACAGGAAAAATATTCTGAGGAAATCGGAAGCAAGAAACACCACCGATTTGGTAGTGAGGTGTATTAGAAGGGGAATTATACAATAACAATATTATGACTGAGTCTCAATCGATTTTTACGGGAAAGAAAACCAATACTGCCAATGGATCGAAAGAGTTGCGAAAACAACTTGCCCCGTTCGGAAATATTATAAAGACGGTTAACGCCAATTTTGAACTGTTTTTATTAATAACAGTGCTTGTCTCAATCTTGGTGACTTCAATTTTTTAAGAAAACTATTCTTAGTAGTGTGAGAATAGGGAGCCGAGGTGTTTGACAGGACATCCTCAACCAATCAATCAGAGGGCATTTTCTACCGAAGATGCCCTCACTTTTTTTATAGCTCCCTCAACCAAATATTTCGGAACCTCACTGGGTTACCATGGTCTTGCAGAATAATAGCGCCATCGCCATGGGCTGGGTTTTTAGGAAAACCAATGTATTCTGTAGTGCCCAAAAGTCTTTGATGGTTTTGGATTACAACTCCATTATGGATAACGGTTACATATCCATCCGCTACTTTTATTCCGTCTATATTGAATTGAGGAGCTTTGTAGATAATATCGTAAACATTCCATTCGCCTGGGGCTGCAGTAGCATTTACCAACGGTATGCTCTGTTTGTAAATTGAACCAGCCTGCCCATTTGAATAGGTTTTGCTTACATAACTGTCTAAAATTTGCACCTCGTAGCGCTCCTGTAAGAAAACTCCAGAATTCCCTCGGCCTTGGCCTTCACCTACTATTTCAGTAGGAGCACTCCACTCTAGATGTAATTGAATATCGCCAAACGCCTTTTTGGTCATAATGTCACCAGCGCCCCTTGCTACTTCCATGTAACCGTTTTCTACTTTCCAGCCTGCTGGTTTATCTTCGTTGCGAGACTTCCATGCATTGAGGTTTGAGCCATCAAAAAGCACAATGGCATCGGAAGGAGCGCCTCCATTTTTTGCAGGGTTTACTTTTTGTGGAACGGGTTCCCACACTTCTGTGGCTTTTGGGTCGGTGATTTGCGCAGAAGCCGACATTTGTGTCAGTAAAAAGATAATCACTGCAAGGGCTTGTGTTCCTACAAATGCTTTGGTAATCCATTTTTGAGAAAAAGCCAAAATAGGATAAGGAGCGTTGGTTTGGGTTTTTTTCATGTTAGTCTAGACCTAATAGTTTTTTAAATTCTTCATTGCTAATGCCAGCATCAGCAAAGTCATCAAAGTTCTTTTCTGTGGCTTCAATAATAAATTGATCAATGTATTGAGCACCTTCTCTTGCGCCCTGCTCAGGCGATTTTATGCAGCATTCCCATTCTAATACTGCCCAGCCATCATAGCCGTGTTGAGTTAGTTTTGAGAAAATGCTTTGGAAATCTGCTTGTCCATCGCCAATCGAACGGAACCGTCCTGGTCGTTCTCGCCAATCTTGATAGCCGCCATAAACTCCCGATTTTCCTGTTGGATTAAACTCGGCATCTTTTACATGGAACATACCAATGAACTCGTGGTAATGGTCGATGTAAGTCAAGTAATCCAACTGCTGAAGTACAAAATGGGAAGGATCGTAAAGCATTTTAACACGATTGTGTTTGCCAGTAGCCTCGTAAAACATTTCGAAGCTGATGCCATCGTGAAGGTCTTCACCTGCATGCACTTCATAGCAAAGATCGACTCCGTTTTCATCAAAATGATTTAAGATGGGAAGCCATCTGTTGGCCAATTCAGAAAAGCCTTTTTCGATTAAACCAGCAGGACGTTGCGGCCAATTGTAGAAATAAGGCCAAAGCAATGCGCCTGAAAACGAAGCATGAACTTTTAAACCTAAATTCTTAGAAGCGACAGCCGCTTTTTTTACTTGGTCAATCGCCCAAACATTTCGTTGTTTGGCATTCATTCCTTTTGGGGCAAAACCCTTAAAGAGCTCTTCATAGGCAGGGTGAACGGCCACCAATTGCCCTTGCAGGTGAGTAGAGAGTTCACTGACTTCTAAACCATAGTTGGCCAAAGTACCTTTCAGTTCGTCACAATAGGTTTTGCTTTCGGCAGCTTTGTCAAGGTCAATTAAGCGAGCATCCCAAGTAGGAATTTGAACGGCCTTATAGCCTAAACCACTCGCCCATTTCGCAATGCTATCTAAAGAATTGAAAGGGGCTTTATCGTCTGCAAACTGTGCCAAAAAAATGGCGGGTCCTTTAATTGTCTTCATGCTCATCCACTATTTCTGTCCAACTATTTCCGTTTTGGGTAGATTCTAAAACCGCTTCTATAAATTTCATTCCTCTTACGCCATCATGAATCGTAGGGAAAGCACCTTTTTGATATGCCTCAGCTCGAATGGCTTTTGCTGCTCCGTTGTAAATATTGGCCATAGAATCAAAAATTCCTTCTGGGTGGCCAGACGCCATTTTTGTGCTTTCTTTGGCGAAATCACTATTATAAACATGACCCGGTTTGAAAACCTGAACGGGCTTGTCTTCTTGTAAGAAGTAAAGGTAATTGGGGTTTTCTTGCTCCCATTTCAGCGCTCCTTTTCGACCGTAAACCGCAATTTTGAGATTGTTTTCTTCCCCCGTAGCAATCTGACTAGCCCTAACAATACCTCGAATTCCATTTTCAAAACGCAACAAAGCCGTTCCGTCAATATCTAAAGGGTTGTCGTTGTAGAGTGTGCTTAAGTCAGAAAGTACTTTGGTGGTTTTTAAACCTGTGGTGTATTCAATCATGTTGAAAGCGTGTACGCCAATATCGCCCATGCAGCAACTTTGTCCCGCTTTTTCGGGGTCTAATCGCCAAACGCTTTTGCGCTTTTCTTTATCGTGAATCACAGGGTTGATCCAACCTTGGTAATATTGCGCATCTACTTTTTGAATGTCACCAATCATGCCTTCAGCAATCATGGTTTTCATTTGGCGCACCATGGGGTAGCCCGTATAGGTATGCGTTAGGGCAAAAACTACTTTGTGTTTGTTGACCAACTGCTCTAACTCAATGGATTCCGCAGCAGTATTGGTTACTGGTTTTTCGCAAATAACGTGAAAGCCCGCTTGAATTAATTGCTTGGCCATGCTGTAGTGAAGGAAGTTGGGCGTAACAATTACTACTACTTCAATTCTCTCAGGCTTTGGTAAGGCGTTTTCACCCGCAATAAAGTCGTCAATATTTGCATAGCACCTTGACAAATCAAGCCCTAAGGTTTTGGCAAAATCCAGTGCCTTATTATGGTCTCTTTCGAAAGCGCCTCCAACTAGAGTGAAATTTTCACCCATAGCAGCCGCTATTCGATGCGTAAGGCCGATAAAAGAGCTGCTGCCACCCCCAATCATGCCTAGTTTGATTTTGTTTTGACTCATTTTTCTTCGTAGTGTATTTCTTCGTTTTTGAAAGTGGCCGCAAAAATCAAGAATACCAATACGGCAAAGCCTGCTGGCAATAGCCAGATATTCTTCCACTCATGCACATCGCCAACAGTATAGAATTGAGAAATTTGGCCCGCTACCCAAAATCCGATCAACATACCTACGCCATAAGTAGCCAAAGTAATAAGGCCTTGGGCAGAACTTTTGAATTTCTCTCCGGCTTTTGAATCGGTATAAATTTGACCTGAAACAAAGAAGAAGTCGTAGCAAATACCATGTAAGGCAATTCCAGTAATCAGCATGAAAACAAGCTCATCTGCGTTACCAAAAGCAAACAATACATAGCGTAGCGCCCAAGCTAACATACCGAAAAGGAGGGTCTTTTTGATGCCGTATTTTTTAAGGAAAATAGGAAGCAAGAGCATAAACAACACTTCTGAAATTTGGCCAATGGTCATTTTTCCCGTTGGGTTACTTACTCCAATTTCGGCCAGAAACGGATTGGCGTTTTGATAATAGAAGGCCAGTGGAATACAGATAAGCACAGAAGAAAAGAAGAATACAGCGAAGTTCTTATTTGTTAAAAGCTTAAGTGCATCTAGTCCGAGAATTTCTTTTAGTGTGATTTTCTCACCTTTTTCTACACGCGGAGGCGTTTTAGGTAATGTAAAACTGAATACTCCCAAAATGGCCGATGCGATTGCTGTCATAAGAAATGTGTTTTTCAACATACCTTCAGCAATTGCTTCTTGAGAATCCCAAGAAAACACAAAGCTAATTACGAGTCCAGCTAAAACCCACCCAATTGTTCCCCATACTCTAATTCTAGAGAATTGCTTTGAAGGGTCGGTCATAGTTCTAAAGGCCACTGAGTTTACCAAAGCCAATGTGGGCATATATAACACCATATAACCGAGCACATAAGGATAGAATACTTCGAATTCGGTCGTTTCTGCCATTAAATACATCAATACGGCTCCTGCTAAGTGTAATAGGCCTAGAATTTTTTCCGCATTAAAATACCGGTCTGCTATTAAACCGATAATGAAAGGAGCGATAATTGCCCCCCAAGATTGAGTTGAAAAAGCTTGGGCAATTTGGCCATCTGTGGCATTAATATTATTGCCTAAAAAAGTGCCAAGGGTAACAAACCAGCCGCCCCAAATAAAAAATTGTAGAAACATCATAACGCTGAGGCGTGTGGTGATGCCAGAATTGCTTGTATTCATAGTTGGTAAATTAGATTGAGTAGTACAAGGTATTAATCTTTCGATAAATCTTTAATGCTCACTTTCCTGAATTGAATAGGGTGACTTTCGCTTTGTAGCGCGATATAACCCTTGGTCAGTGGTGTGTCATTTATTTTTGCTTCTGGTTTAAAGCCAGTCACCATTCCATCGCCTACAATGGGCTTTGAGTATTGAATGACTGTGTCGCCTTCCACAATATGCGCAATGTATTCATCGCCCATCACCAGCAAGTCAATGCTAACCCATTGGTCGCCATCAAATGTGGGGCCTTCAATGGTTTGGCAATGTCGGGTAATCAGTTTGCCGCCCATTTCTACATGAGTACCAGGAGTGCAAAGGTTGCCGGTTGGACGAGGGCCATTGCCTAAGCCACCTAAAAACTGAGCTTCTAAAGAAATCGGGAAGTCCTGATTCAGGCCCATACTTTCGGCAGATTGAGAGTGGAGCATTACACCGCTGTTTCTGGTGGCCCAACCTTCTCCGCCATTGGCTTGCTCACCAATAAATCGGTATTCGATATGTAATAAATACTTTGAAAATGGCTTTTCATAGAACAGTACGCCATACCGATTATTAAAAGTATCATATTCATCGTAGGCCACGGTAATCATTCCGTCCTCTATCCTAAAAGTATTTCCGAAATTGTCTCCAGCCTCGTAACCTCGGATTTTGGGTGTCCAGCCTGTTAAATCTTTACCGTTGAATAACTCTATCCATTCTTCTTCTTTTTGGCAAGAAGATGCGATGACAATAATGGCGAGTATAAGTGTTAGTTGAAGGTGCTTCACATCGAAAAAATTAAGCCAATAAGTTAATGATTTTCTACACCAATTCAACTGAATATTATGCTTTCAGAATGGCGTTTGCCATAATTAAATCTTCAGCGGTGGTTATTTTGATGTTCTTATAGTCTCCCTCAATCAAATTGATTTTTTCACCCATGTGTTCTAATACTGAGGCATCATCGGTAAATGTGTGGTTTTCTTTTACTTCGAAAGCCTTTTTAATCAGTTGAATCTGAAAAGTTTGAGGGGTTTGAATAAGCTGGAATTGACTTCTGTCGACAACCTTGTTGTTTTCACCTTCGATAAATCGAATGGAGTCTTTCAGCGGAACACTGGTTACGGCATTTCCTTTATCTGCGGCTACTTTGAAAGATTCTTTAATGATTTCGGTAGAAACAAAAGGTCGGACACCATCATGAATCGCTACCAAGCCATTACCGTGAATGGCGTTGAGCCCATTTTTTACAGATTGAAATCGGCTATTGCCACCATTTACAATTTGATGCTTAATAGTGAATTTATGCTTTTCGCAAAGCCCTCTCCAAAATGGTATTTGAATTTCGGGCAGAACCAAAATCAACTTTAAACTTGCAAAGGCCTCAATGTAAGCCTCAATGGTGTGCATCAGAATGGGCTTGCCACCAATCTCAATAAACTGTTTAGGAATATCAGACTTCATTCGGGTACCACTACCCCCAGCTACTATGATGACGTATTTTTGCATGAACGAAATTTACGAAAACGAATTAATTGTTCATTACCTCAGAAATGTTTATCTCTGTATTTATAGACTCATTCAGGGTAGAATTTTGTGAATATGATCTCAGATAAAAAGCTTCGCCAGTTACTTTTAGAGAAAAGGCAGAAGGGCAAATGGCCTTTGCAATTGGTAGTATTTACTCTTGTTTTTGCTTTGGTGTTTGGTGTCGTAGAATATGCTTTCTACGGTTTTACTATGGAAGGTCACACCATTGATGAGTTACTGGCAACCATGGGTAAGGGAGCAGTAGTGGCTTTTCTAATGACAATTATTCGCTTTGGCAGAACCAACTACCAGCTTAATAAATATAAAGTTGAACTCGATACATTCGAAAAACAGCAAACCGAAATCGACAAGCTCTTCTAAAACCAAAAAGCCTTCCCTAGTATAATACCAGAGAAGGCTTTTGTCTAAAACCTAAAGTCTACAAAATCAGATAATCAACATGGCATCGCCATAGCTGAAGAATCTATACCCTTCTTTTTGAGCTACTTTGTAGGCGTTCATTGTTTTTTCATACCCTCCAAAAGCGGCTGCCTGCATTAGCAAAGTAGATTCTGGCAAATGGAAGTTTGTAATCAAAGCGTTACAGATTTTAAATTCATATTCAGGAAAAATGAATTTGTCTGTCCAAGCTTCGTTGGCTTTCAATCGGCCACCAGCAGAAACAGACGATTCTAAAGCACGCATAGATGTTGTTCCTACAGAACATACCCTTTTCTTATTGTCTAAAGCCTTGTTTACCGCATCGGCTGTAGATTGAAGGATAGTATAGTTTTCAGAATCCATTTTGTGTTTGGTAAGGTCTTCAACATCAACCTGACGGAAAGTGCCTAAACCAATATGGAGTGTTATTGAAGCAATGTCAACACCTTTAATTTCTAAGCGCTTCATTACTTGTTTTGTAAAGTGCAAGCCTGCTACTGGAGCCGCTACCGCACCTATATTCTTAGCATATATTGTCTGAAAACGCTCTCTGTCTTCAGGTTCTGTTTCTCTCGGAATAGTTCTAGGAAGCGGTGTTTCGCCTAAAGTGTCGATGGTTTTATAAAACTCTTCATCAGTTCCATCAAAAAGGAAACGAATTGTTCTACCTCTCGAAGTGGTGTTGTCGATTACTTCGGCCACTAATTCGCCCTCGCCAAAATAGAGTTTATTACCTACTCGTATTTTTCTAGCAGGATCTACAAGAACATCCCATAGGTGCATTTCTTGATTAAGCTCTCTAAGCAAGAAAACCTCAATTTTAGCCCCTGTTTTTTCTTTTTGGCCATAAAGACGAGCAGGAAAAACTTTGGTGTCGTTGTTCACCAGCACATCACCTTCGTCAAAATAGTCCACAATATCCTTGAACATCTTGTGCTCAATCTCTCCCGTATCGCGGTGCAAAACCATTAATTTTGATTCGTCTCTGTTTTCGGTAGGATACTTTGCAATCTTATCTTCAGAAAGATCGAATTTAAATGCTGATAACTTCATTCTTTATATACTAGCGTTAATTGCGTTTTTTCAAATAGCTGGCAAAGATAATAATAAATGGCTGAGTGTCATAGGTGAGGACTGTATATAATTACGTAACCGTATATACGACCGAGAAGCAACTAGCTCTTTTTGCTTTTGCTCAAATAGGTCTGGCCATTCAGGCGCACAAATGTCCGATCACTAACAAGAATGATCTTTTTAACCAAAATGCGTTGATAGCTGTTTACTTTTTTCGATTCTTTGCGTTTGTTAAGAAAAACAGAAGTCACTCATTTAAAATAAGCAACACGTGGGAATGTTTTTAAAGCTGCTTGGGGAAAGCATTAGGTTTGCTTGGCAAGTACTGTCGACCAACTTACTTAGAACAATGCTCTCTCTATTGGGGGTCACTATTGGTATCATGCTCATTATTGCGGTGTTTACAGTAGTAGATTCTCTAGAGAAAAATATTAAGGACAGTTTCTCCTTTTTGGGTTCGAATGTAGTGAGTGTAGATAAAATGAGTTTTGTGGAACGTGACCCTAACGTTCCGTTCTATGTCTATTTTAGAAGACCATCAAACACTTATGATGAGTTCGAGTTTTTAAAATCAAATTTAAAGAACGCGAGCCATGTTACCTTTTATGGTACACGAAGTAGCACCATGAAATATAAGAGTAGCAGTATCAATGGGATTAGCATCTTTGGAATTAGCAACGAATACAAGGATGTATATGAAGTTGATATTCTAAATGGACGCTATTTTACTTCTCAGGAGATTGAAGGAGGGCGGAATGTAACTATTATCGGAGATGAAGTGGCAAAATCACTATTCCCTTATGAATCTCCAATTGGTAAGAGCATTACCACTCGCGGTCAGAAATTGGTGGTAATTGGTGTATTGGCCAAGGAAGGGAAAAGCCTTTTGGGTACGCCTAGTAGCGATGAAAGAATTTACATTCCTTATAAAATGTTTACCAAAATGTTTTACGTGGGTAGGTTTGGAGTGAGCCCAACAATTGCTGCGAAGGGTTATGTAGAAGATATTGGCTTAGTTGAACTTCAGAATGAAATGGAGGGAATGCTAAGAAAAGTAAGAGGTTTAAAGCCGAAAGAAGAATCTAATTTTGCGTTAAACAGGCCGGAAGCCATTGCCGATGCTATCGGTCAAGTATTTGATATTGTGGGGTATGCCGGCTGGATTATCGGTGGTTTCTCAATTTTGGTAGGAGGCTTTGGTATTATGAATATTATGTTTGTTTCCGTGCAAGAACGAACCAAAATAATTGGTATTCAGAAGTCATTGGGAGCAAAGAACTATTTTATTCTTTTTCAATTTCTGTTTGAAGCCATTTTCCTCTGTCTGATTGGAGGGGTCACGGGGGTTTTAATTGTCTACCTGCTCACCTTTATTCCAACTGGCGGATTGGAAATTGCTCTAAGCTTTAAAAATATACTGCTTGGCGTAGTGGTGTCGTCTGTTATTGGTGTGGTGTCTGGTATTGTGCCATCTGCTAAAGCAGCTAGATTAGACCCTGTAGAAGCAATGAGGGCTAGTTAACTTCCTGAAAATTGAGATATAAAAAAGGCCGAATTGCAAGATGCAGTTCGGCCTTTTTACTTTTAGTTTTCAGATGTTATTTTTTTGCTGGAGCAGTTTCCTCTATATCTTCACCATTGATTCTGGCTTTAATTTTTCTTTCAAGCTCGTCCATTAACTCCGGATTATCCTCAATTAAGGCTTTAACAGAGTCACGGCCTTGGCCAAGTTTTTCTCCATTATAAGAGAACCAAGAGCCTGCCTTTTTCACAATCTCCATTTCTACGCCTATGTCGATAATCTCACCAGCCTTAGAAATTCCTTGGCCGTACATGATATCGAATTCTACTACCTTAAACGGAGGCGCTACTTTGTTCTTCACTACCTTAACCCTCGTTCTGTTTCCCAGAATATTATCGGCACTTTCTTTAATCTGCCCAATTCTTCTAATATCAAGTCTTACAGAAGCATAGAATTTAAGCGCGTTACCACCCGTAGTCGTTTCTGGGTTTCCAAACATTACTCCAATTTTCTCTCTTAATTGGTTAATGAAAATACAGCAACAGCCTGTTTTGTTAATTGCTCCCGTTAGCTTTCGTAATGCTTGAGACATCAATCTGGCTTGTAGCCCCATTTTGCTATCGCCCATTTCGCCTTCAAGTTCTGCCTTAGGAACCAAAGCGGCCACAGAGTCAATAACAATGATATCTATAGCGCCAGAACGAATAAGGTGTTCAGCAATTTCTAAAGCTTGCTCTCCATTATCTGGCTGCGAAATCAGTAGGTTTTCAGTATCAATGCCTAGCTTTTCAGCATAAACTTTATCAAAAGCATGTTCTGCGTCAATAAAAGCCGCAAGTCCTCCTTTTTTTTGTGCTTCTGCAATGCAGTGCATTGAAAGTGTAGTTTTACCAGACGATTCTGGGCCATATACTTCAACTACTCTACCACGAGGAATTCCTCCAATGCCAAGGGCTATATCTAGCCCCAACGAACCAGTTGAAATAGAAGGTAAATCAACCACTTTTTCATCACTCAGTTTCATTACAGCACCCTTCCCGTATGACTTCTCGAGTTTATCTATGGTTAACTGTAATGCTTTTAATTTTTCAGACTTATCACTCATTATTGATTGGGTATTTTGTTCAGAATAGTTTGTGAAGATAGTGGGAATGCTTTCAATTCACAACCCAACTTTTTAATAAATAAGGCTTATTTTCGTATGATTATTTGGTATGAAGAAGTGGCTAAAAAGGATTGGTTTAGGAGTGATCACATTGATCATCGTTTTTTGTGTATGGAATTTTCAGTTGATCAGATATGGCTTATTTCAATTGAAAGGCCAATTACATGTAGTAAATAACACTGTTCCACTCGATGAATTTATTGAAAATCCACAAACCCCTGACTCCCTTAGGCAGAAGGCACTTTTGGTAAATCAAATTAGGTCTTTCGCTTTCGATTCCCTTGGAATCAATTACTCAGAAAACTATACCGAAATATTCGACCAGCAAGGAAAGGCGTCTATGTATGTGGTTACCGCTTGCGCCCCTTACAGTTTCACACCTAAAACATGGAAGTTCCCAATTGTAGGTAGTTTTCCCTATAAGGGCTTTTTCGACCGACAAAAAGCAGTGGACTTGGCCAATGAAATTAAAGCGAAAGATAGTTTAGATGTTGGTGTGAGAACTGCAGGAGGTTGGTCAACCTTGGGCTGGTTTAAAGATCCCATTCTTTCAAACATGTTAAATCGATCGGAAGGTGATTTGGCCAGTTTATTAATTCATGAACTTACACACGGTACCTTGTTCGTTAAAGACTCGGTTACTTTTAATGAAAACTTAGCCTCGTTTATTGGTGATAGAGGTGCAATAATGTATCTCAGTTCAAAATATGGAAAGAATTCTCCTGAGGTAAGTCAATATCAAAGTGAAATTGCAGACGAAGAACTCTTTAAAGCGTATATTCTAAAGGCTGCAAAAGCGCTTGACTCTCTTTATACTTCCATTAAAGAGTTGCCGGCTTCTGAGAAAAAAGAGCTCAAGAAAAATAAAATTGATCAGATTAGAACCAACTTTGATACACTGGGTTTTAAATCGGAAGTATATAAAGGCTTTTTCGAGACATATGTGCCTAATAACACCTTTTTCATGTCTTATTTAAGGTATAATTCGCAGCAACAAGTGTTGCAAGACGAATTAAATTTGAAGTACAAGGGTGATTTAAAACGTTATCTTGAGTACCTTAAATCAAAGTATCCTTCACTGTAATTAGAGTTTTTGGTATGGCCTTTGTCAAAGAGAGTATAAAATATATAATGAAGCACTTTCTATTAATACTTTTCTTAACCACTTTTTCTTTACAGTTAGCCGCCCAGGGGTATCCTTTGGCTAAAGAAAAGCCCTTTAATTCGGGTGAAGAAATCGAATTAAAAGCTACAGTAGGCTTTATAAAAGCAGCAGAGGCGCAGCTAAAAGTGAGTGACATAATTTATACAATGAAGGGCAGGCCAACTTTCAAAATAGATGTCTTTGCCAATACATCGGGTATTTTTGATTTCTTTTCTCCTGTGCGCGATAATTGGGGCACTTACTTCGATACCGCCCGTTTCGTACCGCATCAATTCTACCGCTATATTTCTGAAGGCCGATTCCGTAAAAACGAGATTCTTTATTTCGATCAGAGTGATAAAAAAGTGACCGTTGCTAAGCTTGAGAAAGAGAGCAGGCAGCTCAAAGAAAAAATTGAGCACGATATGACCACTGATGAAATGCAAGACATGGTGAGTGGTTACTATTATTTACGGATGATTGATTTTGATAAAATCAAAGTAGGTGAAATTATTACCATAAACACGTTTTTTGATGACAAGGAAAAACCCTTTAGTATCAAATTTATGGGTAGGGAAGTGGTGAAAACCAAACTAGGAAAAGTAAATGCTTTGATCCTTGTCCCCATAATGAAAAAGGATGGGCTGTTTGAAGAAGATAACACTTTGAAGGTTTGGCTGTCGGATGACTATAATAAAATCCCATTAAAGTTTCAGGCCAAAATATTCGTTGGCTATTTAGAAGTAGACGTAAAGAGTGTAAAGAACCTGCGACATCCTTTGTCAATTGTTCAGTAAATCTGCTTTTTTTGAGATTGGGCTCTTTTTTTTTAGATATATTTGCTCATATCGAACTGAGGTAAATACTAATTTTTGAATTATGGGTGCTAAGCAAAACCACCGAGTGCTTGTGGTAGACGATGATCCGGATATCCTTGAACTACTTAAATACAACCTTGTAAAAGAGGGCTACGAAGTAAAAGTAGCTGAAGACGGCAAAAAGGGAGTGCAAATAGCAAAAACATTTCAGCCAGAATTGGTTTTGTTAGACATTATGATGCCCAACCAAGATGGAGTTGAAACTTGTCGACAAATTAGAGAGTTACCAGAAATGGTAAATGCTCATATTACTTTTTTGACAGCTAGGGCAGAGGAGTATTCTGAAGTAGCGGCATTTGATGCAGGCGCTGACGATTACATTACCAAGCCAATTAAGCCTCGTGCTTTAATGAGTCGTATTAGCGCTCATTTTAGAAAGGAGAAAAAAGGAAAGTCTATTCCAAAAGTTTCTATTGGTGATCTTACAATCGATAAAACCAGTTATACAGTAACTATATTAGACAATCAATTTACCCTTCCAAAAAAGGAATTCGAATTGCTCTATTTCCTTGCTCAAAATCCAAACAAAGTTTTCAGCCGTGATGATTTATTGCAGAACATTTGGGGAACCGATGTTTATGTATTGGCCAGAACGGTAGATGTACACATTAGAAAGGTGCGCGAGAAAATTGGAGATGGTTATATCACTACTGTTAAAGGGGTGGGTTATAAGTTTGAATCTAATTAAAAATGCTTTTTAACTCTAAGGCAGTTGCATTGCTTTTGGCTTTCGTTGTGGGGCTTATTACCACAGCGTTTCTGTCTTTAGTTTCCGGAACACCAGTTCAGGCGCTCATTATTGGGGGCCTGATTTCTTTTGCGGCCACCTATATTTTTGCCTACATAACTTTTGAGTTTTTGGTTTTTAGAGAAATCAGTAAAATTTATGAGGTGCTCAATAAAATCCGTAAGAAAAACTTTTCCTTTATTGAAGACGAAGAAGAGCGCAAGTACCTTAATCCGCTAAAAAGAATAAACCAAGAGATTTATACTTATGCTGCGGGTCGTCAGCGCGAAATTGAAGAACTGAAAAAAGTTGAGGCATTTAGAAGAGAATTTTTGGCAGATGTAAGTCACGAACTGAAGACTCCAGTATTTGCTGCCCAAGGTTTTGTTCATACGCTTTTGGATGGCGCCATTGACGACAGCAAAGTAAGAATTAAGTTCTTGAAAAGGGCTGCAAAAAGCCTAGATAGCCTAGATGCGCTGATACACGACCTGCTAACACTCTCGCAAATTGAACTGGGTGAAACTAAAATGCACTTTGAGCATTTCGATATTGTTGAAATGGCCAATGAGGTTTTAGATCAGTTTGAAAACAAAGTAGAAAGGAAGGGCCTGTACATTGGTTTCGATCAAGAATACAACCATCCGATTTTCGTATATGCCGATTCTGAAAAGATTTACCGTGTACTGACCAACTTAGTGTCGAATGCCAATAAATACACAGATGAGGGCGACATAATCCTTGGTTTTACAGTTTCTTCGGGCGGTCATGTAACCGTATCGGTAAAAGATACTGGAATGGGAATTCCACCAGAAGATTTAGGGAGAGTTTTTGAGCGCTTTTTTAGGGTAGAAAAAAGTCGATCTAAAGGAAGAAAAGGCGGTACAGGGTTAGGTTTGGCTATTGTGAAACACATTATGGAAGCCCACAATTCTAAGGTATCGGTGATTAGTACCTTTGGTAAGGGTTCTACATTCAGTTTTAAATTACCTTTGTCGAAAGAAGAAGACTTAGATTCGACAGATGATGACGAATTCGAGTCTGAGGATTAATTCCATTATTCAGACTTTACCCATCCATGAAAATTAAATTTGAAGATTTAATCTGCTACGAAAACGATCATTTTTTGGTAATTAATAAGCCAGCACATATGGCTTCACTTGATGATCGGAATGACCCAAAGAATGTTCAAAAGCTTGCTAAGGACTATTCAGAACACCTTTCTGTTTGCCATAGACTAGATAAAGATACTTCTGGATGCTTACTGCTGGCCAAAGGTGCAGAAGCATACCGGCATGCTTCTATTCAATTTGAGAAAAGAAACATCAATAAGATTTACCATGCTTTTGTAGATGGACTTACAGAATTCAGGGAAGAGCGAGTTGCGTTATCTATTTTACCTTTAGATAAAGGAATTGTGGTGATTAATAAAGAAAAGGGAAAGGAAGCGGAAACCTATTTTACCACGCTTGAAAATTTCAAATCAAATTCACTGATTGAGTGTAGGCCTATTACTGGTAGAATGCACCAAATCAGAATACATTTAGCCACTCTGAAGGCACCAATTATTAATGACGAAATGTATGGTGGAAAGCCGTTGTACCTTTCGCAGCTCAAGAAAAAATTCAACTTAAAAAGGGAAGAGGAAGAAAGGCCAATTATACAGCGTTTCGCGCTTCATGCTTACGCACTCTCTTTCAATAATTTTTCTGAACAAATTACCGTCAAAGCAGATTACCCTAAGGATATGCAGGTGTTATACAAACAGCTGAAGAAATACAGGTAATAGATTATTATGAAATCAGGTTTTTTTGCTTTCCTTCTTTTAGGATTAAGTTTTTCTATTCAACTCCTCGGTCAAACTCAAACAACACTTCAGGGCTACGTTTATTCAGCTAAAGACCAACAGCCTTTAGTTGGGGCAACGGTGAGTTTAGCGGAAACTAGTTTGGGAGCAGTTACGGACGCCAATGGTTTTTTTAAAATAGAAAAGGTGCCCACGCAAACCTATAAAGTGGAGGCTCGGTTTGTGGGGTTTCAACCTCAGGTTAAATTCAATGTGATTGTCCGTTCTGCTGGTAATGCCGAATTGATTTTTCAACTTGAAGAGATTCAAGATGAATTGGGCGAAGTGGTGGTTACAGCCAGTCCGTTTCCTTCAAGAATAGAAAATCCAAATTCGATTCAGAATTTATCTAGGGAAGAGATAGCTACATACCCTGGTGGTAATAACGATATAGCCAAAGTAGTTCAGTCTTTACCGGGTGTTTCTGGTTCGGTAGGTTTCAGGAACGATATTATTATTAGAGGAGGCGCACCTAGCGAAAACGTCTATTATTTAGATGGAGTTGAGATTCCTAATATCAATCATTTTGCCACCCAAGGCAGTGCTGGTGGACCGGTAGGTTTGCTCAATGTGTCGTTTATAGAAGATGTAACGCTGAGTACTAGCTCGTTTTCTGCCAAGTATGACAATGCCCTTTCTGGAGTTCTACAATTCAATCAGCGTAACGGAAACTCGCGAAACAGAAACCTTAATTTTAGACTTGGTGCTAGCGAAGCCGCATTAACTTTTGAAGGGCCATTGGTACTGCCAAAAGAAGATGAGCAAGCGAAAACTACCTTTATTATTTCTGCGAGAAGATCTTACCTGCAGTTCCTTTTCAAATTGATAGACCTTCCGTTTTTACCCGATTACTGGGATTACCAATACAAGGTCGATCATAAAATTGATGACAAGAACGAAATATCATTGATAGGCGTTGGTTCCATTGATGATTTCAGCGTAAATATTCCAGATGATATTACTGAAGAACAGCGTGCTACTTTAGATCAAATTGCCATCATCAAACAATGGACTTCAACTTTAGGGTTTAGTTGGAAACACAAGATGAATAATGGTTTTTTAAGAACCACGTTAAGCGCAAATGTATTGAACAATGATTTTGTGAGGTACCAAGACAATATCAACGAAACGGGCTTATTGTTCAGTAATAACTCTAGAGAAACCGAACAAAAACTAAGGGTTGAAGCCACCAAGTTTTTAGGAGAATGGTCATTGTCTTATGGCTTGAACCTTCAAAAGTCGGCTTATGAAAACACTACTTTTGACAACGATAATGGGCTTAGTTTTAACTCTGAGATTGACTTCTTTAAGTATGGGCTTTTTGTGCAAGCTGCTAAAGCATTCTTCAACAATAAGTTAGAAGCCTCATTTGGAATTAGGAATGATGCTGAT
Source organism: Roseivirga seohaensis subsp. aquiponti (assembly GCF_001267955.1). Taxonomy (NCBI): domain Bacteria; kingdom Pseudomonadati; phylum Bacteroidota; class Cytophagia; order Cytophagales; family Roseivirgaceae; genus Roseivirga; species Roseivirga seohaensis. The sequence goes on from NZ_JSVA01000010.1 coordinate 107,159, forward strand.
TCGTTTACCGATAATGGCTTTAATAACATAGCCCATCTTTCGCCTCGACTTTCCTTAGCTTATCGTTTGTCAGAAAAATTCACATTGAACGCTGCCACTGGGCGCTATTTTAAAATCCCTCCATACACCATTTTGGGTTTCCAGAATAATGCAGGTGAGTTTGTGAATCAAGATGCTGATTACATTCAAACAGACCATTATGTATTGGGTTTGGAGTATTTACCAAGGCTATCTACCCGATTTACCATTGAAGGGTTCTACAAGCGCTATTCGAATTATCCTGTATCCATCAGAGATGGAGTTTCTTTGGCTAATTTGGGCGGTGACTTTGAGGTGTTTGGGAGTGAAAATATTTCTAGCATCGGGAAGGGACGTGCTTATGGTGCGGAGTTTTTATATCAGCAAAAGCTGAACAAACGATTCTACGGCATTTTGGCTTATACCCTGTTTTGGAGTGAATATACTGACTTGAATGATTCGGGTTATCGCCCAGCATTATGGGATAATCGTCATTTATTGACCTTTACTGGTGGCTATAAGCTTAATAACAATTGGGAATTAGGAATCCGAAATCGTTTTTTGGGTAGAGCACCTTTTGTGCCTGTAGATATAGAAGCAACGGAAGATTCATATCCCACTATTATAAACGATTACGATAGGCTTGGCAATGAACGTTTAAGGGCTTACAATTCTTTGGATGTAAGAATTGATAAGAAATGGAATTACAGTAAATGGTCATTGAACTTGTTTATTGAAGTAACCAATCTGTTGGGAAGTAGATTGCCTCAATCTCCTCAATACGGCCTTGATTTAGACGATAACGGTGAAGTGATTATGCCGCGAAACCTGATTGAAATTCCCGATACCAATAACGGATCTACAATTCCAACTTTTGGTATTGTGATTGACTTTTAGCCTATTTTAACCCAACAATATAGATTTCAAACTTGGGATTGGTGAGGTTTACTTTTTTTCTTCTAGCAATCTTCATGGTATATCCCGTGAGCATTAGTATGCCTGCTGTTGTTGTAGTGCTGCGGTCAAGAGAGAATTTTTGACCGTCTACAACGGTATGATTGAACAAATCAATGGCCATTAGTCCAATTCCTACGGTAGGCAATAATGTTTCAGATGCGCCTAGAAATTTTGAGCGATTAGATTCAGCACCTCTTACATCAATCTCTGTAATTTGGCTTGTATGAAGAATATTGTTCTCTAAAACTAAAGTGCTGTCTGCAAATTCCGTAATTCGGTCGGTAAAGAATACCTCTTGACCCTTCTGTTTATACACAATTTTAGAGCCTACAAAGTACTCGTATTTACGCATCGAACCTTTCTTTCTCACTACAAGGTAGGTTTGAGAAAAGGCTGCCTCAGACAGAAGTAAAAGGCATATTATAAGGAATGGCCATTTTGCTTTCATAGGCCTGCAATTAAAGAAAAAAACTGGTTAAGGAATGTTAAATTAAACCTTTAGCATCCAATTAAATTTATCTTCTGCCTTACCTGTTTTAATTCTATCTAGTTCGAAAAGCACTTTGTTTGAAAACTCTCTTTCTTCGATTGGCCCCAAGTTATAAACTTCATCTTCGAAACCAATGCGGGCTATATGAGCAATAGTAGCAGCAGTACCCACGCCAAAAGCTTCTTGAAGAGTACCGTTTTTAGCTGCCTCAACCACTTCTTTTACAGAAACTTTGCGCTCTTCCACTTTCATGCCCCAGTCACGCGCTAGTGTCAATACACTGTCTCTAGTAATTCCTTTAAGAATAGTGCCGCTGGCTGGCGCAGTAATAATTGTATTGTCAATAATGAACATTACGTTCATGGTACCTGATTCTTCAATGTACTCGTGCGTTTCGGCATCTGTCCAAATCAGCTGATCAAAACCTTGAGCTTTGGCTAGTTTAGCAGGATAAAGGCTGGCCGCATAGTTTCCACCTGCTTTAGCAAAGCCAGTTCCACCAGGCATAGCTCTAGAAAATTTCGTTTCAATTTTTACATTGACAGGGGCGGAATAATAAGCTCCTACCGGGCAAGTAATAATCATAAACTTGAAGGTGTCAGAAGGTCTGATTCCTATATATTCGTCTGTTGCGAAAATGAAAGGACGAATGTATAAAGAAGTGCCAGGTACAGATGGTACCCACTGGCTGTCAAGTTTAATTAACGTTGTTAAAGCTTCCATAAAAAGCTCTTCGGGCAATTCAGGAATACACATTCTTTCTGCAGAAATATTCAACCTTTTGGCATTGGCCTCTGGTCTGAAAAGCAATACTTCACCAGCGTCATTTTTGTAAGCTTTCATGCCTTCAAAAACTGTAATGGCATAGTGCAAAGTGTTGTTTGCCGGGCTTATTGAAATATTTTGGTATGGTACAATCCTGAAGTTTTTCCATTCCCCGTCTCTGTAGTCTGCTTCAAACATATGGTCAGAATAAATCTTCGCAAATGGGATATTGTGAACGTCAAGAGTGCCAATATTTGATTGGTTTACCTTGTTTATCGAAATATCAATTGTATCTGTCATGTACCGATGGGTTAAGGGGAAATGAGTTCAAATTTAAGAAACTTCAGGGTTTGAACAAATAAGATCAAACCGTGAAATATTCTAAAAGAAGAGGGGTTAATACTGAGTGAAGAAATAATATTTTGAAATAAAAATTTATTCAGAATATTGTTTTTGATTACTGTAACTTTTGTTGGTGAGAAGTCTGTGGTTTTAATATTTTCCAAAATGGAAAGCCGACACATTTAAATGGTAAATACTTACTTAATTTTCCTAGGTTCCCACTTTACTTCTTCAATACCAAGCTCTTGTGCCATTTTTCTTCCCAACATAAAAAAGAAATCTGAAAGGCGATTAAGGTACTGAATCACTAAACCGTCCACGGGTGATTCGTCATTTAGGGCAATGCAAATGCGCTCGGCCCTTCGGCATACGCAACGAGCTACATGGGCAAATGAAACGGAGGGATGACCACCCGGAAGAATGAAATTTTTTAACGGCTCAAGATGTTTTTCCATCTCGTCCATTTCTTTTTCAAGCAACTCAATGTCTGAAGGAAGAAGATCGGGTTTTACCACTTTATCTTTTCCTGGTTCTGTGGCCAGTTCGGCTCCAAGAGTGAAAAGTCTATCTTGAATTTCTTTAAGTAGATCCAGTCTCTTTTCATTCACGGGCTGATCTCTTAGTACACCCAAGAAAGAGTTGAGTTCGTCTACCGTTCCGTAAGCTTCGATTCGGAGATGTGCCTTAGAAACACGAGCACCACCCAATAATGAGGTGGTGCCTGAATCTCCTGTTTTTGTATAAATTTTCACAATTCAATTAATGTGTTGCGGCTTCTGCTGCTGCCTTAGCGGCTGCTTCTTTCATAGGATTACCCCTTGTAGGATTTTCGTTGATAGTGTCGGTTTCAACTAAGCCATCTCGCATTCTAATAATTCTGTGAGAATATTGAGCAATATCATCTTCGTGTGTTACCATGATAATGGTGTTGCCTTTGTCGTGTAGGTTGGCAAACAAGTCCATAATGTCATAAGAAGTCTTGGTATCCAAGTTACCTGTTGGCTCATCGGCCAAAAGGATCGAAGGGTTATTTACCAATGCTCTTGCAATTGCAACTCTTTGACGTTGACCCCCTGAAAGTTCGTTAGGTCTGTGATGGGCTCTTTCGGCTAATCCAACACCGTCTAGAGCAGCTAATGCTTTTTCTTCTCTTTCTGCTTTGCTATAGCCAGCATAAATTAAAGGAAGCGCAACGTTTTCTAATGAACTAGCACGTGGTAATAGGTTGAATGTTTGGAAAACGAAACCAATTTCTTTGTTTCGAACTTCTGCCAATTCATTTTCGGTCATGTCACTAACGTCCATTCCGTTCAGAACATAGCGTCCACCAGAAGGTGTATCAAGACAGCCGATCATGTTCATCAAAGTTGATTTACCAGAACCAGACGGTCCCATGAAAGAAACATACTCTCCTTGCTTAATTTCAATGGTTACCGATTTTAGGGCGCGAATAGTTTCGCTTCCCATTTGGTAGATTCTAGATAAATCTGTTGTACTGATTACTGTTTTCATATTCGTATGACGGATGTATGTTCAATAAAGTTTAAATCAAGACTAAAAAAATAATCAAAAGTTTAATCCCGACTCAATATCTGTTGGGAATCAACAAACAAAACAACGCAATCTAGAGCGGCTAACAATATTTATTCCTTGAGCGGATACTCAAATGGATTGAAGGGTTTATTGGCGAGTCATTTTCAGTCGTTTAGGCTTAAAGCTCTTTGCTGAATTTGCTTTTCCTTTTGCTCAAATTGATTTTTAATCCTTTCAAACTCCACTTCCTTTGCAAATGTTGATAGCGTTTCTAAAGCAGATTTACCAAAAAATGGGAGGCCTACCTCTAAGGTTTGATAAATGTAGGCTTCATATAAAAGCACACTTCTTTTGTTAACGGAAATGGCTTTTTGAAGTAATTCATAAATTTCTAGGGGAGTGGTAGAATCCATAATTCTAAGTGAGTCAACTGCCTTTAAAGTGCCTTCCTCATCAAAGCTGTTCTCACGGGCTATGTCCAATAAGAGGGCTTTTCTTTCTTCCTGATTCAAGTTTTCTCTTTCACTCTCATATGTTTTCCATTTTTGCAGAAGGCCAGAAGAGGGTTGATCAACGGTTTTTGCTAGAAAATCTGAATAGGTAGTAGCAATAATATTTCTGTCGAAATTATAGGATTGAGCTTCGCCCAAAAACACGAAGCTGAGTTCATAAGCGCCCTGTTGGTATGCCCAAATGGCTTTCATGTAACTGTAAAGCCCAGTATTTTGGCCATAGGAAGCAATGAGTTCATCCAGTAAATTAAAAGTTTCATTCACTCTACCTGAGTTATAAAGTTGAATTACCTTCCCTAGCATGAGGTAATCCTTTATGGCTATGTTTCTTGGATAGGCAATGTATCTATCGAAAGTCTCGATAAGTTCTTTATTGCTCGTTTTTGAGTTGAGCGCAGCGTTATACAAATAGTAAAGTTCATCAAGCAGTAAGAAAGAGTCGGTTGGTACTTTTAGCTTTAATTCTGGCTGAATATTTACAGCATTTGCGAATGCTTGTCGGTTGGTAAGTGTATGAAGATCTTCAAAATGAGCAGTGCTTTGCAAAACCGAATCAATATCAAGGTTATTCTTGATGGATAAATCTAAAGCCAGAAAATTACTGGTGATTTCGGAAGTAGGTTTGTTTTGATATGCCTTTTCCAACAATAATAAAGCTGTATCCAAATGGCCGAACTCATAATGTGCTATGGCTAGGTTGTTAAGAACTCTTTGGTCATTGAGCCCGTTTTCTATCTCTTTTAAGGAAAGTAATTTATTGAAGAGTTGGTCTTGATCAGAATAAAACCTGGCCAAGCCTAATGATGGTTTATGGTTTTCACTTCTTAAAATAGCTTCCTTAAATCTTTTAGTGGCCTGAGCAGGATTTCCGTTGGCTTTTTCAATCATGGCCAAGCCATAGTTTGCCCTAACCCCATAGTAATCATAGAATAACGATTGCTTGTAGTATTGTTCAGCCAATAAATCATTTTCCACTTTTTCGGCCAGTGATCCTAAAGTATTGTATTGGCCTGCTTTGATTTGGTAATAGGGACGATAGTTTAAGTAGAATAATACCCCAATCAGAAAGAAAATAACCCCTAATCTAGCTGTCAATAATGGAGCTCTTTCGCCTCTAAAAAAGGATTTCCAGGCGGGAGCATTTGCCAATAAAGCAGGGGTAAAATTCATGAAGCAATACACATAGTACACCACAGCGAAAGCTAAGTGTGAAGCTACAATTGTCATTTTAATGGCCAATGTCAACGAGTCGTTAGCAGTGATTTCAGCATAGGCTATTACCGCCAATGAGATGGCTGCCAAGGCAGGGTAAAGCAATTTCTTAATCAGTAGAATTGGAATTTGTGATTCTACAACCGCTAGCTTGGTTTGTAAAACAAAATACCCTGAGATTACGGAGATGAAAAGAATTGTATAAGGGTTAATCAGGATTATATTTAATGAAATCTGACCCGTAAGGTTCAAGAATAACAAGGTAAGCACGAGGATATATACAGCGCCAATCACTAAGAAATGGATTAATGCGTTTTTGCCGGAAGGTGCGTTTTGTGTGGCAACCTTAAAGAGGTAGAAAAAGTTATCTCCAGCCACAAAGAAAATGAACAATGCAGCTAATATAAGCGGAGCAAGTATGCCATAAGAAAACCAAACTAGCGTAGGGCTTGGTACAGGTGAAATAAGAGCGGCTACAAGGGTAAAACTACCAATAAGAATGAGAATCGAAATTAGCCTTGTTGTAAAACCAATATTGGTTTTAATACTTTGGAAATAGTAGCTCAAGAGCAAAAAGCCTCCAATAAAGGCGTATCCGAAGTACTGATTGCCTATGGCCAGCTCGTCTAAGCCAAAATTAATAGATACAAATACTAAAATGCCTGCGCAGACCAAGTACCAGAAACGCTCCAAATAGGTAATGGTTACTGTACAAATTACAAATCCAATAAGTGTTAAGGCAAAAAGTAAATATTCAGGCCATTCTAGAAAAAGGTAACGTCCCGTTTTAAATTGCTGCCAAATTAAGATTTGATCAAGCTCAAAACCCATTGGCTTTCCGTTAATCGAAAAGTACTCTAAAAACAGGGGTGATTTAACGTATTCTGTGTCGGTAACCCATGGTAAAACCAAGCTATCGCCTATAAAAAAAGTAGAAAGCAGCAGTAATCCGGCAATGGATACAGTAGCCCAATTAAAAAGGCTAAAATACTTAATAAGAAGGTGGCTCTTTTGATTTTCCAAGGGTGCTATTTTAACACTTTTGGTACTTTGAAAAACTTAGAATCTTTCACCGCAGCATTTTTTAGCGCCTGTTCCTGACTCATACTGATTTCCGCTTTGTCTTTCCTAAAAACGTTTACTTCTTCTGTCATATGAGTTAAGGGTTCAACACCTTCAGTGTCTAGTTCATCCAGTTTCCCTACCCAAGTTAGTATTTCGCTCATGTCATTCAAAAGCTGAGTTTCTTCCTCGGGCTTAATGTTGAGTCGGGCTAAATGAGCTACTTGGTGTAATGTTTTTTTATCTACCTGCATGGTGTGTCAATTTCAGTTCTTCATCTATTATCGAACGTACTTTCGCCATTAAATCGTGCACTGCAAAATCATCAGTGCCTGTTGGCCAAATGGGTTTGTGCACTTTAAGCGAAATAGTACCTCTGTGCATGATTAAGGGTTTTTTGTCAGGTAAAAGTAGGTGATTGTTGTGAATTGTTACCGGTACAACTGGGATTTGTTCTTCCACAGCAATTTTAAAACTGCCCTCTTTAAAACGACCCAATTCAGGCGGGTTTTTGCTTAAAATTCCACCTTCGGGAAAAAAGGTGATACTATAACCATTCGCAACGGCTTCCTTACATTTTACCCAGCTTGCATGTCGATCTCTTAAACTATTACGATCTACCAAAATATGTAGCTTGCTGTACATATAGCCCCATAATGGAATTTTTCTCAATGAGCTTTTACCGATAAATTTAAAGTTATGGTTAATAAGCCCCATGGTTGGGATGTCCAGAAAAGAGAAGTGATTGGCGCAGAAAATATAGCGTTGTTTTCGGCTCAGTTTTTCTTCGTAAACAATTTTAGAACGGTTTAAAAAGAGAAAGAAAAAAAGTAGCCTGGCCCAAACATGATTGAGAAAACCAGCAGTTTTTTCTAAGGGCTTCACAAAAATAGCCAACAGAAAAAAGGGCAGAAGGACAATGAAAACCAATGCAAAAATAACTAGGCCGTAAGTAGAATAAATTTTGAGTAGTGTTTTCATCGCGTTTAAGCTGCGAAGATAAAATAAAATGAGTTGCTGCTCAGGTAAATACTGTTAAGATTAAAGGAATGGCTGAGGATTGAATGATGAGAGGCGCATAGAGGTTAATTATCATTCTTTAATTTTTTGAGCGGAGCACTCTTAAGCAAAGATTGCATTTGTATGATGGCCATTTTATTCAGTTGTATCAATCGATCGCTTTGGGATAAGCCTTGGCTTATAAATACTGCATTCATACTTTCCATATTGCTTAATACCACCAGCTGCTCAATGGTGGCTTCGTCCCTTATGTTTCCTTCCGCAGTTGGGTTTTCGGTTCGCCACTGCTTAGCTGTTTTGCCGAAGAGTGCCATGTTTAAAATATCGGCTTCATTGGCATACACCAAGCTAATTTGGGTTTTGGTTAACTCTGTTGGTAATAAGTTCGCCTTTATCGCATCGGTATGAATTACATAATTAATCTTGGCTAAGGTGCGCTGTAAGTTCCAATCAAGCTTTAGTAGGTTATTTTCATCGGCCTTTAAGCGTTGAAACTCTTTTATTAAGTATATCTTGAATTCTGCAGAAATCCACATTCCAAATTCAAAAGCAATATCTGAATGTGCAAATGAGCCACCATATCTTCCAGCAGTTGCCTTTAAGCCAATTGCATTGGTTTTTTCAACCCATTCTTTTACGCTTAATCTATAGCTATTTAAACCTGCTTTACTTTTAATTATGTCGAATTCGCCATAATTAAAATTGGGGTTGTAAACACTCTCCCAAACGCCTAAAAATTCTATCGTATTTCTGTTTCGTAGCCAGTCGGAAATAAAGTAATCCCCATCCTTGGCTTTTAACATGTCTGTGAGCGAAATGTATTTATGACCATTCTGGTCTAATATATTGATTGCTATCCCCTTTACTTCTAGAGTTCTTTTCTTGCTCATCTCTCCTTATTGGTTTTATGAATACCAGTATAAGTTAAATAGACTTCAAGTTTAATTCAATTCCTCCTCTGTGTTTCTAAAGGTAAATAGAAGGCTTAGGTTTTCGTCAGAGCGAAGTGAAACTAATAACAATCTAACTTAATCTGCTTTCGGTTTTGGTAAAAGCTTAGGCTTTGGTTATTATGCTTTTGGCAAATTTGATCAAGTACTTGTGTCACTCCTTTTTGCATGGTAATGGAGCCGCAAATCATAATTGTACCATTTTCTTTCAACGTTTCGGTAATAAATGGAGCATCTTTTTCTATGAGGCTTTGCACGTAAATTTTATCACAGCAACGGGAGTAAGCAGGCTTGAATGTTGTCAACTGATTGTCGGCCAAGGCGCCTTCAATGGTTTCTTTATAAATGTCGAATGAGTTGCCTGTTCGCCCACCCCAATACAGGTGAATTTCGTGTGCTCTGCCGTTACGGTTGATCATGCCCAAGAAAGGTGCAATGCCAGTTCCATTACTGATCATAATGGTGCGTTTTGCTTTTTTAGGGAAATGAAAAGCTTTATTCTCAAGCAGAAAACCTTCGAGTGAATCGCCAATTTTTAATTCGTGCAAAAGTGTAGAGCATAAACCGAGTTCATGCTTTTTTACACTGAGTAGGAGATTACCGTCTTTTGATTTTCCCAATGAATACAGACGCTCACGAGTACTGTTTTCAGGGTAAATGGCCAATAGATCTCCTGACTCAAATTTCTTATTTCCTTCTTGCTTTAGCTCTATAAGTGCAGTGTTATCTTCCACATTAGAAGAAATGGCACGGTTGACGACTGTGAATTTCTGTGTCTTTTTTCGGGCAATAAGGTTGTCTGGTTTGGGCAATTCAATGGTTAGCCCTACTTTTTCGGCCCAAGGATTCACCCATTCACTAAAAGCTTCAAAGGACTGATTATTGACCGTATGTACTTCCAGCAATTGAGTGCTTAAAGGGTGTTTTCTTAGCAAATCATCAGTATCAAAAGCAAATTTGCAAAACTCTGGGTAGGCCAATGACCCAAAACCCACTACGGAAAAAGTGAAGTCATTTTTTGGTCTAAAATCTTTAATAAAAAGTTTCTTGAACTTATCCGCATTGCTTGGTGCTTCGCCTTGGCCATAAGTTGCTGTAATCACCACCAAATGCTCCATTTTCTTGAAATGGCTCAGTTTGTTCATGTCGGTGAGGTAAGAAGTTTGTTTGGCAGCTAGTAGTTGATCGTGCAGTAACTTGGCATACTTGCGCGTGGTCCCTCCTTCGGAACCTACTAGAATTACATACTTACACTGATCTTTGGGATAAGGGTTTTTGATTTTGGCGGCCCTTCTTTTTAGGGTAATGGCAAAGCCAGAATAAATAAAGAATGGCAATGTTAAGCTAGCCAAACCAAGAACAACAGACCATAGAATTGTTCCTTGACCAGTGTGAAGCATCATTGCCAATTCAGAAAACAAGGCCACAAAAGGGTAGGGCTGCTCACTTAACGCTTCACCCGTGAATTGATTTACAATGACTTCTTTTTTCTTCAGCTTTAAGAGGAAGTAATCTTCAACATCATCACTAAACGGAAATTCAATTGACCTGAAATTCTCTAAGGTGTTTTGATTGAAAACCTTAAAGTCGGCTGTGCTAATTTTTGGGCTGGCTTCAATGGCGTCATAATCTACAGCATGACTAATGTTTTCTTCGGGAATAATAGAAAACCTAAGCAGCGAAAGGTAAGTGCCCGAAAGCGAAATAACGATTAATGGAATAAGCGCCAGCCTACCTAAAATTGTATGATAATCATGGAGAAAACTGGTTTTTACCAGCTTGTTAAAGAACTGTTTAATTCCGCCTTGGCGTCTTAAAATTAGGGCTACGCCTGAGGTGGCCATTAAGAATAATAGAAAAGAAGCTAGTCCAATAAAAAACCTACCAATGGTACCTAGAAAAAGCGAACGGTGTAGGCTGGTAGCAAAGTTGAAAATGGCTGCTTTTTCCTTTAGCTCACCAATTTTTTCTCCGGTAAAAGGGTCGATGTAGAAATTCTCACTTCCGTTTTTACCAATCACAGAGGCTGTGATAAAACCATTTTTATCTGACGAAATGCTGAGCACTTCTTCGTATTTCCCATCTATATTACTGAGCAATTCGGCAATAGTAAGCTCAGAAGCCCCGCTGGGTTGGTAAGGTTGCGCCTTTTCAATAATGGGTTCGAAGGCCAAAATTACCCCGGTAATGGAAGCGATAAGAAGGAATAAAGATGAAGATATAGCCAAAACAAGGTGGCTATATCTCCAAAAAGAAATGGTCATAAAGACTTGTGGATATTAATTTGGGATGATACGTACGTAACGGATGTACCCTTTTCCCTCGATTTTACTGTTTACGCTTTCTGCATTTAAGCTCAGTTCTGCATCGGTGACATGATAATCCTGGTTTTCCACAGCCGACTCAAACCTGATTTTATAGCCTGCATCAATTTTTGTTTCGTCAATTTCGAAAGCCAAAACTTGACGCTCTCCATTGCCAATACTGGCGCCAGTAATGCCGTCTAGCTTTTCGTTTTTCCCTGAAGAAAAAGCCCACCAGTTTTTAATGTCGCTGTACCATTCGCTATCATCGCCTTGAACGTATAAAGTGCGTTCGTACTCGCCTTCTGGGTTCATTAATGAAATCGCTACATAAGCGTCTTCTCCAGTGTAGTTAATCATTTGAACCAAGCATTTGTATTTCACGCTGCCAATGTCAGAGGTGAAAGCCATAGCTAAAACTGACCCTGCAATCAATAATATCTTTGTTCCGAATTGCTGTATGTTCAACATCTTATTTCGCTTTTAAGAATTCTAAATCCACCTTGTTGTTGGCTAGCTTTTCGTTTTCCTGAGCTAAATCAAAAGCTGTTTCTTCAAACTCGGTAGTGCTGCTTTTGTCTGCTCCGATTGAGATTAGGTATTTCAAAATTTCATCGTCAGCAGCTTTCATTGCAGCAAGGTGTAAAACAGTTGCTCCTTCGTTGTTTTTAGCGTTGACATCGATTTTCAAAGCATGTACCTTTTTCAGTAAAGCCAAGTCGTTTTTGTCAATCGCTAAATGGAAAAGTGTGCTTTTATCGCCTTGCTTTTTGCTAAGGTCAAGTCCCTTTGCTTGAAGTGATTTCAATTTTTTGTCGAAGTCAGCACTGTTGTTTTTGCTGTATGCACCAATCAAGTATTGGCCTAAGCTGTTGCCTTTCTCATCGGTTACTTTCACATCAGCACCATTAGCAAGTAGGTAATCTACCACTTCAGCATTATTGCGCATTACCGCCATTGTCAAAGCTGATTGACCTTCTTTATTCACATGGTTAATGTCTTTAGTTTTTTCTGCCAAGAAAGTTACCATTTCTAAGCTGTTTCTGCCTGCCGCGTTGATTAAAGGCGTGTTTCCGTTTGAGTCAGCATCATTCACGTTCAAACCTTTACTTAAGAAGTAATTGTAAACGTCTAGGTTGGTATTTAAAGCAGCGATTCTGTGTAAAGCAGAAACGCCTTCGTTTGTTTTTACTGCGGGGTTTAAGCCTAAGCTTTCAAGGTATTTGTAGTATTCCACCGTGTTTTCTCGGTTACTGCTCGCTATCAAAATGGCGTTTTCGCCTGTCACTTTGTTCTCACCGTATTTTACACCACGATCAACCAATTCTTCCAATAAATCGATGTTTCCGCTACGGGCTGCATAGTTGAACAAGCCGTTTCCATTTTTATCTAGCTCGTTCAGATCAAAACCTCTCAATTGGAAATAATCCAACATACCATAGTTGGTCAAACGAGGGATAAGAATGTGAAGGATGTTCTTTCCTTCGGCTGTCTTCTGGTTTTTTAAATCCACTCCATTGGCCTCAAAGAAATCGTAGATTTCTGGTGACTGCTGGCCCCCCGCAGCAGCAAACTGAGCTACAGTGTAATCATGTGAATCTCGAAGGTCGGTTTTTGCACCTTGGCTCATCAGGTATTCCATTACCTCGATGTTGGCGCGAGAAGCTGCCCAGAAAATGTAGGTTCTTGAATCGTGCGTTCTCTTGTTTACGGAGTTGCCTTGCTCCACCAAAAACTGCACTGTTGAAAGTGGGTTGTTGTTCAGAATAGCATAAGTGGTGGCATCAAAACCACCGCTATTGGCTTGAAGTACGGAGTGACCTTTGGCCATATCAGCTTTAATGGCTTCTATGCTTGGTTTGGCCGCCCAGTATTTCGATTGAATAAATGGATTGTCGCCTTGCGCAGCGGCAAAGTTTAAACTTACCATAAACAGCATGGCTAAGGCAAAGGCTTTTGTTTTATTAAGGATTCTCATGGGGCTATTATATGTTGTAGTAGAAGAAAGCGGGCTTTCTCCTCTCAGTTCTTATTTAGACTTATTACAAATAGAATGCAAATATAGAGTCCAGAGTTTATGAACCAAGGGGGAAATGCAGCATAATTAAAATTTCACTAGTACTAGTGATTGAAGGTGTTGAGTCTTAAGAAATCACTCCCCAAACCACAATTCCTTCGCTTTCCACATGGCGGGGTTGCGGTTTTCCTTTTTCCAGATTACGGACAGCGTAGTGCGTTGCGGAATGTTCTTCAACTCTATAAACTTTACATTTAAATCGAAGCCATATTGTAATGAAGTAGGTATTATAGCCACACCAAGCCCACGTTCTACCAATTTAAAAATGGTTTGGGCATGCACTGATTTATGCGATACGGTAGGAGTAAAACCTTGATCTTCGCAAATACTCATAATCATATCATAATAAAGCGGACTGTATTCGCTGGAGAAAAGAATGAAATGCTCGTCTGCCAATTGAGCTACATTCTTAAATTGCTTTTCGTTCATAAGGTGTTTTTTGGGCAGTACGATAGAAAAAGTATCTTCTAAAACGGGGTGCATATGAAACTCTTCAGGCACTCTGGAGAGCCGTACAAAACCGAAATCAAGTTCACCCTTTTCCAGTTTTTCTACCTGAAGCTTATTCGACATTTCTTCCAAATTCACCTTTACTTCAGGCAATTGGGCATTCATTTTCACCATTAAGTCGGGCACTAAGTTCTGCATGGCCGAGCCAATAAATCCGATTCTAATTTCGCCTTGTTCGCCTGAATCAATTTGCTTTAACTCCTTTTTAACCCGTGCTAAATGGTTGTTTATAAATAGAGTTTCGTTCATTAAATGTTCGCCAGCAGTGGTTAAGCTAACCTTTCGTTTTGTGCGTTCAAATAACTTCACACCCAAAACTTTTTCCATTTGGCTAATCTGCCTGCTCAAACCGGGCTGAGAGATGAACAGTCTTTCTGCCGCCTTTCTGTAATTAAGCTCTTCGGCTACCGCCATAAAATACTTAAGGTGCCTAAATTCCAACTGATAATTCATAGTTATTAAGTGTTGATAAAATTGGTATTTATAATTATTAAAAGTAAGACTTACTTTCGTATTAGAAAACAGGTTTCTGATACGCCCCTAAGGATCTCCTATTTTACATTGCTCTAAACTACTAGCTGTGTAGATTCCTTAGCGGGTTTTTTTGTTTAACACACATCATTCATGGAAAGAGGAATATTTTTATACGGTAAAGAACACTTGACCGTAGGCAAGGCGCTTGCCATTTGTGCTGGAGAAATTGCTGGAGATTTGAGTGCAGAAACCAGGGCCAAGGTGGTAAAAAGTCAGCAGACCGTTGAAGAAATTGTAGCCAAGGGAAAGGCCGTTTATGGAATCAATACTGGGTTTGGCCCGCTTTGTACCACCCTTATTTCCGAAGAGAAAACAAGGTTGTTGCAAGAAAATATTCTCAAAAGCCACAGTGTGGGCGTTGGCGAATCGGTGCCAGATGACATCTCAAAACTGATGCTCATTCTTAAAATGAATTCCCTAGCACAAGGTTATTCTGGTATAGCCGAAACTACCTTGGATCGCATCAAATGGCATATCGATAATGATATTATTCCTGTAGTGCCTAGCCAAGGTTCTGTAGGAGCTTCTGGAGATTTGGCTCCATTGTCTCACCTCTTCCTTCCCTTAATTGGTTTGGGGGAAGTTATGGAGAACGGAAAAAAGTATGATACACTTAGTGTATTGCAAAAGCACGGTTTAGCACCATTAGAATTGGGTCCGAAAGAAGGTTTGGCACTGATTAATGGCACGCAATTTATTTTGGCCTATGCGGTGAAAGTCGTAGACAGACTTCATAATTGTCTTGACCATGCCGATTTGATTGGCGCCATGATGGTAGAAGCGCTGCTTGGTTCTTCGAAACCATTCAGGCCAGAATTGCATGAGTTACGTCCGTTTAGAGGAAACCAACATGTGGCCGCTCGAATGACTGCTTTGCTTAGCGATTCCGAAGTAATGACTTCACACGCTAACTGCTCCAGGGTGCAAGACCCTTATTCTTTGCGCTGTATTCCACAGGTACATGGGGCTTCGCGAAATGCTTGGTTGCATTTGAAAGAGTTAGTTGAAATAGAACTCAATTCTGTTACCGACAACCCCGTAATTTTAGATGCAGATTTGACAATCAGTGGAGGTAATTTCCACGGTCAGCCTTTGGCCATGGCTTTAGATTACGCCTGTTTGGCCGCTTCGGAAATCGGTAATATTTCCGACCGAAGGATTTACCTTTCCCTTGAAGGGACAGTAGATAATGTGCCGAAATTGCTGATGAAGGAAACAGGAATCAATTCAGGTTTTATGATTCCGCAGTACACCACAGCCGCTTTGGCGAGTGAAAACAAAGGCTTGTGTTTCCCTGCCAGTGCTGATAGTATTCCAACTTCTTTGGGTCAAGAAGATCATGTCAGTATGGGGTCTATTGGAGGAAGAAAGGCTTATCGGGTAATCGAAAATGTAGAAAAAATATTGGGCATCGAATTGCTTTGTGCAGCACAAGCACTTGACTTTCATCGTCCGCTAAAATCAAGTAAAATTATTGGCGAAATGCACAGCTTGGTAAGAAAGCAAGTAACGCATGCCACAGTAGACAGGGTTTTCGCTCTAGACATAGAAAAAACCATCAACATAGTGAAAGAGGGAGCATTACTTTCTGTCGTTCGCCAAGAAGAAAATTATAGTACACTCAAAACTAACCATCATGAATTATTCGAAGTTTATTGAGCAATACGCCAACCATCCGCATTATAAAGCACCAACTGGCAATCAGCTTCATGCTAAATCGTGGCAAACTGAAGCGCCATTGCGTATGCTTTTGAATAACTTAGATGCTGATGTGGCTGAAGACCCTTCAAAATTGGTGGTCTATGGTGGAAATGGCCAAGCAGCAAGAAATCCAGAAGCACTTAAGAAAATTATTGAATGCCTTTTGAAACTAGAAGACGACCAAAGTCTTTTGGTGCAGTCGGGAAAGGCGGTTGGAATTATTCCAACCCATCCTCAAGCGCCTCGCGTGCTGATTGCAAACAGTAATTTGGTTCCAGAATGGGCCAATTGGGAGCATTTCAATGAATTGAAAGAACGCGGCCTGATGATGTATGGTCAAATGACGGCCGGAAGCTGGATTTATATCGGTAGCCAAGGAATTCTTCAAGGAACCTATGAAACATTTGTGGCTTGCGGGCAAAAGCATTTTCAAGGCGACTTGAAACATAAACTGGTGGTGACTGGTGGTCTAGGTGGAATGGGAGGCGCTCAGCCTTTGGCGGCTACTTTGGCCGGAGCCACTTTCTTGGGGGTTGACAAAGACCCTGTTCGAATCAAGAAACGTTTGGATACACGCTACATCGATAAAATGACCTATTCCTATGAAGAAGCCAGAGATTGGGCTTTGGATGCTAAGGAAAAAGGAGAAGCGATTTCCATCGGTTTGGTAGGCGATATTGGCGATGTGCTCGAAAAGCTTTTGGCTGATAATGTGATTCCTGAGATTCTTACGGATCAAACATCTGCTCACGACCCAATCAACGGTTATGTTCCGAATGGTTATAGCTTGGAAGAAGCGGATCAGCTAAGAGTTGAAGATTCTAAAACCTACAAAGCCAAGTCGCTGAAGAGTATGGCAAGGCATGTTGGGTTTATGCTTGAAATGCAGAAACGAGGCTCAATTACCTTTGATTACGGCAACAATTTGCGGGAATTTGCCCGTCAGGGTGGAGAGGCCAATGCCTTCGATTTCCCGGGTTTTGTCCCAGCTTATATTCGTCCTTTGTTCTGTGAAGGAAAAGGCCCTTTCCGTTGGGCTGCGCTTTCTGGCGACCCGGAAGATATTTATACCACCGACCAAGCGTTGATGGAAGCATTTCCAGAAAATCATCATTTGATCAATTGGTTGAAGCAAGCTAGAGAACGAGTAGCCTTCCAAGGTTTGCCATGCAGAATTTGCTGGTTGGGCTTGGGCGAGCGTAAAAAAGCAGGACTTATTTTCAATGAATTGGTAAGAACAGGAAAAGTAAAAGCGCCAATCGTTATAGGTCGCGATCACTTGGATTGTGGCTCTGTGGCTTCGCCTAACCGTGAAACCGAAGGCATGTTAGATGGTAGTGATGCAGTATCGGATTGGACATTGTTGAACCTGATGGGCAACACCAGTGGAGGTGCTACTTGGGTATCTTTCCATCATGGTGGAGGCGTTGGAATGGGCTATTCGCAACATGCGGGTATGGTAGTTTTGGCCGATGGCACCGAGCGTGCAGAGAAATGTTTGGAGCGCGTGCTTCACATTGATCCAGCAATGGGCGTTATTCGTCATGCAGATGCTGGCTATAATCTCGCTCAAGAAAAAAGCGATGAGTTTGGTTTGACACTTTGATCCCTTCAACTTGGAAACTATGGATTTATATGACTTATTGGAAAAGGTCGATTCGAAAGAATCTTTTCTTCAATTCTTAAAAGCCTTGAAGGAGGATAAAATGGATGAGGATAAAAAGGAAGTTGAGCAACCATCTCCACCTTATGGGTCTGGAGCGAATGGGTGGGAGAATGGAAGTATAGTGAATTTTTTGGATGCTATAGAAGCTTTTGGTGTTTCAAGTAAATTGATTCCACAAGAGCCAAGTTGGAAGAACTTTGCTCTATTAATATATGCGGGAAAATTTTATGAATAGCAGCTTGGGCCTGTATTCATTACCCAAAATTCTTACTAAAATAAACATATGAACACCTACAAACTAATCGGTCCATTTAAGCAGGTTTTGCCCATGACGGGCTTGCCATTGAATGGTGCTTTAAAAGACGAACAACTCAATGTTTTAGAAGGTAAGGTGGGAATTCTTCTGCAAGGAGAAACCATTGCCAAAACAGGAGATTTTGATACGCTTTTAAACGAATCCAAAATTATTGGTGCCGAAGTGGTGGAACTCGATGGTGATTTTGTGGCCTTGCCGGGCTTTATCGATTCGCATACCCACATCTGCTCTTCGGGCAGCCGAGCACGTGATTATGCTTTTCGAAACTCAGGAAAAACCTATTTAGAAATGGCCGAGCTTGGTGGTGGAATTTGGTACACCGTAACCCAAACGCGAAATGCTTCGCAAAAAGAATTGGAGGCTGGAATTGCCGAACGAGCCAGTCGCCATTTGTCGGAAGGAGTTACCACCATTGAAACCAAAAGCGGCTATGGACTTACTGTGGATGAAGAGCTGAAAATGCTTCGCGCTATTCAAGCTGTCAATGAAAAGCACGCTGCCGATTTAGTATCTACATGCTTGGCGGCCCATATGCATCCGAAGGGTTTTGAAGGGTCTAAAGCAGAATATTTAGAACAGATTGGTTCTAAATTATTTCCAATTCTCAAGGAAGAAAACTTGGCGAGCCGCATTGATATCTTTGTGGAATCGGGCGCTTTTTCGCCCCAAGAAGCAAAACCTTATTTAGAAAAAGCCAAAGCAATGGGCTTTTCGATCACCATTCATGCCGATCAGTTTTCAACGGGTGGAAGCCAATTGGCGGTAGAAGTAGGGGCAGTAAGTGCTGATCATTTAGAGGCCAGTACAGATAAAGAAGTTGAAATATTAGCCAAGAGCAACACGATTGCCACCGCACTTCCTGGTGCTACTTTGGGTTTGGGTTGTGCCTATACGCCTGCCCGTAAATTATTGAATGCCGGTGCCTGTTTAGCCATTGCCAGCGATTGGAACCCCGGTTCGGCTCCTATGGGCGATCTGCTTATGCAAGCTGCGGTATTGGGTTCAGCAGAAAAACTATCCAATGCTGAAGTGTTGGCAGGTATTACTGTTCGCGCGGCAGCGGCTTTAGAATTAACTGATCGAGGAACTTTAGCGGAAGGAGCTTTGGCTGATTTGGCGATTTTTCCTTGTAATAATTATCAAGAAATTCTTTACCAACAAGGCAAGCTAAAACCTGCAATGGTTTATAAAAAAGGTCAAAAAATCTGAACCCATGAACGCACTGAAGCCCGCAGACCTGTCGCTTTGGAAAGGCCGAAAAGATGAAAATCTTGGACGACCTAACTATTGGTATGAAATGGTGAAAGCGTCCGCGTTGGAGAAGTTAAAACCTTCTGCCAATAAGCAATTGGCCATTTTAGGCTATGCGGTAGATGAAGGGGTAAAACGGAATCAGGGAAGGGTTGGAGCGATAGATGGGCCTGATGCCATCCGTAAAATGCTTGCCATTCTTCCAAACCATTTTCAAAGCCAAACTGAGATTCTAGACTTCGGAAATGTAATCTGTGTTGATGAAGATTTGGACGCAACTCACAGCAACTTTAGTAAGACCGTAAGTCAGTTGTTGAGCCAAGGTGTATTTTCAATTTTATTGGGCGGGGGCCATGATATTGCTTATGCGCATTATACCGGAATTCGTCAGTTTTTAGATGGGCAGGAGAAGAGCCAAACCATCGGAATTATAAATCTCGATGCACATTTCGACCTAAGAAATAATAAAAACGGCAATACTTCTGGAACGCCCTTTTTTCAAATCTCACAAGATTGTAAGACCAAAAATCAGGCATTCGAATATTGCTGTTTAGGTATTCAGCGGTCTGCGAATACGCAAACGCTTTTCAATACGGCAGATGAATTGGGAGTTACCTATTTAGAGAATACAGAATACACCATCGAACATTGGGCTGAAGTAAAAAACTGCTTGAATAGCTTTCTTCAAAAGGTAGATAAGGTCTATTTGACAATCGACTTGGATGGTTTTTCATCGGCTTATGCGCCCGGAGTAAGTGCCCCTTCACCAATGGGCTTTGCGCCCGATATTGTACTGAAAACACTCGATGTATTGATTGAATCTCAAAAACTGATCAGTGTAGATTTAGCCGAATTGAGTCCAAAGTATGACCAAGATAACGCAACTGCAAGATTGGCAGCTAGGTTGGTGCATTATTTGGTTTCTCGTTGAGACTTAACGCTGATTTTCTAAAGGAATCTCCAAGGGTAAAATCCATTTAGCGTTACCGAAAAATGGTTTTTCCTGCGCTGCTAAATCTACATTCGGATCGATAATGTACTGGTATGCTCTTCCGTTAAGCGAAGCCAAAGCTTGTGCGTAAACCTCAACATCTACACCCATTCGGCCATACTCTTCTTTCAAAAACTTAGCAAACTTCCAGATCATTTGTGGGTTTCCGTCCATTTTTCGTTCCTGCCAATCTTGTAGGTAACCTCCAACATTGACTTCAATGAGCTCATCAGTGGCTTTGTTTTTTACCATAAACTCGGTACTCCCTTCTTTACTTCTCAATTTCATGTGCCAAGCATATTTATGGCCTTCTTCCGTCCAATGTACATTTCCCTTAATAAGCAAATGGCGCATGGGTAGAAAAACCTGAATAGCGAAGAAAATTCCCAACCCATATAAAATTACCTTCGGGTATTTTGGGTTAGGTTTGAAGTCATTGGTTTCCTGAGTTTTATCGCCTTTGAACCCGATTTTCTGAACAAGCTTTCTTGGCCAATTGGGGCTAAAGTATAAGCTTGTAGCGGCAATCATAAACCAAGGAAAAATACCAATTTCGAATAGTTCTACATTCATTAAATGGAAGAGGCAAATGGCAATAAAGCCAATTAATCGGGTGCGTTTAAATAGTAGAACAGGTACAACTGCTAAGTCTAGTAACAAGCCAGAGTACGACATAATCATGACCATCCAATGTTCTGTAAAATATTGGCCAATGATGGGGAAATTGAGATCACCTAAAAGCCAATCTTTGAGGGGGTAGCCTCTGAGCCAGTCAGCGTTAATCTTGGCAATACCACCAAAAAAGTACGGAATACCTACCGTAAGTCGGATCAACCATAAATTCCAGCTAGAGTTGTAAGGACTTTTTACGCTTTTGAATATTTTAGAATCAATAGAAAAGCTACGGTGGGCAGGAATAAAAATGAGAATAAAACTGACGATAATAACTAAATAGAAATGGTTGAGGTAACGTGCCTGCTCTAAAAGAAAAGTATAAGTGAAGAGCAAGAAGAACAGAACGGTGCTGATTCTATACAGAAAGCCTATGGTGATGAAAATGGCCAATGCACCCAAAACATACCAAAGTATATACATTCCATTTTCAGACAATGGACTTAGGTTGAATGGTGTGTAAGCGAAATTGAAATAAGGAGTGACCCAATAGCGTTCAATCCAATTGTACTTGAAATAACGAGTTACCTCCCAAAACATAATGCCTCCAAACATTATTCTGAAAAGCACAATCGAAGCATTGTCAATGGGCGAGAAAAGGTTTTTTAATTTCCCTTTCCCAAGTATTTCAGATATTTCTCCTTTACAAATTTGCATTGAATAAGATTGGATTGTACTCGCAGAGCAAATCCTAGCATATGTTTTGGGACTCTAAAATACAGAAGCTTTTCTAATTCACCCATTTAACCATCGCTTTCTAACATTATGGACTGAAACGTGTTTCTATTACATTATCTGATTTTTTATGATGGGAATAAAAACATGGTGGAAATTACTGAAGCAGGCATTTAAAGGCTGGAACGAGGACGAAGCTTTTCGTCAAAGTGCAATTGTGGCTTACTACTCAATTTTTTCTCTGCCGGGGCTCCTGATATTGCTAATCTCCATTGGAGGTGCTGTGTATGGTCAGGAGGCTGTTCAGGGCCGTTTGGTGAATGAAATTTCTGGAATGATTGGTTATGAAGCTGCACAGAGCATTGAAAATATGGTCGTCAGTTCTTACAGGAGCGACTCAGGTTTTATTATGCGAGCTGTGGGAATTGGTATTTTACTATTTGGTGCTACTACGGTTTTCTTTCAATTACAAAAGTCGCTCAATAATATTTGGCGTGTTGAACAAAAGCCTGGGAGTGGAATTAAGAGGCTTATTTTCGATCGTGCCTATTCCTTAGGACTTATTTTGGCCATTGGTTTCTTACTGTTAATATCGCTAGTGATCTCTGCTGTATTGGCTGCCATTAGCGAATGGATGAGCCGTCAATTTCCGGAATACTTACTTGTGTTGGTGAAAGTGACAGACTTTGCCATTACACTGGGGATGGCCACCATACTTTTTGCCTTGGTGTTTAAGGTATTGCCTGATGTGAGTGTGAACTGGAAAAGTGTTTGGTCTGGTGCGTTTTTTACGGCCATATTATTCATTATTGGTAAGTTTGTTTTGAGCTTTTATTTTGGTCAGGCCGAACCAGCCTCATCTTATGGAGCAGCAGGGAGTGTCGTTCTTATCATGCTTTGGATTAACTATACTTGCTTAATTATGTTTTTTGGAGCCGAGTTTACTCAAGCTTTTGCCGAGCACAAAGGTTATAGGTTTAAACCTGCAGAGCATGCCAGATGGAAAGCGCGGTACGAGAAAGATAAAGAGAAGTCTGGCGATTAAAAGTTTAGACCACTTTTAATAAGTAGTCCTGAATCATTTGGAGCGTTTCCGTTTTACGCTCATGCATAGCCATATGAGCGGTTTCTGGTAAAATGTAACCATCAACATTCGCTCGTTCTTCAATATGCTTTTCGGCTATTTTTAAAGGAACACGATCATCGTTGGCCCCACCAATAAATAAAGTTTGAAACGGAAGGCTATTCCAAAGCTCAAACCTGTCTTTTCGGATTTTCATGGCTTCGGTGTAAGCGATAATGGTGTCTAAGGAACTTTGTAGACCGATTGAGGTGGCTAGATCGATTTCTTCCTTTAGCTCTTCTTTTCTTTTTGAATAAAAAAGTGACGGAATAAAGGGGCCAATGAATTTTGAAACCGGATGTTTTTTTAGAAATAAAATCGATTTATTTCTTCTGTGCTTCGCTTCTTCATCATCGGCCAGAGCGGTTGAGTTGAACAAGCCTAGTCCTTGAATAAGGTTAGGATGTCTTTCAGCCATAGCCAAGGCCACATATCCACCCAATGAATGACCAATAACTACGCATTTCTCCACCTTGATTTCAGATAGAAAACCAGCTAATTCATCAGCGACTTCCTCTAAAGTAATGTCTTTGTTCGGTAATGGAGATTCTCCAAAACCGGGTAAATCGGGGCAAATGATTTGAAAGTGTTCTGTTAGCTTATTGGCATAAGGAAACCACATGGATTTGTTTTCACAAAAACCATGAATGAGAATAACCGGAAAACCTTCGCCTTGAATTGTTGCCTTAATTGCTGGCATGAACTGTTTTAGCAAGCTTAACACCCATCATTTCGCGCACAGCATTGGCAATTCCTGCCTCATCAAAATCACATTCGGCATGTAATTGCTCTTGAGTTCCATGTTCTACTATGGCATCTGGAATACCCAAACGCTTAATTTGAGCACTGTAGTTATTGTCGGCCATAAACTCTAAAATGGCACTGCCAAAACCACCAACCAAACAACCATCTTCTACAGTCACTACTTTCTTGAAGTTTCTGAAAATGTCGTGAAGTAATTCTTCGTCTAAAGGTTTTACAAAACGCATGTCGTAATGTGCTGGGTCTAAACCTTCTTTGCACAACATTTCTCTTACCTTATATACGTAGTTGCCAATGTGGCCAATTGTAAGTATCGCTATATCTTTGCCATCGGCTATTTTTCTGCCTGTACCAATGGTGATTTTCTCCATTTTGGTACGCCATTCAGGCATTACGCCTTGGCCTCGCGGATAACGAATAGTAAAAGCTTCACCTTCTCTAGGAAGTTGAGAAGTGTACATTAAGTTTCTTAATTCTGCCTCATTCATTGGGGCAGCCACAATCATATTCGGAATGCAGCGCATGTAGGCGATGTCATAAGCGCCATGGTGAGTTGGGCCATCGGCACCCGCAAAACCAGCCCTGTCTAGAAAGAAATTTACAGGCAAGTTCTGAATACAAACATCATGGATTACCTGATCGTAAGCGCGCTGCATAAACGAGCTGTAAATATTACAGAAAGGAATAAGCCCTTGAGTGGCTAGCCCTGCTGAAAAAGTAACCGCATGTTGCTCTGCAATTCCTACATCAAAAGCCCTGTCTGGCATGGCTTTCATCATAATATTCATCGAAGAACCAGAAGGCATGGCAGGCGTAATGCCCATGATTTTGTCGTTCTTTTCAGCGAGTTCTACCAAAGTATGACCGAAAACATCTTGATATTTAGGTGCTTCGGGCTTATCGCTAACTTTTTTGAAAACTTCGCCTGTTACTTTGTCAAACTTGCCCGGTGCATGCCAGGTAGTTGCATTACCTTCTTCGGCAGGCTTGTAGCCTTTTCCTTTTACGGTTACACAATGTAAAATTTTTGGACCTGGAATTTTCATCAGGTCGGTCATAACACTGGTTAGGTGATGAACATCGTGGCCATCTACTGGGCCAAAATATCTGAGGTTGAGCGACTCAAAAAGATTACTTTGCTTTAAAAGCATGCTCTTCATGGAGTTTTCAACCTTAGAAATAATCTCTTGTGCACTTTTTCCGAATTTGGAGAACTTACTTAGTAGCCTCCAAACGTCATCTTTTACCTTATTATAAGTTTGAGAAGTCGTTACATCCGTCAAGTAATCTTTTAAAGCCCCAACATTTGGGTCTATAGACATGCAGTTATCATTGAGGATAATAAGCAGGTTGCTATTAGAAACCCCAGCGTGGTTCATGGCTTCAAAGGCAAGGCCTCCTGTCATGGCGCCATCGCCAATTACAGCAATATGATGACGGTTATCTTTTTTGTATTGGTTGGCCATGGCCATACCCAAAGCGGCAGAAATAGAAGTAGAAGAGTGGCCTACTCCAAAAGCATCATACTCACTTTCTTTTCTTTTTGGGAAGCCCGAAAGGCCTTTATAAATTCGGTTTGATTGGAAAGAATCTCTTCTTCCAGTTAATATTTTATGTCCGTATGCTTGGTGCCCAACATCCCAAATGAGCTGGTCTGTAGGCGTGTTAAACACATAATGAAGTGCTACTGTTAGCTCTACTACACCCAATGAAGCACCAAAATGGCCTCCGTAAACAGATACGTTGTCAATAATAAATTGTCTTAATTCATCACAAACCTGAACAAGGTCAGCTTGATCTAATTTTTTAAGATCATCAGGTGAATCAATTTTACTAAGCAGCTTTCCCGGTTGTATCAGCATTTGATTTTGGACTAAATGAATTGAGAACTTAAATACGCACGAATTGTTTGAGCCGGATTTTTTTGAAGGAACAAAATTAGAAAATATTTTGAGTTAGTCGGCTTCATTCTCCTAATCCTTATATATTTGGTTCATAACAATTCAGAATCTTTGAGTTTCGAAATCAAACTACCGCTTTTTGAGGGTCCATTCGATCTTTTACTCTTCTTTATTCAGAGGGATGAGTTGGATATTAATGACATCCCGATCAACAAGATAACCAAAGATTTTTTGGATTACCTCCATCACTTAGAACAATTGAATGTGGAGGTGGCGAGCGAGTTTATTTTAGTGGCGGCTACTTTAATGCGTATTAAAGTGAAAATGCTTTTACCACGCCCTGTATTAGATGAAGAAGGGAATGAGGTTGACCCTAGAGATGAATTGGTTCGGCATTTACTTGAGTACAAAAAGTATAAGTCTGTGGTGGAAAGTCTGGCCCAAATGGAGAATGACCGCATGCAGATGGAATCGCGAGGTAATGTTTTGCGTGAGCTCAAAAAGTTATCGGAAGGCAATAATGTTGAATCCGAAATGCAAGACTTGGACCTCTATAAACTACTTAAGGTTTTCCAGAAAGTAGTGAGCCGCTATGAGGTAGAGCAAAACAAACCAAAGCATGAGGTAATTCAATATCCATATACCATTTCATCGCAGCGAGACTTTATCATGGCTAAGCTTAGCGAAACTCCTCGAATTTCATTTGTCGAACTCATTCAGCTAGAACCTAACAAAATCGCAGTAATTTTTAACTTCCTCTCCATCTTAGATCTACTCCAAATGAGAGAAATCACTATGCATTTGGGTGAAGGCTTCAACAATTTTTGGATTGAAAAGGTTGAAGAAGAGTTGGTAGAAAAATAATGGAAGTAGACTCAAAAAAAGCGCTTCGTACTTTAAATCCTAAAAATGTCTGGCTTCCAGTAATTATAGGTTTGGCTATTGTGGTTTTTATCGCACTGCGCGATGATAAACTCAATGACGAATCTTTGCAGTCCATGTTAAGAATATCTGTTTTGGCCATTGTTTTGGCTTTTCTTTTTCTAATTTCTAAAGACCTTTTAAATACAGCCCGAGTAAAGCTAGTAGGGGGAGAATCGTTTACAGCAAAGGATGCACTTCGTATTGTTTTTCTCTGGGAATTTGCCGTGGCAGTTGTTCCTCCACTTATCGGGCCCATTGCTGTGGTGGTTTATATCATTCATAAACATGGTGTAGATGTAGGTAGAGCTTTGGCTTTTGCCTTGCTCTTGGCTATGATGGATAACGTCTTTTTTCTTACCGCTTCTCCTATTGCCTTACTCTTAACCAATGGTGCTGCCTTGCCGCAATCCGAATTGATTCAAAATGAATTGGGCGGAAGTCTGTCGTATTTCTTTTACCTAAGTTATGGCCTCATTGCTTTTTATATTTCGTTTAAAATTTCGGCTTTGCTTCTATTTCCTTCGGTAGTAAAAAATCTTTTACAGCGAATTTCCAGGTGGTCATTTTTAAAAAAGTGGGGGGAACGCTTATCGAATAGAGCCGATGAGCTTTATGAAGTATCAAAGGAATTAAGGGGTAAGTCTGTTGCCTTTTGGCTAAAATTAATTGGACTCACTTATGCCATTTGGATTGTTAAGTTTGGAGTATTAAATATGCTTGTAGTCGGCTTTGTTCCTATTAGTATAGATGAACATCTTATGCTTCTGAGCCGACATCTGATCATGTGGTTGGTGATGCTTGTTTCGCCAACGCCTGGCAGCGCAGGAACAGCCGAATACATTTTCCCTGCTTTTTTCGAGGATTTTTTAGGTGAATACACCTTTGTGGCTAGCTTGATTTGGCGCCTGATCAGTTTTTATCCTTATCTAATTATTGGTGCTTTGATTTTGCCTGGCTGGATTAAGAAGTTGGTGGTAAAAACGAAATAAAAAAAGCGGCCATTAGCCGCTTTCTTATTCTTTATAAGGAAGGTAATCCTTAGAATCTTTCGAATTGAGAGAAGAAGAAGCTTCCTTCAATTGCTGCGTTTTCATCAGAGTCTGAACCGTGTACTGCGTTAGCAGAAATTGATGTTGCATATTTTTTTCTGATAGTACCCTCTTCTGCATCGGCAGGGTTGGTTGCGCCTATTAGCTTTCTGAAATCGGCAACAGCATTGTCTTTTTCAAGAATAGCAGCTACGATTGGCCCAGAAGACATGTATTCGCAAAGCTCACCATAGAAAGGTCTTTCACTGTGTACTTCGTAAAATTTACCAGCGATTTCAGCGCTTAATTTTACATATTTCATTGCTACGATTTTGAAGCCAGCTTCTTCAATCATATTCAAAATTCCACCAATGTTACCTGCTTCTACAGCGTCAGGCTTAACCATTGTAAACGTTCTGTTTGTTGCCATTCTAATTATGTGCTTGTTGTATTTTCTTAATTTGGCTGCAAAAATAGAAGATTAATTCGGATGCTCTAACCTGATTCTTAATATTTTAACTTATTTAACAATAGGTTAATCACTGTTAAATCATTGTTTTAGAAGCTTATTCTTATCAACTTTGCCGGCTGACTGATATACTGCTTTGGCAGTATTTGTTGTTAATGGGAGATATAAATTCTTTAATCAAACAGCTGAATACCCCGAATAAAATTGTGATTACTACACATCACAAGCCTGATGCCGATGCTTTAGGTTCTTCTTTGGGGATGGCTAACTACCTTATTAAAAAGGGACACAACGTTAAGGTGATCACGCCAAGTGACTACCCGGGATTCTTGAATTGGATGAAAGGGAACGATAACGTTTTGGTTTATTCTGATGAGAATTCAGAGCAAGTTCAACGCTTTATTAACGAGGCTGATACTATAATCACACTCGATTTTTCTGTTTTACACAGAATTAACGAAATGGGTGAAATGGTGAGGAATGCTAAAGCCTTTAAAGTAAACGTAGATCACCACCTAGAGCCAGAAGATTTTGCAGACTACAGACTGTGGAACACTAAAGCGGCTTCGACCTGCGAACTTTGTTTTGAGTTAATTGTGATGTTGGGCGATAAGGCCTTGATTGATAAGGATATTGCAGAGTGTCTTTATGCGGGAATAATGACTGATACTGGCGGTTTTCGTCACCCAAATACCACGCAAAATGTTCATGAAGTGGTGGCTGAATTGATAGGCATTGGAGCCGATAACGCCAAAATTGCTAAAGAAATTTATGACACCAACTCTCTTAACAGACTTAAATTTTTAGGTTTCGCACTAAGTCAAAAACTTGAGATTCTCCCTGAATTTCATACGGCCTACTTTGCCATTACAAATGATGAACTCAACCGGTTTGAATCGAAAACTGGAGATACTGAAGGTTTAGTGAATTATGCCCTTTCTCTTGAAGGAATTGTTTTGGCGGTTTTGTTTAAAGATAGTGGTGACGGCATAAAAATGTCATTCCGATCAATAGGTGAGTTTCCTGCCAACGAAATTGCTTCTAAATATTTTAATGGAGGAGGCCATAGAAATGCAGCTGGAGGTAAAACCGAAGGAACACTTGAAGAAACGGTAGATAAATTCAAGTCGATTTTGAAAGATTACAAACCTTTGCTAGATAGCGAAAGGAAAAAATAACCACTTAATTGAGGTAAAACACAAGGATAAAATTAGATATGAATAGGATGAATAAATACATTGTGGTAATGATTGCCCTTATTGGGCTCTCTGGCTGTAAGCCTGAGGTGAAGTTTATTGAGTCAGAGCCGGGTGTTCAGTACAGGTTAGTTGACGAACGAGATGGGAAAAAATTGGGTCCCAATCAAGCCATGTTGTTAGACCTTAATAGTGTTTATAAAGATTCTGTAGTAATTAACCCTAAACCAGTTGGAGGCTTCTTTATCAACCCAGTTACGGGTGTCCCTCCTATGTTGGGTAAAATTCTTCAGCCTTTGGGCGAAGGAGATAGTGTGCAAATCAAGTTTGATTTAGCACAATACTCAATGTTAACAGGAATGCCTATTACTCCAGATTTAGATACTGCCGAATCTGTCTTCATGAATATTAGAGTTCTTGAAATTAATGATGAACAAGCTTTTGTTGAGCGAGCGCAGACCGAAATTGAAAGAGAAAGTGCAAAACAGTTAGAGAAAGACAAAGCAATAATTGAAGAGTACCTAGCAGAAAATAACTTGACAGCCGAAAGTACTGAAGAAGGCCTTTACTATATTATTAAAAAGGAGGGTAACGGACCTAAACCACAAGCGGGTCAAACGGTTTCGATTGACTATGTAGTTCAATTATTGGATGGAACGTATATTGATACAAGCCATAAATCCGTTGCAGAAGAGCATGATTTTTACAACCCTCAAAGAGAGCCTTACGAGCCATATACATTTCCTTTAGGGCAAAAAGCCGTAATTGCGGGATGGGATGTAGGTATTCCTTATTTGAATAAAGGTGCAAGTGCCATTTTCTTTGTTCCTTCGGGATTGGCCTATGGTCCAGAATCAAGACCTGGTAGCCCAATTCCTCCAAATGGAATTTTAATGTTTGAGGTTGAGTTGGTTGACATTAAGAACTAAAAAATAAACTGATGAAAACGATTAGAATTTTCTTGGTGTTGGGCATTGTAGCCTTGGCTTTTAGCGCGTGTAAGCCAGAAGAGGTTTTCGATACAGAAGAGCAATTTGTTAGAGATACTGTTTTAATTGAGCAGTATTTAGCTGATAATAATCTTGAGGCAGAAGTAGATGAAAGCGGTATTCGCTATATAATTACCGAACAAGGAACAGGTGAGAATGCCAAATTTGGATCAACTGTATTGGTAAAGTATACAGGTTACTTATTGGATGGTACCACCTTTGATACCAATGTTGGTGGTGCAGATTCTTTTGATTTTGTGATTGGTCAAGGAGCTGTGGTACAAGGCTGGGATATTGCTTTTAAGCTATTTAATAAAGGAACTGAAGCTACTATATTTATTCCATCAAAATATGGTTATGGTAATGTTGGAAACTTGTTCATTCCTGCCAATTCAGTATTAATCTTTGAGGTACGTGTAGTAGATATATTGGGCAACGATTAAGGCTTTGTTGCCGAAGAATTTGTAAACGGGGTCGCTTTTTAAAAAGGTGCCCCGTTTTTTATTTGTAGTGCTTAACTCTTCTTGAAATAGAGTTTCATAAGTTCATTATTCATTGGGCGTTTCCAGCGCATTTCGCTATTACTAACTTCTATTTCCCAATTTGTACGGGTGCTCTTTTCATCGCTGATTAATGTAAGGGTAGGTGAGTGAGCATCTATTTGCCAAATGCCTGTTTCTACTAAGGCTCCTTCTTTATCAAGCTTTTTGTAGCGTCTGTCCCAACCGAAGCTGTAAGTAGTTTTCTCAAGCAAATATTCAGAAATTACTTTGCCAGTAGTTGGGTCTATGCCATTGGCAATTGTAATCTCCCAACTACCAACAACCATGTCCCAAGGCGCCATTGGTTTTTTACTCACTTTTACCAAGCTTATGTTCACTTTATTTTCTTCTTCAATTCTCTGCAAAGTCATTTTTTCACCCTGAAATGAAATATTAAAAGGACCGTAAGGGTCAATTCCCGCTTCGGTTGATTGTAGTAAAGTGTTCTGCTGGTCATCGTAAACCCAGCTGCCCAAATCGTTTTGAAGCCAGCCATTTCCTGAGGTATAGGTACCATCTGCTGCAAACAGAATCCATTTGGCGGTTGGGCTTAGGTTTTTGTCGTTCACCAAAACCTTTTCAATTACCCATAATCCTGTAATAGGCGGAGGTGTGAATGAAATGTTACCTGTTTTCTCATTTACAATTTGTGAGACATTTTGTGCATTGCATGGCCTAATAAGAACAACAGATAGAAGCAGAATCAATAAATATTTCATTAGTGCCAAGAGTAAATAGATGTATAAGTGAAATTAGAGGATTTGCCTTGTCCTTCAAAATCCATTTCATGCCTTTAAATTTTCTTATCTTCGTTTTCAAATTAAAAGAATATGAAAAGAAAGAATATAGCACTTTTCGCTTTGTTGGTCATGGGCTTTTGGGCTTGTCAATCGGGAGAAAATGTAACTGAAGAAAAAGTATTTATTGATACGCTGACCATTGATCGGCATTTGAGTGTATTGGCTTCGGATGATTTTATGGGCAGAAAACCGTTCACCGAAGGAGAAGAAAAAACGATTCACTACTTAGAGTCAGAGCTAAAAGCGATGGGCTTGAAACCGGGGAATGGCAATAGTTATTTTCAGGAAGTGCCTTTGGTGGAGATTACAGGTACACAATCGCCAACCATGACCGTAACAGGGCAAGGAAAAACGATGAGTTTCGAAACTGGTAACGATGTAGTAATCTATACCGAAAGGGTAGAGGAAGAAGTTTCTGTTAAGGATTCTGAACTGGTATACGCAGGTTTTGGTATTGTGGCACCTGAATATGGATGGAATGATTATGAAGGGATAGACGTAAAAGGGAAAACGGTAGTCGTTTTGGTAAATGACCCTGGCTTTGGGTCGGGCGATAGCACCTTCTTTAAAGGGGACCAAATGACTTACTATGGCCGATGGACATACAAATATGAAGAGGCAGCCCGACAAGGAGCGGCTGGTGTTCTGATTGTGCACGAAACCGTTCCGGCTGGTTATCCATGGTTGGTGGTTCAAAGTTCTTGGACAGGTGCAAAGCTAAATTTAGACGATGCCAATCCGCCCTATAAATGTGCCATTCAAGGATGGATTACTAGAAATACAGCAGTTCAATTGTTTCAAGCCGCTGGAATTAAAGATTACTCAGGAATTGCGAAAACAAAAGGTTTCAAACCACTGGCCTTGGGTTTGAAAGCCTCAATGAGTGTTCAGAATGAAATTAAAAGAGATATGTCGCACAATGTGGTGGCCATGCTTGAAGGAACAAAACGCCCTGATGAATATGTGATTTATTCTGCCCACTGGGATCATTTGGGGGTAGGGGAGCCAGTAGATGGCGATTCTATTTATAATGGCGCCCACGATAATGCCAGTGGAACTGTAGGCTTGCTTACTATAGCCGAAACTTTTGCTAAAATGGAAACTAAGCCTGAACGATCTGTGGTGTTTTTATTTGTAACGGCAGAAGAACAAGGTTTACTGGGTTCAGCGTATTATGCTCAGAACCCGCTTTTCCCAGCCAATCAAAGTGTAGCAAACATTAATATTGATGGACTTCCGGCCTATGGCGAAATGAAGGATTTGACTATAACAGGCTATGGACAATCGGAACTAGATAATTACGCAAAGGCCGAAGCTGACAAGCAGGGGCGTTATGTAATCCCCGATCCTGACCCAGCAAAAGGTTATTTCTTCCGTTCCGATCATTTTAATTTTGCAAAAATTGGTATTCCGGCATTGTATGCTTCGGGTTCTTATGAGTCGAAAGAAAAGGGAGTGGAGTTTATTGAAGGGAAAACGCAAGAGTATTTAGATATTCGATACCACCAGCAAGCCGACAATTATTTGCCTGAAGAGTGGGATTTGAAAGGAATTGCCCAAGATGCTGTGCTACTGTTTAATGTTGGCAATAAGTTGGCGAATGAGACTTACTTTCCTAAGTGGAATGAAGGGTCGGAGTTTAAAGCGAAACGAGATGAGGATATGAGTTTGAAAAAGAAGTAATTCCTTTTTCACAGTAAAAGCAAAGGCCGATTGATTATTCAGTCGGCCTTTGTTTTTGCTTTACTTTTTCACTTCCAGCAGTTCAATTTTAAATTTTAAGTTGGAGTTAGGAGGAATTCGAGTTGATCCTATATTTTGATAACCATAAACAGAAGGAATAAAGAAAGTGCCACTGCCGCCCTCTGTTAGTATTTGGGTAGAAATATCGAAACCTAAAATAACCATGCCTCGGCCAGCTATAAAGCCAAAACGTTCATAAGTTCTGTTTGGGTTAAAAATACCATTGTTTGTGGCTACTTGTTCGAGGTTGGTGTCTACAAGGGTGCCATCTAAAAGGTAGAGTTCATAATTAACATAAACAGTATCTTCTAAGGCTACTGTTTTTCCATTTCCCTCTGTATCGATAATATACCTAATGTCCGTTTCGTGAATTTGTACTGTTAAATTGTTGGTAGTAATATAGCTATCGATTGTAGCAAGATCAATCGGTAATTGTACATTGGGGTCGTATGAGGGGCCAAAATCATCTGAACAAGATTGCGTTATGGCCATAATAGCGAGTACTCCCAGCAAAATTTTTATTCCTTTCATAATTCGGTTATTTGCTCAATTCGAGCGGTCATTAATTTCTTGTGTTCTCTAAGGCTATTAGACCCCGAATTGAAATCAGAGGTTGGAATAGCACTTGTTAAAAACGCACAAATATATTGGAAGCAAACAAATAAGAGGAGCTTATACTGTTTTAACTTTTTTAGTAAGAAAAACTGGTAAGCATACAAATACCGCTATGGTAGAAAACATAAGTCCACCGATGGTGCCAATGGCCAATGAAAACCAAAATGCCTCATTTTCTCCTTCAAGTAAAAAAGGAATTAACCCAAAACAAGTAGAAAGTATAGTGAGCATAATGGGCTGTGCTTTACCCATTACTGCCCTTAATACTGCTCTGTTGTATTTTTTCAACTTGGTGTTATTAAGGTCATTTACAATGAAAATGGCCGCATTTACTACCAAGCCCCCAAGCATTACGAAAGATGCAAAACCACCTTGGTCGAAAGGGAAATCGAATAAGGAGAAAATGAGAAATAGACCAATAAAGGAAATAGGGATAGTGACAATAATGTAGAAAGGCTGTTTCAGGTTTTCGAACAAAATGGCACAAATCACAAAAATACCAATAATCAAATAGCCTAATAAACCATATTGCTTTGCTTCTTTGTCGAATCTGTAAAAACGATCTTGGGTGTCGATTTGATACCCCAGAGGAAGAGCCAATTTCATTTCTTCAATCATTTTGTCGCGGTATTCAGCACCAAATTTTGCCGACCCTAAATACTTAAACCCTAATTGTCTTAAGTATTGTCGGTCTTCTTTATGGATTTCATTAGCCCTTTCTTCAAAAACCATTGTAGCATAATTGTTGATTTTCACTAAACGACTGGTGTCAATAGGTAGCGCTTCTTCCATTAAATCATATTTGGAAAAGGCTTTGGCATTCATGGCCTTCACAAAAACTGGGGTGAGTTCGTTGTTTAAGTTGGCAAATGCCTCTGATCTGTCTGGTAATGTAAAGTCAGTAAGTACATTGGTAACAGCCCCTCTATTAATACCTGCCTTGGCCATTCTGTCTACATCAAAATAGAGCACATATTCATTTCCTTTTACGGCACTGCTATAGCCATAGCTAATTTGCTCATTGGTTTTTACTTCCTGTATCCTCTTATGGTTTTCAAGTTTTTCGGCTAAAATGTCTGCTTGTCTACTTAGTTGGTCGTAATTATAGCCTCTCATTCGAATGGAAAACTCTTGATTCTCTCCATTTTCTCCACCTATACCAAAATATCGGCCTACACCAGAAATAACCCACCTTACCCCTGTTAAATCAACTGATCGGGCTTGTAATCGCCCCTTGAGTTGATAAGGCAATGCAGAAAACTCATATTCTGGTTTAAAGGTAATTCGTACTGTGCCTGTTAAGTTATTGACACTGGTAATGTATTTGTCGATACCCTTTACTCCATCAATGTATTCCTCTACCTTTTTGATGACATCGTTTGCGTCTTCCAGTGTGGTGCCCATAGGGAGTGTGGCCTGTACTATTATTTGGGTTTGGCTATTTTCTCTATAACCTGATCTTCCGTATACTTCAGTTTTAAATTTGCGGTAGGCACCACCTAAAATTTTATCGGTAATTGGGCGAATATCATCTTGGTATTTATCGCTACCAATGGTTTTGTTATACCATTCATGTCCTTCCCATTGCAAGGGCAGTTGGAAAACGGGTAGTCCAAAACCTAGAATTACAATTACGATAAAAGCCTTTCTGTACCGAACCATAAAGCCTATGGATTTAGAATAGCCTCTAAACCATTTTACTTTTCTGCGGAGTTGACGGATACTGAATAATCTGCTTTTCTCCATATCTTTTTTAAACAAAAGCTGATAAAGGGCAGGAGTGAAAAATAAAGCAATGAGTAGAGAGACGGCCAAATTGATAGCTACCACTATCGAAAAATCAGAAAGGTTTCTTCGGTCTTCTTCTGGTAAAAGCAGTACCATTAAAAGGGCCATAATTGTAGTAAGCGAAGCCGCCAAAAGTGCTACAAAAATGCCTCGGTTTTTCTTGCGGTACATATGATCCATCATTACAATGGCATTATCTACTATCAACCCAAAAGAAATGGTGAGCCCGGCAATTGAATACATATGTAGCTCAACATCAAGTATGTATATAATTATGGCTGTAATACATAGGTTGACGGTAATGCCCATAAAAAGGGTAACTAAGTATCTTGGGTTACGATTAATGAGGAAAATGAACAACAATAGAATAATAATTGAAAGAGAGGTTCTTTTATAAATTTTATCCATCTCTTCATTTAAAAACTCGGTTTCGTCTTGCTCTAGAAAAATAGAAATGTCCGATTGCAGGGTAGCTTGTAACTCCTCAATTCGATCACGGATTTGTTTAGCGAGTACAATTTTATTTACGCCTTCCCGAGCATAAATGCGTAAATTAATGGCGTTACGGCCATTAATTCTGCTATACCTTGTCGGTTCCTGTTCTTCAATGTAAACCTTGGCTACATCTTTTAAGTAAAGTTCTTTGCCTTCAATATTGCTGATAACGGCTTGTTCCAAATCTTCTAAACTAGAAAGTTCAGACGAGCTTCTGAAGTAGAACTGCTGACCTGCTGGGTTTTTGATCATTCCAGGGTAATTTCTGTCTTGAAAAAGCCTTAAGCTGTTTACAATATCGCTTTTCGAAAGACCGTACCTCATTAATAGCAGGGGGTCAAAATCAACTGTTATTTGTAATTCGTTCGCACCTGTTAACTCGGTACTTTTAATCTCATTAATGTACGATAGCGGTTTTAAGATGTATTCATCTACATCCTTTTTGATTTTGTAAGAGGCATATGGGCCGTTGATGGAATAGAGCAATATCGGAGACTCAGTTTTGTTCTGTGTTTCTCCACCTCGCTGTTCCACCCTAGGGTAACTCATGGTTTCAGGTAACTTCTTGTAGAGGTTCCGAATCAGTGAATTGATCTCAAACTTACGGAACTCCATATCTTCTCCTTTGTCAAAAGATAATTCGATGCTTCCGCTATTGTCTCTAGAAACACTGGTGACTTTGTTTACCCCTTCAATTTGAGAAATGGCGTTTTCAAGTGGTGAAGTAGCCAAACGTTCTACGATGTCTGGTGATGAATTTGGCAAACTATAAGAGATAGTAATAGCCGGCTTTGTATAGCGTGGTGTGAAATTAACATTCAGCTTTGGGATAAAAGCGATGCCGATCATCGCTAGAACCACAAATACTATTACCATTCGAAAAGGTCGCTTCATCTTGAAAAATAATAAGCTCTTAGATATTCAACTTTAAATAAGTCTTTATTGGGTTGAAATGAAAATAAAAAACATGATAAATTTAATAAATTTTTAATTAAGGCAAATACAGCCTACTATAAAATTAGGTGTATGACTTTTATTTTAGTTATAACTACTATATTTGGTTTGAACCAATAGTAGTACTGTATGATGCTGAAACTTATATCAAAATTATTGGCAACTAGTTTTATGCTAATGTGCATACTATCCTGTAATTCGGTTAAAGATGAAAGCATCATTGTTTTTGGTGAATTAGAACAAGAAGAGTTTAGTGCTTTTTTATCGAGTACAGAACTCGAAGTTATTCCTTTGGCTACTGATGAGATGGTGATTGGTGATTTCAGCATGGCGAGAAGTACCGATAATGAATACTTTGTCTTTTCTGGTCAAGAAGGTAAAGTACACCGTTTTGGTAGTTCAGGTAATTTTATAAATACCATTGGCCAAATAGGAGATGGCCCCACAGAATACAGAAGTCCAGCTGGTTTTGTGCTCTCTAACGATAGTTTGGTGATACTTACATATAAGAAAGGTTCATCCTTATTTTATTATTCAAAACAAGGCGATTTTCTTAAATCCATGGATTTTGAAGAAAGCAGTTATGTGTCTTTTGAGTTAACCGACTACGGTTACGTGTTTTCTACAGGAGCCAATAAAGTGTTTGAGAATAAGCACAACTTACATAGCCGGAATTTTAAAGGCGAATTGATCAGTAAGTTCTATCCTATTGTTGACAGAGCCATGTTTTCTACAGGAGCTAATAATTTCGGTAGAGGAGAAAATGGCAGTCTTTACTTCGAGCCATTTAATAATCAGGTATATAAAGTTGAAAAGGATAGCTTGATGCCTACCTATGAATTCGATTTTGGTGATTTCAACCTAAAAGAGAATGCCTTTGATAGCGAGGATCCTTTTGAGAATTTTGAAAGAATTATGAATAATGGTATGGCCTTTATTTTGGCCTATTCTGAATCAGCAAACTATGCCTACTTCAATATAATGCTTCAGAAAAACCCTGATAAGCCTAAAGCATTTCATTTGTTGTTGAATAAGAAAACAGGCAAATCTAAGCTAATCAAGAGTTTGGAAGAAACTGCTCCGGCCTTTCAGTTTATGGATGGAGATCGTTTGCTTTTTCTTTTTCATGCGGGTGACATACTAAATTTAGAGAAGGAAAATCCTGGGCTTTTTGGAAAACATCAACAGGTGATCGACAATATTCGACTAGACGACAATCCAATAATCGTAATTGCTAAAATTGATTTCTGATGAAAAAAAACACGCTCTTATTTTTCGTAATTGTTGCCTTGATCTTGTCCTGCTCTACAGGTCCAAGAAAGCTTGTGCTCCCAAAACTGCCTGTGGTTTCTATTCAACCCGAGGCCGAAAATGAAAAGTCTCCTTTCGAGCTCACTCGAAATACATATGTGGCTTACATTTATAAGAAGTGGCAAAAAGATAGACTTTATCAAATCGAGTTGGCCGTGGCTGATTGCATTAAGAAGAATATGGATTACCTCATTTATGTAGAAGCTGACACAGAAACTGAGGTAAAACAGTGGTTGACAGAGTTAGACTACAAATATTCGGTAATTGTAGATAAGGAATCTCTTTTTAGAGAAGCCAATGGAGAATCTGTAGAAGGATATAATGGCTATATTATAAATAAGGACAGAGATATATTGGGGAGTCCGAGAATTCAATATCGCCAATAAGATTATGGTTAGTTTGAGTAAATACTAAGTAGAATTTTGTAGGTAATTAGGCTTAAGTCGATCTCTATTTGGAATTAATTTTTACCAGAAACTTAAATAACTAGTCAATTAGTTTTTTGAAATCATATTTTAGCATTATTTTGGACTATTATGAAAAGATTTTTTTTGATATCGACCTGTTTTCTATTGTGTTTAGCTTGTAAAGACCAAACCGTAAAGGTTGAAGAGGTAGACCAAGAAGCCTTAAGAAAACAAGTGCAACCTACTGAGGTAAAAGTAGCAACAGCAGAATACAGACCTTTCGAATTTTTAGTAAGTGCTACTGGTACTATCGAGTCCGACTATGAACTGGAAATTATTTTTGAAACCAGCGGATATTTAAAAGAGCTCAATATTGAAAACGGACAAAGGGTTAAAAAAGGGCAGGTCATTGGTCAATTGCAAAACGATAAAGAAAAATTTGCCCTAGAAAAAGCTCAGGTAGCCTTTGATAAAGCGTATCTAAATTACCGTAATGACTCGATTGCAAGAGGTAGCAATATTAACAAGGATGTTACCAATACTTTTGAATTGAACTCTGGAATGAAGGGAGCTAGAATTGATCTACGAGAAGCCCAAATCAATTTAGAGAACACCATTATTAAGGCACCTTCTGACGGTGTGATTGTTGATTTAGAAACAAAGGAGGGAAGTCTTGTTTCGGCAGGAAAAGTACTTTGTTCAATTTACAATGATAAAAGCCTTACACTTACCGCCAAGGTTTTAGAGCCCGACTTTGGTTATATAAAACGTGGCCTTGTAGCAGACGTTTATCCGCTAGCACGAAGAGATCAATCTTTTTTGGCTACTGTAAATGAGATCAACCCAAGGGTGAATGAAGAAGGAATGGTTCAGATAGAATTAAAATTGAACCAATCAGAAGGCCTTTTGCCAGGCATGAGTGCTAGCGCAATTATACGTGTGCCTCAAGAATTGCACATTATTGTACCGAGAGAAGCGGTAGTGATTAAGCAAGGGAAGCCAGTTATTTTTACTGTAGTAAATGGAATGTCTCAGTGGAAATATGTAGAGATAGGACTTGATAACGGAACGGATGTAGAAGTGCTAGACGGCCTAAAAGAAGGAGACCAAGTGGTACTGACCAACAATATTCAATTAGCGCACGATGCTAAAGTTAGCATTGCCGAAGAAGACCTCACCAACTCTAACCAGTAAGCAATGGTTAAATTTCTGATCAATCGACCTGTTGCGGTATTCCTCAGCTTTATAGGTATTTTATTTTTTAGCTTTTTAGCTTTACAAAGGTTGCCGGTTTCTTTATTGCCCAATATAGAGGTGCCTGCTATTATAGTTAAGGTAAACTACCCTAATAACCCGCCTAGCATTATTGAGAATAGCATCCTCAGTCCAATCCGCACTTCGCTAAACACGCTAAATAACCTAAAGTCGGTTGAAAGTATTGCTAATAGTGAAACTGGAATGCTCAAATTACAATTTGAGTTTGGCACTAGAATGGACTTGGCCTACATCGAGATCAATGAAAAGATTGATAGGCTTCAGGAAAATCTGCCGCGTGATATGGATAGGCCGCAAGTGGTACGAATCAATACTTCAGACATTCCAATTGCTAGAATTCAGGTAATTCCTAAAGAAGGAAGTGACTACACACAAACATCAGAACTAACCGACCGAGTTTTAAAGAAAAGAATAGAACAAATCAGTGGAGTTTCTATTGTAGACGTAAATGGTTTTCAAGGTCAGTTTATAAGCATTACCCCAGATTTAGATAAGATTAGAGCTCTTGGTCTTTCCGAACAACAAATTGATCAGGTTTTACAGGGAGCCAATCGCGATTTAGGTAGACTTTCGGTAAAGGATGGTCAGTATCGATATTTTGTGCGAATTGCCAACCGCTTAGATAATATTGATGAGATTGAACAACTTCCAATTATTAATAGAGAAGGTGATGTAATTAAGTTAAGTGCAATTGCTGAAGTTAAGTTTCAGTCCGATAAAAGGCAGGGCTATCACTTAAGTAATCAAGAAGAGGGCTTGGTGGTAACGGTTCATAAGCAGGCCAAGGCCAAAATGACAGAATTGACACCATTGCTTTATGAAGCAGTGGAGGAGTTTAAAAAGGATTATCCTCAAACAAATTTTGAGCTTACTCAAGATCAATCAATTTTGCTTAATGCTGGAATCGATAACTTAAAAACCAGCCTTATCTATGGGGGCATCTTCGCCTTCGCGGTACTTTTTCTTTTTATGGGAAATGTGCGAATGCCTATTATGATGGGAATTACACTTCCTATTTCACTTCTGATAAGCTTTTTATTCTTCTATGCTTTTGGTCTTTCTGTAAATATTATTTCACTAAGTGGCTTAGCGCTTGGTTTAGGAATGCTGATCGATAACTCAATTATTGTGATCGACAACATTACTAGAAAAAGGAAAGATGGACTGGATATAGTGGAAGCCTGTGTGCAAGGGGTAAATGAAGTAATGACCCCACTTATTAGCTCTGTATTGACCACATTGGCAGTATTCGTTCCCTTAGTTTTCCTTAATGGGCTATCGGGTGCATTGTTTTATGATCAAGCGCTTTCCGTAGCTATCATTCTAGGTACATCATTAATGGTAGCTTTCGTGCTATTGCCTTTGCTTTATCGTAAGTTTTTTGAAAACCTGAAAAGGCCAATAAAGGAAGATAGTCTTATTTTTAAAGGGATTTTGAAATTGTACAAAGCCATTTTTAGTGTGGTTTGGCGATTTAAAACCATAAGCCTTATTCTACTGATTGCCTTAATTCCTCTGGCTTATTTTATGATTATTGGCGCTCATAAAAAGGGCTTGCCGGCCATTGAGAAAACAGAGACTTTGGTAACCATTCAATGGAACGAACCCCTTGATGCTGAAGAAAATAAAAGAAGAGTGTTAGACCTCATAGCTAAAACAGCTGGTTCTACTCAAAGCGAATCTGATATTGGGTTGAAGCAATTTTTATTGGCCGAACAGAGTAATTCTATTGAAAGTGCTGAAATGTATTTCAAGTCCGAGTCTACTGAAGCTAAATTAGATTTAGAGCAAAAGCTGACGGCTTTTTTAACGAATAATTATAGAAATGCTTCATTTCAGGTAGAGGATGCTCCAAACGCTTTCGATCAAATTTTTAGCTCAGACCAAAAATTCTTTATCGTAAAGTGGAAACAGCTTTCTGGTAATGAACGCCTTGACGAAGAAATGCTTGCTAAGCTTGAAAACGATGTGGCAGAAATTGTAAATGAGCCACCGCGCCCAGGAAATGGTTTTCAGTTTGGTGAGTCTATGGAAGCCGTGATTGACAATAAAGCTTTGTCTTTTTATGGTATTTCAGAAAACGCCATGAAAGATGCGCTTTCAAAAGCTTTGGATGGTTATATGGTTACTGAAATCAGACGTTTTGGTGAGGTGACACCAATTTGGATTCAACGCGGATCAGAGGATTTTAGAAGTAAGCTAAATGGCATATCCGTACAAGGAAGAAGAAATCAATCGTATCCGCTTTCGAGCTTTGTTAAATTCGAATACATTAAAGACATCAAAGCTGTAACCGCTGATAAAACGGGGATTTATCAGAGTTTAGAATGGGAGAACCTTGATGACGCTTCTATTGAAAAACTACAAGCGCAATTGCCAGCAAAGGCAGCTCAATACGGTCTGTCTGTCGATTTTGATGGAGCATATTTTCAAGGACGAGAAAACCTTCAGCAGTTGATTTTCATTTTAATGATTTCTGTACTCCTGCTCTATTTCATTTTAGCTGCTCAGTTCGAATCATTAGTTCAGCCTTTAATTGTAATTTTCACTTTACCACTTGGTATATCGGGTGCGCTTTTGGTATTAATGATTTGTGGAGGAACGCTCAATGTAATGTCGGCCATTGGTATAATTGTAATGCTAGGAATTATGGTGAACGATGCCATTCTAAAAATTGATACCATAAACAGGTTAAGGGAAGAATTTTCGTTGAGCGATTCTACAAATACCAAACGCCAAATATTACAGAATGCCATAGCAAAAACTGGTCAAATAAGGCTCAAGCCTATATTAATGACCTCGATTACAACCATTTTAGCATTATTGCCAGTTGTCTTTTCAAGCGGAATTGGTGCAGACTTGCAAAGACCGCTAGTTTACACGGTTATAGGCGGTTTGACCATAGGTACTTTTACCGCCCTGTTTTTTGTTCCGTTGTCTTACTGGGTAATTAGTAAGAAAAGGGATTGAATTTTCGGTAAAAGCAGATGGGCATTGAACAGCGTTTTTATTACAAATGCTTGAATGCTACCCACTTTTATTCGGTACTAATTTTTGAGTTAGAACATTACTTTCCAGCTCCTTCAATCCATGACCATCAATTGCAGGGTAAAACATTGCTAATTTTAAGTTGTAACCTATCCAATATTTAGCGTTTTGCTTTTATCTATCTAGGAATTCAAAGTTTGTAAAAAGACAGATATGGCCGATCATGGAAAATTGTACCCACCTAACACAACCTATTCAGGGTCAGGGGTGTCTTGATTGTTGAACAACAGATACCAGTAAGTAATTAATTAATAGAGCCCTCATAAATATACTTGCAATTGATCTTATATCTTTTATATATTTGGCGGCACTATTCTAAATTTTGATTATTTGAACTATAAATGTTAAAATACAAATAGCTGTCATTTCTTTTTTTCTTACATTATGATTCGACTTTCTCTTATAACCCTCCTTATACTTATTCAAATTAAGGTGTATGGACAACAATACAACCTAAAGGATTTTAATCTAGAGGGAGATATTAACACGTGGTACAGTGCACGTTTCGATTCGGTAAATATTAAACCGATGACAGGAGTGCTCGCAAGCTTGGCTTCACAAAGGCCAAAGGTCAATGCTTTTTTTACAGAGAATACGCTGGACTGGATGAAGGCCAGCATTATGTATGATAAT
Source organism: Roseivirga seohaensis subsp. aquiponti (assembly GCF_001267955.1). Classification (NCBI taxonomy): domain Bacteria; kingdom Pseudomonadati; phylum Bacteroidota; class Cytophagia; order Cytophagales; family Roseivirgaceae; genus Roseivirga; species Roseivirga seohaensis. Next base: position 150,719 of record NZ_JSVA01000010.1, read on the forward strand.
CAGCGCTACGATAATGTTCGCATTAAGTATGATATAGAGCAGCAGCTTGCTTACATCTCGCACCCTTTGAATAAGCAAACCATTACCCTAGATCAACAACTGGTTAATTGGTTTAGAACTCCTGCCGGAATATTCAAACCAAAGAATGAAGCAACAGGCTACTACCTGATAATCTTTGAGGGAGAACAGCTTTCACTAGTTAAAGAAAGCTCCAAACGGCTGGTTATCCAAAATCGTGAGTTTGACTATGCACGTACGGATGAACTCTTTTTATTGACAAATAATGAGAAGGTGCGCATTAAGAATAGAAAGTCTTATCTAAAACAATTCCCAACACACAAAAAGGAAATAAAAAAGTTTATGCGATCTCAAGAATCTCGTGAAATAAATAGAACGGGTAAGGAAAGTTTCCTGATCCACTTGGCTAAGTACTGTGATAACCTTTCTATCCAATGAGAAAAGTAATCGCAATTAGCTTATTGGTTCTAAGCCTCAATGGCTTTGCCCAGCAAAATCAACCAACCTTTTCTGGAACATATGAAAGCGCTCCGTTCGAAAAGGTTGTTTTAGATATGGAAGCCAGCTTGGCTTATACTTTTTTCTATAAAAAGGAGTGGATTGATTCACTACAGTTTACGGGTGTATTTAATCAAACACCTTTAGAGGCTGCACTAAACAAGCTTGTTGAAAACACTCCTTTAAGGTTTTACCTAGATGGGAAAAAAGTGTATTTAACTAACGGAATTACCATTATTACTACTCCTGAAATTGTAAGTAATGTGTTAGCTCAAGCGAATAAACGTAAAGAAGAACCGAAGGTAGACGAAGCGAAAGAGCTTCTTTTTACCAAAGAGTTTAAGGGCGAAACGCAGAACAGCAAAGACCTAGAAAATTATGTTTTTGAAGTGGGAAGTAGAGCGCAGTTTAAAGCGGGAAGTAATTCAACGCTGGTGGGGTATATTAAAGACAATATGACTGGAGAGCCAGTAGAGGGAGCTCTTGTATATACATCCGATGGTAATAAGGGATCTATTTCTGGTAAAGATGGCTTTTATTCTTTGAATATCCCGAATGGAAAACATGAGCTGCAAGTGCAGTTCACTGGAATGAAGCGAGCCAGAAGAAATATTATTCTCTTTTCAGATGGCCAGCTGAATATCGGGATGGATGTAGATGTAATTGCTTTAAATGAGGTAGTTGTAGAAGCCAATAGAGGAGCCAATATTGAGCGATTAACTACAGGGGTTGAACGACTCAATGTTGAACAATCTAGAACAGTACCAGTGGTTTTGGGTGAAAAAGACATTTTAAAAGTTGCCACTACTTTTGCAGGTATTCAAACCGTAGGAGAAGGCGCTGCAGGGTTTAATGTTAGGGGAGGAAAATCTGATCAGAACCTATTCCTTTTCGAAGGCGCTACAGTATATAATGCATCACACTTTATGGGCTTCTTTTCAGTATTCAACTCTGACGCCCTTCAGGGAATGGAAATATTCAAAAGTGGTATTCCTGCCAGTCGTGGAGGAAGGTTGTCATCAGTTTTTGAAATCACAGCCAAAACAGCCAATAAAGAAAAACTTGTTGTGGAAGGCGGGGTGTCACCAATTACCTCTAGAGTAACGGCTGAAATTCCCATAATAGAAGGTAAATCGTCTCTTTTGGCCAGTGGAAGGGTTACCTATTCTGATTGGATTCTTCAGAGTGTGGCTCATTCGGATTTCAAAGGCAACAAGGTTTCTTTTAGTGATTTTATTGTTAAATACGATCATGAAATCAATCAAGAAAACAAATTGTCACTTTCGGCTTACCTGAGTAAGGATGACTTCCGATTAAGTTCTGATACACTGTTTTCATTCTCTGATTTCTCTTATATCAATGAAATGGCTTCCGCTAAATGGCTACACAGAGTAAACGAAACTATGGATGCTTCTCTAATAGCTACATACAGCAAATATGAGTATGACTTCGAGTCAACCCAGCTGGTGAAAAATGCTTTTGGTCAAGATTTTGGAATAAAAGAGTATGGAGCAAAACTTGATATTAATAAGGATTTGCAGGCTGCTCACCAGCTCAATTTTGGATTGGAAGCAAAAAGATATGACATCAATCCAGGCACTAAGTCCCCCATTGGCCAAGAGTCTATTGCCGCTACCGTTAAACTAAGTCCAGAACAAGGAATTGAAGGAGGGCTCTATGTTTCTGATAAGCACGAAATCAATGAAAAACTCAGTTTTAATTATGGTCTTCGATATAGCTTTTTCACATATTTAGGTCCAGGAGTTACCAGCCTTTATTTAGAAAATGCTCCAAAGAATGCCGATACTCAGACAGGTCAGGCAATCCATGGAAAAGGTGATTTTATAAAAACTTATCAAGGTCCTGAATTACGATTGGCCGCAAGGTATATGTTAGGCGATAGTCGTTCTGTAAAGCTCAGTTACGATAAAAGCAGACAGTACCTGCATGCGCTATCTAACAGCTCATCTTTGTCGCCAACTGATATTTGGAGGCTTTCAAACAGCTACATAAAACCTCAAACTGGCGATCAAATATCGCTCGGCTATTATGAAGACTTTTTAAATAGTGAACTAGAAACTTCACTTGAATTATATGCGAAGAAATTAGATAACCTGCTCGATTTTAAAACAGGAGCTGATTTTCTGCTAAATGACAGAATTGAATCTATTGCGCTTCAAGGTCCTGGAAAATCATACGGTTTAGAATTGTCTTTGAAGAAATCAACAGGTCGATTGAACGGTTGGTTTAACTATTCATATGCACGTACTTTTATAAAGCTAGATGGAGAGTTTGATGAGGAAACGGTCAATAACGGAAAGTTCTTCCCTACCAATTACGATAAACCACACACTATCAATTTGGTGAGTAACTATGAAATTACATCAAGGTTTACTGTATCGTATAACCTTGCTTACAGCACAGGCCGACCTATTACTTTCCCTACAGGACTTTATAAACTGAACGGGGTTGAAATTTTAAACTATTCCAATAGGAATGAATACCGAATTCCAGACTATTTCAGAATGGATTTGGGCTTTACCTTAAAATGGGGGCATAGAATAACTAAAGGGGCTCACTCTTTCTGGTCTGTCTCAATTTATAATCTCGTTGGTAGGAAAAACCCATTCTCTCTTTACTTCGATTTAGAAGATGGGGTAGTAAAAGGATACAAACTATCTGTATTTGGCTCGCCAATCCCGACCATCTCTTACAACTTTAAATTCTGATGGGGATGAAAATAACTCACATAAGAACAAACCGATTTTTGGCTATAATTACGCTGTTTTTTGTAGCAATTATAAATGCTTTAGCTCAAACCGAAAATGTAAGAGAGCGAGTGTTTATCGATGTTAATACTCACGATTTACTTGTAGGAGAAACCCTTCAGTATTCAACTTTCTGTTTAAGTAATACAACAAACAAACCTTCGGCTCTTAGTAAATACCTTTATGTTGAATTAATAGGTGAAGGAGGAGTTGTTTTTCAACGAAAACACCAGCTAGAAAATGGAAAAGCCAGCGGGGAATTTTTCATTCCATCTAATATAGAAACCGGTAAATACTACCTTGTGGCTTACACTCGCTGGATGCGAAACTTCGATGATGTAACCCAAGCTCCACTTATATTCATAAACCCATATAAAGGGCATACAAATGCAGATGTTTTAACTGAAGACGTAACGGTAGAATTTAATACGGTTTCGGGTGTTTTAATAGCAAATACTGCCAATAATGTGGTTTTTAAAGTGAGCCAAGGCAATAAACCGTTGATAAGGAAAGGCCGAGTAATTAGCGAAGATGGAAAGCAAATAGTAGATATTAATAGCGATGCCAATGGCTTTGGTGCTTTTGAAATTACCCCTGAAAAGGGAAAGTCCTACCAAATGCTTATTGAAAACCCTGAAGGAGGTTTTAAATTCTTTAACCTACCTTCTGCTACGGACACAGGTGTGGGGCTAAATATTTTGCATACCAATGCTGAAATTGAATTGAAGCCGTATGGTGATGTGAAAGGTGGTAGGCTTTACATTGAGCATCAAGGAAACGTAGTTTTAGAGCGCGATGTACAGAGCACCTACCCAATTAGAATAAAAAGAACAGAATTACCTTATGATGTTTTAAGGGTTTCTTTTAAAGATAACCAAGGAAGGTTAAGTTATGTGGTTCCTTTGTTCAATACAAAACTTGGTTTAGAAACATCACCAACTATTCTTGAAACCCGATCGCCAGCCGTAATTGAGCAGCAGCTTGCCAAAGGAAATTATAGTGTTTCTATTCGTAAATCATTTGGCAACCAAACACCGCAAATGCATGCGGCTTTCTCTAAAGAAGGTCTGAGTTTACCAGAAAATCTTGATTACACTGAACTACAAAATGCAGCAAGTTTTTATCGAATAGAGGAAAAAGAATTACCTACCAGCATTTCATTTTTACCAGAGTACCGTTATCAATTGCTTGAAGGTGTATTGAAAGCAGAAAGTGGTTTAGCTTCTGTGGAAAATAAAAATGTTATACTTAGCCTGACCGGTGAAAAAATTCTGAATATGTCTGTAGCAAGAACAGACAGTGAGGGGCGATTTTTGCTCGAGTACCAAACAATGAATAGAGGAGAGCAAACTGACGCTCACCTTGCCATGCCTGAGTTTGAAAGCGAATATTCCTTTGAGATCAGCGATAACTTTAAGAAGCAACATCAGCTGGATTTCTCTCCAGTAATTATTGATACAGCCCAACTTGCAGAAATTAGAGAGCGTAGTATCATCAGTCAGCTAGAAAACGCCTACTTCACACCGCTTATCGATTCTTCAGAAATTGAAAATAATATTTTACCAACAATGAATGCCTTTAATGCTCATTACGAATTCGATGATTATGTAAGGTTCCGTACTTTAAAAGAGCATTTAGTAGAGTACATTTCTGTGGCGGGAGTAAGAGAGAGACGTGGCGTGAAACGTTTTGTGGTTTACGATTTAGATTCAAACTTTGATTTTGAGCTGGAGTCATTGGTGTTGCTAGATGGTGTGCCTGTTCACGCCCCCGATTTATTAGAATTCAGCCCATACAGAATAAAAAGTGTAGATATAGCCAATAAACGCTATTTTTTAGGCTCTTATATCGCAGATGGAGTACTAAGTTTTAAAACTATAGAAGGCAACCTTGGAGGCTTTGAAATAAAAAACAATCACATGGCCTTCAGTTTGTTAACTCCTGAAGCAGAATCAAAAACTGCAGGAGGAAACCCCTTAGAAGACCTGAGAACTCCAGACGCTAGAATTCAATTGTTGTGGGCTCCTGAATATGAGGTAGCCGAAGACGGAGTAGAACAAATTCAATTCAATACTTCAGATGTAGAAGGGGATTTTGAATTGGTGATTGAAGGTTTTACAGAAGAAGGAATACCAGTTTCAATAATTAAAAAAATCAAGGTAAAAGAGCGTACGAATGAAAAAGGTTAATTACAAGACATTAGCCAAACTATGGCTGTTAATGTTGGTGGTGTTTGCTACTACTTCTTGTATTGAAGAGATAGAAACAGCTTCTTTTACTTATGATAAACTTTTGGTGGTAGATGCCAATATATCTGACCAAGCCAAAGCTCATGAAGTCCGTTTGTCTTATACTACTCCAGTAGATGGAGATGTTGATGATGCTTTTAATGCAGTTATAGGAGCAGAGGTTTGGATAGAAGATGACCTTGGCAATCGTGTTGATTTTTATGAACAAAGTGCGGGTGCTTATTTTACTGCTGACACTTATGCTGGCGAGGCAGGCAGAAGCTATTCGCTGTTTATTACCACCAATGACGGAAAGCGATATCAATCTTCATTCGAAAAATTGGTGGCAGCACCAGAGGTGAGTGACATCTACAATCGTTTTGCAATTGAATCAACTGACCAAGAGGGGGGCGCTACACCTGGAGTTCAGTTTTTTATCGATGTGAAAGAGGCAGACCAAAGCACTCAATTTTATAGATATGAATGGACTGATGCTCATCAAGTAATGGTTCCCTTTGTCAAAAAGTGGGAAGCCACGCCTTATTATGTGGGTTTAGCAATGTTCTATAGAATTACCCCTTTTAATGAAGATGTGCAGGAGTGTTACAGAGAAAACCAATTCAACGAACTGATTCTGGCCACCTCAGCAACAAATATTAACGGTGAGTTAAGTGAAATACCAATTAGCTTTTCTCCAGCTACTGATTTCGATGTCACCACCATGTATTCTATTGAAATTACACAGCGAGCTATTAGCCCGCAGGCTTATAGCTACTACCGAAAAATTAAACTCTTCAACGAATCAAACGGTTCGCTGTTCGATAAGCAGCAAGGAATAATTGTAGGGAATATTCGGTCTATCGACTCTCCTGATGAGCAAGTGTTGGGTTATTTCGAAGTGGCTGGCGCAAGTAGCAAAAGGGTTTTTTTAGCTCCTTTTGAGCTAGACCCTGAAGTTTATGAATATGTAACCAAGCCTTGTGAAACATATTCAGCTATGGCTTTTGATGGATCATTAAATACTTTTTATGAAGCTACCGACCTTCCTGAAGATTTGAGAGGCTCTGTAATTCCTATACGTGAACTTTATGAGCTTTACGATTACGATCAGTATACTGGCACTAAATTCTTGGCACATCGCCTTTGTGCAGACTGTAGAAAGAAGGGTAGTATAGGAAAACCAGAATGGTGGCAATAATATGAATTGAAAGAAATGTAGTTCTTCAATGTAGAGTTATTTCAATATGACTCTTCCAATCTTACATGATTTAAAGAAAATGGAAAAGAGGATCAGAATGAAAAGGATAACAGAAGGAGCATTGACTCAAGTTTACTTAATACTCTTGGTCTTGTTCGCAACTTCCTGCATTGAAGAGATAGATACAACCTCTTTTACATATGAAAAACTACTGGTGGTAGATGCCAATATTTCTGATCAGGCAAAAGCCCATGAAGTACGTTTGTTTTACACCTCGCCCATCGATGGAGATGTAGATGATACATTCAATGCTGCAACTGGCGCCACAGTTTGGGTAGAAGATAATCTGGGGATTCGCACATACTTTACAGAACAAAGTTCAGGTAATTACCTTTCTTCAGCTTCTTTTGCAGGAGAAGCGGGAAAAAGCTACACGCTTTTTATTACTACTCGTGAAGGAAAAAAATATCAGTCATCTGTTGAGAAATTGGTGCCTGCACCAGAAATAAGTGAGATTTATAATCGATTTGCTATTAAACCGATTGGCCAAAAAGCTAACCCTACACCAGGAATTCAGTTTTTTATCGATGTAGAAGATGCTGGTCAAAGCACCCAATTTTATCGTTATGAATGGACTGATGCGCACCAGGTGATAGTCCCTTATCTGAAAAAATATGAAGCAACCCCTATATATGGTATAGGGGATCCCATTTGGGTGATTGCTCCTTTCGATATTGATGTTACTGAGTGCTATAGAGAAAGTCGGTTCGATGAAGTAGTGCTTGCCACCTCGGCTAGTAGTAATGGCGAGTTACGTGAAATACCGATTAGGTTTTCAAAGGCCTCTGAATTCGATGTAACCACCATGTATTCTATTGAAGTAACTCAGCGAGCAATCAGTGCTCAAGCGTATAGCTACTATCGTAAGATAGAACTATTCAATGAATCAAACGGCTCATTATTCGATAAACAGCATGGTGCAATTGTGGGTAATATTTCATCAATGGATTCGCCAGACGAAAAAGTATTGGGTTATTTTGAAGTTTCTGGAGAGAGCAGCAAAAGAGTCTTTCTAGAACCTTCTCAGTTAGATGAAAAAGTAATGGACTATGTAGTCAGAACCTGCGAAGAATATTATGCCCTGGAGTTTGAAGGAGATCTAAATTTATTTTATAAAGCTAATGGCGTTCCGGAGGATTTATTGGGGGATGAATTAGTTAGACGCGCTTTTTATGAGGTCTATGATTATGATTCATTTACTGATACAAAGTTCCTAGCTCATCGCCTTTGTATAGACTGTAGAACAAGAGGAAGTCTTGGAAAACCAGAGTGGTGGCCATAGCAAATTTTAGAAAATAATTAATAACAATGGGAAACACTACCTACAAAATAACAGCGAAGTTTTGCTTCATATGTTTAGTGCTCTCGCTCCCTACTGCATGCATCGAAGAAATAGATACAGCTTCTTTTACCTATGAGAAGTTATTGGTGGTAGATGCCAATATTTCTGATCAGGCAAAAGCCCATGAAGTACGTTTGTTTTACACCTCGCCTATCGATGGAGATGTAGATGATACATTCAATGCTGCAACTGGCGCCACAGTTTGGGTAGAAGATAATCTGGGGATTCGCACATACTTTACAGAACAAAGTTCAGGTAATTACCTTTCTTCAGCTTCTTTTGCAGGAGAAGCGGGAAAAAGCTACACGCTTTTTATTACTACTCGTGAAGGAAAAAGATATCAGTCATCTGTTGAGAAATTGGTTCCTGCGCCAGAAATCACAGAAATTTATAATCGTTTTGTTGTTGAACCTGTTGGTCAAGAAGCTATTTCCACCCCAGGGATTCAGTTTTTTATTGATGTAGAAGATGACAGTCAAAGTACCCAGTTTTATCGTTATGAATGGACTGATGCTTATCAGATTATTGTCCCTTTTCCTAAAAAATGGGAGGCGGTATACGATAACGATGTATGGTATTTTTTTGAGGTTAATGAAGACATTAGTGAATGTTATAGAGAAAGTAGATTTGATGAAGTAGTACTAGGCACTTCAATTAATAATATTAATAGAGAGTTGCTGGAAGTACCCATAAAGTTTTCAGCAGCATCCGAATTTGATATAACTACCATGTACTCTATTGAAGTGACACAACGGGCCATAAGTGCTGAGGCCTATAGCTACTATCGAAAAATTGAATTGTTCAATGAATCGAATGGCTCATTGTTTGACAAGCAACAAGGCGTAATTGTAGGTAATATTTCTTCCATCGATTCTCCTCCTGACGAAAAAGTACTTGGTTATTTTGAGGCTTCCGGAGAAAGTAGTAAAAGGGTCTTTCTAGAACTCTCCGATTTAGATCAAGAGGTTTTTGAATATGTTTATCAACCTTGTGTAGGGAGCTCCATTATAGAATATGAGTACAGTATGAAAACCTTTTATGAAGCTGGGGATCTTCCTTCAGAAGTCAGGCCAGTAGAAATTCCAGTACGCGAACGATATGAACTTTTCGATTATAGACCTTGGAGCGGAGTTAAATATTTCGCCTACAAGCAGTGCGTTGATTGCAGAAAAAGAGGTAGTCTTCAAAAACCAGAATGGTGGCAATAGGCTTTTGCCGTTTTCTGCTACCTAATTCTATCTACCGACTTTACCAGTTGCTCGTCTTTACGAATAAAACGGTTGGCCAATGCATTTAAAATTAAGGCTCCAGCAGGCAACATAAAGCCAAGGTGAAAACCGCCCTGCACTTGTGGCATTACTATTTCTTCAAATTGGTTTACTTTAAAAAAGCATACGCCCAAATAACTAACCATTAAAAGCGAGTTAAGTGCGCCCAATTTCATTTGGTTTAATCTGTTCTTAAACTGGAAAATAGAAAACAAAGCCACTAAAGAAGCCGCAACAGCCAATGCTGCCAAATACCAAGTACTTTCAGTTTGCGTGATTACATCGTCAGAAGAATCTTGAGGCATTTCTCCCATATCAATCACCTTCATTTCCATAGGTGAAAATAAAATTCCCGTTGAAGTTTCTGGGTTTACTTCGCTCCAAATGTAGAAGGCTAAAACCATACCCATACAAATAGAAACGCCTAATAAAAGAATGCTCTGAATTCGCTGTATCATGTCTTTTTTGAATTATGCTGCAAATATAACCAAATCACTTTGAGTTGGAAGTCATTTAATTCATCAAGAATTAGGCTAATGATCTTCATCTAAAAGAATGTAGTTGATTTGTCTATTCTGGTAAATCTTTTCCTTGCTATTTAATTTGAGTTAAATTCGTGTCTCGAAAATCACAAACCCAAATTTGTTTATGGAAACTGCTTATATCGTTGATATCGTAAGAACCCCAGTCGGAAAATTCGGAGGCACATTGGCATCAGTTCGCCCTGATGATTTAGCGGCTCATGTCATTAAAGCTTTGATGGCGCGAAACCCTTCTTTCGATCCTAAATTTGTGGAAGATGTGATTTTTGGAGCAGCTAATCAAGCCGGAGAAGACAACCGTAACGTGGCTAGAATGGCGCTGCTTTTGGCTGGCTTACCTATTGAAACAGGTGGAGTTACCGTGAACCGTCTATGCGCTTCTGGGCTTCAGTCAATTATGGATGCCTCGCGTGCGTTGATGTTGGGCGAAGCGGGTGCGTATATCGCTGGCGGTGTAGAAAGTATGACGCGCGCCCCTTTCGTTTTGGGCAAATCTGAAACCGCATTTGGTAGGGCTACCGAAATGTATGATACTACAATTGGCTGGAGATTTATTAACCCTAAACTTTCAGAATTACACTATCCATACGGTATGGGCGAAACAGCCGAGAACGTAGCTGAAAAATGGAAAGTGAGCCGTGAAGCACAAGATGAATTTGCGCACCATACACAGTTGAAATATCAGGCGGCTCATGAGGCTGGAAAATTTAAAAATGAATTAGCACCAGTAGAAATTCCGCAACGAAAAGGTGATGCTATCATCTTTGATAAGGATGAACATCCTAGACTTTCTTCTGTAGAAAAACTAGGTACTTTAGCGCCAGCTTTTAGAAAAGGGGGCTCTGTTACAGCGGGTAATTCTTCAGGAATTAATGATGGAGCTGCCGCAAGTTTAATTGTGAATGAAGCCACTTTAAAGCAATTCAATTTAAAACCAATGGCGCGAGTAGTTTCTATGGCCATTGCAGGTGTTTCTCCTGACTGCATGGGGGTAGGGCCAATTCCGGCTACTCAAAAAGCATTAAAAAGAGCAGGACTTACTGCAAGCGATATTGATTTGGCCGAGGTAAATGAAGCGTTTGCGGCACAAGCCATTCCTTGTGTTCAAGAACTCGGGTTGAATCCTGACATTGTGAATGTAAACGGTGGGTCAATTGCCATCGGTCACCCACTGGGCGGAAGTGGAACTCGAATTTCGGCTACTTTGCTACACGAAATGCAGAAACGTGAAAACGTGAAATACGGCTTAGCAACCATGTGTATTGGCGTAGGTCAAGGAGCGGCCATTATTTACGAGAAACTGTAATTTAGAACTACTTCTGACTTCGGTCTTCCGACTTCGTGCTCAATGAGATACTTCATCGACATCAGCTACAAAGGAACCAGCTACCATGGTTGGCAAATCCAAAAGAATGCTCATACGCTTCAGGCCGAGATTGAGAACGCACTTTTCAGATTATTAGGCGTCCAAACCCCCATTATGGCAAGTGGTAGAACCGATGCTGGCGTGCATGCTAAACAGCAAATTGCTCATTTCGATACCGCAGAAGCAATTGATGTTGAGCAATTGAAATTTAGGCTAAATCGTTTTTTTGCTCGCGATATTGTGATTAACAGCATTTTGGAAGTCAAACCCGATGCGCATGCAAGATTTAATGCTACCGAACGGGCTTATGAATACTATGTAAACCAAAACAAGAATCCTTTTTTACAAGAGCTGAGTTATTATTTTCCCAAACCATTGAATATAGATTTAATGAACCAAGCGGCCTCTAAGTTATTGGGAGTTCAAGATTTTGAAAGCTTTAGCAAAGTAAAAACCGATGTGAATAACTTTATTTGTAACATAACCAGAGCGGAATGGCAAATCGAGAACGATTCTTTGGTTTTTCACGTTACTGCCAACAGGTTTCTCAGGGGTATGGTGCGGGCCTTGGTCGGTACTTTGCTCGAAGTAGGCCTCGAAAAAATAACAGTAGAAGATTTTAAAAAAATTATAGAGCAAAAAGATCGAACTGCCGCAGGTGATGCAGCTCCACCAAAAGGCCTGTTTTTGTCGAAAGTTACGTATCCTAGTTCTCTATATAGCAACTAATCCTTTGGAAAAAGAACAAGTTAAAAGCGGTAATATTGTTGATTTTAAAGTGCTTAAGCGACTTTTTCGCTTTGCTAAGCCTTATCTCAAGCAATTTTATTTACTCGTATTTCTTACCGTTTTGCTCGCTGTTTTGGTGCCTATCAGGCCATACATCGTGCAACTTTCCATCGATACTTATGTGCCGCAAGGCGATTACGCAGGCCTAATGACCATGCTGATTATTTTGGTCATCCATCTGGTTGTTTTGGCCATTGTGCAATACGCCCATACCTATCTTTCGGGCTGGGTGGGGCAAACCATTATTAAAGACATACGCATAAAACTTTACGAGCACCTTCTAAAACTGAAGTTGAAGTTTTTCGATAAAACTCCAATCGGTAGGTTGGTAACTCGAAATGTTTCGGATATTGAAACACTTTCAAATGTATTTAGCGAGGGCATTGCAGCCTTGATTGGCGACCTGCTTCAGCTCGTTTTCATCATGGGCTTTATGTTCTACCTCGATTGGCGATTAACGCTGATCAGTTTAGCCACTTTGCCGCTGCTTATTTTCAGTACCTACATTTTCAAAGAGAAAATCAAAGTCACTTTTAACGATGTTCGGAACGCAGTTTCTAACCTAAATTCTTATGTGCAAGAGCATGTAACAGGAATGAACATTGTTCAGATTTTTAATGCTGAAGAACGCGAATACGATAAATTCAAAAAGATAAATAAGGAGCATGAAAAGGCACATATTAAGTCAGTGCTATATTATGCTATCTATTTTCCTGTGGCAGAAATTATTCAAGCAGCGGCCATTGGTATGGTGGTTTGGTACGGTGCAAGGGGTATTTTGAATGACTCTGGCATTGGGCCTGGCCTTATCATTTCCTTCATTATGTACCTTCAAATGTTCTTCCGCCCAATAAGGATGATTGCTGATAGGTTTAACACCCTACAAATGGGGATTGTAAGTTCGAACCGGATTTTCACCCTTTTAGATAGCAATGAAAACATTGCCGATGAAGGCACTTATATGCCTGAAAAATTCAAAGGAGATGTAAAATTCAAGAATGTTTGGTTTGCTTATAATGATGAAGAATACGTACTAAAAGATATTTCTTTCGAAGTTAAAGAAGGAGAAACTATTGCTTTGGTGGGAGCAACGGGAGCTGGAAAATCTTCCATCATCAATCTTTTGAGCCGCTTTTATGAAATCAATAAAGGCACCATTGAAATTGACGGTCATGATTTGAAAGAATATGACCTTTCTGCTTTGCGTGAAAAAATAGGAGTGGTTTTGCAAGATGTTTTCTTGTTTTCAGATACCATTCGCTATAACATTACCATGGGTAACCCTGATATTTCTGATGAGAAAATTCAGGAAGCTGCAGCACTTGTTGGGGCAAAAAAGTTTATTGAACGACTGCCAGGTGGCTACGATTATAATGTAATGGAACGTGGTGCTACGCTCTCGGTAGGGCAACGCCAATTGATTTCCTTTGTGCGCGCCATGGTGTACGATCCTCAAATTATAGTGCTCGATGAAGCCACTTCTTCTGTAGATTCAGAAACAGAGGAAATGATTCAACATGCCATTGAAAAACTGATGACAGGAAGAACAGCCATTGTGATTGCCCATAGGCTTTCTACCATTCAGAATGCGGATAAAATAATCGTGCTCGATAAAGGTGAAATCAAGGAAATTGGTAGCCACCAAGAACTTTTAGATAAAGGTGGATTCTACGCCAACTTGTATAAAATGCAGTACAAAGAAGTGAAAACAGTATAGATATGAAAAAGTATGTCATAATCGCTTTAGCGGTGGTGGTAATGGGTTTGGGTGCATTGTATGTGTATTTAGGTGGACTCAACAGTATTGAATACACAGTTGAAAATGTGAACAATTACCACCTAGTGGGCAGAATGTTTCAAGGAAAGGCAGATGCCAAAGAAATTGAAGATTACTTTTTTGAAGCTAAAGATTTTGCCATTGGAGGCACTATTGATGGTGAATTGACCATTCTACATTACAACGATACCACTTTAGCGAAAAAGGAAATCAAACTTTTTATTGGGGTTTTACTCAATAACGCAGCCGATACACTTGACTTACCTGCTGGTTATGCTTTAGTAAAAGTGCCTGCACAAAAAGCAATTCGCGCCACTATTCTTGCGAACAATGCGGTAATTCCTGGTCCGGAAACCATTGAGGCTAAATTGAAAGAAAAGGCAGAAGAAACTGGCTTGATACCTCAAACATTCACCATCGAAAAATACCTTTCAGAAACAGAAATGGTGATTGATATGCCAGTGAAAAATTAAGCTTCCCGCAGCTTTTAATCCACCTCTTCCTGCTGTAGTTGCTTATCGTAAAGCTCTTTATAAACTCCGTTTTTAGCAAGTAGGGTTTCGTTGGTGCCTTGTTCTATGATTTCACCATCATCTAACACAATGATTTTATCAGCGAGTTTGGCGGAAGAAACACGGTGAGAAATAATGACCGAAGTTCTTCCTTTCATAATGCGTTGAAGGCTATTAAGAATCGTGTTTTCGGTATTTGTATCTACAGCAGAAAGTGCATCATCCATAATCAAGATTTTAGGATTTCGTACAATAGCTCTGGCAATGGATGCCCTTTGTTTTTGTCCACCAGAAAGTGTGATTCCACGTTCGCCTAGCATGGTTTCAAAACCTTTCGGGAAATCCATTATGTTTTCATACAAATCGGCATCTTTAGCAGCCTGAATAATATCTTCTTTAGAAATACCGTCAGCACCAAAAGCAATGTTACTTCCAATAGAATCACTAAAAAGGAAAACATCTTGTGGTACATAGCCCGTTTGAGACCTTAATTTCGACAGTCGGTAATCTTTAATACTGCGGCCGTCAATAGATATTTCGCCACCGGTGGCATCGTACATTCTTCCAATCAAATTGGCGATGGTGCTTTTACCTGAACCCGTAGTGCCAATAATAGCAATCGATTCTCCGGCATTCACCTCAAAGCTAATATTCTTCAAAGCCTTGGTGCCAGAATCTGGATAGGTAAAGCTTACATTTTCAAATTTGATATTCCCGTTCAGCTCTACATCTAAGTTCTTTTCAGAAACAATGTCATTTTTCTCTTTCAAGAATTCGTTGATTCTTTTTTGCGAAGCAGCGGCCATTTGAATAATACTGGTAATCCATCCCAAGGCGGTTACGGGCCATGTGAGCATGTTTACGTAAATCACAAACTCGGCAATGTTACCGTAGCTGATCTTTCCATCGATAACCTGATTACCGCCTATGTAAATGGTAAGGATTACGCTCAGACCAATCAAAGCCATAATTAAGGGGTGGAAAAGCGAGTTTACGAAAACCAATCGGAGCGATTTGTGCTTGTAGTTTTCGCTTTCTTTCAAGAAGTTTTTAACGGAATCTTTCTCACGCACAAAGGCCTTGATTACGCGTATTCCAGAGAATGCCTCTTGCGTAAAGGTAGACATACTCGAAAGGCTCTGTTGAATTTCCTCCGATCGTTTGTTGATCACATTATTTACGAAGTAAATACTTACAGAAAGTAAAGGAAGTGGCAAAAGTGCATAAAAAGTGAGCTCTGCATTTACTTTCAGCATTTCGTAAATTACCATTGGAAAAAGAACGAGCAGGTTGATACCGTACATAATTCCAGGTCCTAAATACATGCGCACACGGCTTACATCTTCCGAAATTCGGTTCATTAAGTCGCCAGTATTGTTCTTTCTGTAAAAGCTAAGGGGGAGGTTCTGGTATTGAACATAGACTTCATTCTTCAAGTCGTATTCAATTTTTCTAGACATTACAATAATGGTTTGCCGAACCAAAAAGAGAAAGAAACCTCTAAGTAAGGCCATTACAAGAATTAAGATACCGAGAATAACAACCCCAACTTCAAGCTTATTGAAAAGAGTACCTCCCAAGTTGCCACCTTCAAAAACATGATAAAGCGCAAAACTCTCTGTTACATAATCAATTGCGTAGCGCACCACCTTGGCAGGCCAAATGGCGAAATAGTTAGATACGATCAAAAAGATGATTCCTAAAACAAGAAGCAGCTTATACTTGAGAAGGTATTTATTAAGGTGGCTTAGTTCTTTCACGTTTTGCTTAACAGAACAGGTTGCAATAAGGTTGCCTGTCGTCAGTTATTCTTTAGAATTCTTCACTTTTTCGCTTACTTTTGCCCACCAGTAGAAAAGGCCAAATCAGCGAAGGATGTGGCAAATATAACTTAAACTACAAATTGACAATAATGGTAGAGGTAAACGGAACAGAAAAAGTGGGGAGCATCTCAATTTTCGAACAAGCTGCCAAGCTAGGCCATGAGCAAGTGGTTTTTTGCCACGATGAACCAACTGGTTTAAAAGCAATCATCGGTATTCATAACACAGTATTGGGGCCAGCCCTAGGCGGAACCCGTATGTGGAACTACGCAACTGAAGAAGAGGCAGCCATAGATGTTTTAAGACTTTCAAGAGGAATGACCTACAAGGCGGCCATATCTGGGCTTAATCTTGGTGGAGGAAAGGCTGTAATCATTGGCGATCCTGCTAAATTAAAGAATGAAGCGTTTCTTCGCAGATTCGGTAAGTTTGTAGACAGCCTAAATGGTAAATACATTACTGCTGAAGACATGAATATGAAAACCAGCGATATGGAACATATCGGTATGGAAACACAACATGTAACTGGTTTACCTGTTGAAATGGGCGGTAGTGGAGACCCTTCTCCGGTTACAGCTTATGGTGTTTATGTTGGTATGAAGGCCGCGGCAAAAAAAGCATACGGCTCTGATTCGCTTGCTGGTAAGAAAATATCTGTTCAAGGTGTTGGTCAAGTAGGAATGTACTTGGTTGAGCATTTAACAAAAGAAGGTGCTCAAGTTTTTATGACCGATATCAACCAAGACAGGTTGAAAATGGTTTCTGAGAAAACAGGTGCAACCGTAGTAGGAATGGACGAAATTTACGGTTTAGATGTAGATATTTATGCGCCTTGTGCTATGGGAGCAACCATTAATGACGACACTCTTTCGAAGCTTAAATGCTCAGTAATCGCTGGAGCAGCTAACAACCAGTTGAAAGATGAGGCACGTCATGGCAACATGCTCATCGAAAAGGGTATCGTGTATGCTCCTGATTTTGTAATAAATGCGGGCGGTATTATTAATATTACTGGCGAACTTAGAGGTTCGTATAGTAAAGACTTGGCCTATATGTGGACCGAGAAGATTTACGATACATGTACAAATATTTTAGCGAAAGCTGATCAAGACGGAATTCCTTCTCAGAAAGCAGCCATGCTATTGGCCGAAAAGAGAATCGAAGACGTAGGTAGAGTTAAACTTTCATTTTAATATAATGCAAGGGGGTTGTTAAAACTCCCTTCTACTTTTTATTTTTACCGTTCTTTAAAATTTTGAAATGCTTAACAGGAGATCACTAAGAGTAAAAGCGATGCAGTCATTATTCGCTTATGGTCAATGCAAAGAAGCTAACTATAACCTAGGTTTGGCTGAAATTGATGAGGCTTTCCTACCCGATTTAAACTCGATGGAAGTTCAAGACCGTGATTTACTAAAAACACAAAGACAGCAATGTAAGCGTGTTTATGCCAATAAAATCAATGGTACGGCATTAGATCCATCTGAGGTAATAGCAGAGGTAGCCCAGAAGGAGGCAAATAATGCTTATAAAAGCTACTTGGCAAGCCAAAAAAAGGATTTCGATCATATGCTGTCTTCTATGATTCTCGATGCAGAATCTTTGGTAGATCGATTCTTAGAAGTAGTGAGCTTGCTAATTGCATGGTCTGACTACTCAAAGGTAGAAGCAGATAAAAAATCTAAACTTTCTCCTGAAAAGCTCATTGTGGGCGATTATAACTTTTCTAAAAACAAGGTGATTGAGTTTTTTAGAAACTCTTCTAAGGTTCAGGTAGCTTTGGTGAAAAGGAACATCGGGTGGGAAGACGAAGAAGAGAATGTAAAGAACTGGTACAAAGAAGTTCTGAAGAAGGATGAGGTATACAACGAATACCGTAGAACGGCCAATCCTTCATTCGAAGAGGATAAAGCAATTGTAGACCACATTGTTAAGCAGGAGGTTTTTAAAATTGACATGATTTTATCCTTCTTCGAAGAAAGAGATATTTTCTGGCAAGAGAACAAGGCAATTGCTCGTAGTTTGGTGAGTCGCTCCATACGCGACCTCGAAGAAACCAGCTCGCCAAAAGAGTTTGACCTGCCAGATTTCTCTAACAACTGGGAAGAGGACAAGTCCTTTTTCGAGAAAATATTTAGATCAGTTGTTGAGAACGATGAAGAATACAGCAAAATTATTGGTGCAAAAACAAAGAATTGGGAAGTTGACAGGCTGGCAATTACCGACCAAATCATACTGAAAATGGCAATTGCCGAAATGCTGAATTTCCAAAGTATACCTGTAAAGGTTACTATAAATGAGTATATTGAGCTTTCGAAAAACTACAGTACTCCAAAGAGTAAACAATTCATAAACGGAATACTTGATGTGATCAGTGTAGAGCTAAAAACATCAGGAATGTTGAAAAAGAGTGGTAGAGGTTTAATGGATAATAAATAAACGTTAATGAGTAAAGGATCAAGCAACGTATTAGCATTTGTAATTGGCGCAGCCACGGGTGCTATTTTGGGTATTTTGTATGCCCCAGATAAAGGATCGAACACAAGAGACAAACTTTCGTATCAGCTAGATAAGTATAAGAAACAGCTAGAGGATTTATTGGAAGATCTTATCAACGGAAAACATGAAATAGCCTCTGAAGCAAAAGCTGAAGGAGAAAAAGTGGTTTCTGAAGCACGTTTGAAAGCAGAACAATTATTAACGGATGTAGACAATCTGATTGGTCAGATTAAGTCTGGAGACAAACACTAAATATAGAATTATGAAAACTAAATTATCTCTATTGAGTTTAGTAGCGTTGCTTTTTATCGCATCTTCTTGCGGTAATGCCGACATGGAAAAGAGACTTGCTACTTTGGAAAGAAGAGTCAATCAACTTGAGAATGGCGGTGTAGTAAGAAATAACGGCACGCTACCAGCTCAAACTGTAGTGAATAACCCAGAACAAAACCTTAGTGCTAATGCAGCCTTTAAGTGGGATCAAACACTTTATAACTTCGGCACAATTCAGCAAGGAGAAGTGGTGAATCATACATTTAAATTCACAAACTCTGGAACGGAGCCATTGTCTATTCAAAGCGCGTCTGCTTCATGTGGTTGTACAGTGCCTAGCTACTCTAGAGAGCCAATTGCACCAGGAGGAACAGGTGAGATTGTTGTTAGATTTGACAGCAAAGGAAAAACTGGTCAGCAAAGCCCTGTGATTACCATTGTAGCCAATACCAATCCTAAACAAACTAGATTAAGCTTAAGAGGTTTTGTTCAAACATCTACAGCTCCATAATTTTTAAATAACACAATGTTAGAAGGTATTTTATTACAAGCCAACGCACCTGCTGGTGGAGGTTGGATGCAGCAGTTGCTTCTTTTTGGAGGTATTGCTTTAGTGTTCTATTTCTTTATGATTAGACCACAACAGAAAAAACAAAAAGACCAGAAGAACTTTATTAACGACATTAAAAAGGGTGATCGAATTGTTACCATTGGCGGTGTTCATGGAAGAATAGCCGAAATGGATGAAGACACTATTACCTTGGATGTTGAGAAAGGGGCTAAAATCAAGTTTGAAAAAAGTGCCATTTCTTTAGAAGCAAGTAAAAAAGTGGCCGGTAAAGCTTAAGTGTGATTGAAAAGTGCTGAAGAAATAATTGAAATTCTAAAAAGATCTTTCAATACGCCCAGTACAAAGGACGAAAAATTGAAGGTGGTAGTATTATGCATAATAATATCTACCACCTTTTGGTTTTTTAGCGCCCTAAATAAATCCGATTACGTTACCCAAATCAACTACCCGATTAAGGTAGTTTACAACGACTCTCTTTACGTAGCCTTGTCAGAAATTCCAGATAAGCTTCCCCTTGAAGTTACTGGCGGAGGTTGGGACTTAATGACTCGTTCTTTTGGTTTTAGTATGAGTCCATTGGTTATAGAGTTAGACAATCCCGTTCGAGATAATTATCGGTTGGCCAGCAACCTGAGGCAAGACATTGCCCCTCAATTGGATCCAGTTTCGATTAATTATATTCTTAAAGACTCGCTAATATTTAACCTTGATGAGCGCGCTACTATCGATGTGGAAGTGGTATTCGACTCCACCCAGATTAAGCTAGCTCCAAACAGGAAAGTCACTTCTTCCATTTTAGTGGAGCCAAATCGTTTAATAATTAGTGGCCCCAAAAGTATGCTAGACACAATTAAACGACCTATCATAATCAGTGCTGGAGATTCAGAGTTTAGTAAAAACGTAGATCAAAAATTCAGTATAGAAAACTTTGGCACAGACTTAATTTCTACCAATATAGAGGAAATAACGGTGAAGTTTGAGGTTACTGAACTTGTCAGAAGAGAAGTGGAGCTTCCTATAAACCCAATTAATTTTAAGAACACAAACAATTCATTTGAACCCAATCGGGTGGTTGTTTCATATGATATATTGGTCAATGAAACGCGTAGCGTGGATTCACTCAATCTGGTTTTATCAGCAGATTATGCCAAGCTAAAAAAGGGCGACAATACAATACCTATTAGAATAGCAAAACAGCCCTCTTTTATAGAGAATCTTGAGTTATCTGCTATTGAAGTTAATTTGAAAGATAATGACTGACCCATTAATCGTTGGAATAACAGGGGGGATAGGCTCTGGCAAAACCACGGTTTGTAAAATTTTTCATCAGCTAGGTGTCCCCATTTATTTCGCAGATGATCGTGGAAAATACCTGTTAAGCAATGATAAATTACTTAAGAATCAGGTGATGAATTTGTTTGGTGCAGAAAGCTATTTGCCTGATGGTTTGCTTAATAGGAGCTTTTTGGCAAATAAGGTTTTTTCAAATACAGAAGAGTTGAATAAGTTAAATGGCTTAGTTCATCCGGCCGTGGCAAAGGATTTTTTACAATGGGAGAATAATCAAAGTGCCAAGGTGCTGATTAAAGAAGCTGCGTTATTTATTGAAAATGACTCATATACTGGATTGGATAAATTGATCACTATACTTGCTCCCGAAGATGTTCGAATTAACCGTGTGCTTATGCGTGATATACAACGAAATAAGGCACAAGTGTTAGACATCATGAGCAATCAAGTTGATGATAAACGCAGAAGAGAAGTGTCGGATTATTTAATTGATAATGGAGGCAGTAAATTGCTAATTCCTCAGGTACTCAAAATTTATAAAGAGCTTCAGAATACTAAGAATTAACAAAAGAAGGTAAGGAAATTTGATCCGCATAGAACTTCATTCTGCTATGCGAAAAGTCGAGTAAGTCTATTTTTTCAATCTTATCTAATTTGTGATTATAGAATACTTCTAGGTAATAATCTTGGAGCAAATAGAGGTTTACCTTATAGCCATAATAGCGAATACCAACAATGAACTTTCCATTTTGGTAAAGCTCTTTCACCTGCTCATGGATGTTCAGTTGTAAGAAATCGAAAAAAGTATTTGCCATAGCCTAATATAATCAATTTGCAGAAATCTAATGGGCTTAGGTATGTAAAGTATGAAACAATCGGCTGTCGTGCGGAATTATGGTCTTGTAGATAAACACATAAGACCCTTTAGAAGCGTAGTCATTGTAGGGTGATTTAATCACGTTTGGTGACTTGTTCAACTTGCGCAAGGTTTCCATGGCATCTTTAAAACTATCATTGTTCCAGTATCGCCAATGCTTGCATGTCATGTCGTGTCGAACAGTAGATTCGATATTTAGTAGGTTTTCGGCATTGGTAACTCCAATATTCCAAATTAGATGCTGTTTTGTATAGAACGTATTGCCGTCAATCCATTCCTTAATTTTTTGAGCACAGTGGAGGCTTTGAGGCGATTGAAAAACGTCCGATATAGTCAGAGCTGTATTCATAGGTTGGGCCTAATTAATGGTACTAATAAAATGAGTCTCTTTGTGTTAATAATTTGGGCAATAACACAACGGGAATTAACGAGTTAAAAAGTTAAATATCAACTATTTATGTGTTTAATTTATAGGTGGTATATGCTTTGAAATTCATTATTGCTTAGCTTGGTTATGTTTTCTGCAAAGATTAGTTTCTGAATAGCATTTAGTTGAGGGTATAAAATTTTTAAAATAGAATGTGTAGAGCTCTTCGACTTAAACTTTAGTTGTTTTTAATTTTTTCCTTTTATACCTTCATGGTCGTAAACAAAGTAATTTTCTGCGTTTACAAAAGAACAGAGACACATCTATATTGAACTTCATAGAGAAGTTGGCTTCCCTCCTTATTCTATAAGGGTGCTGTTGGTATGTACATGCCTATCCTTAATCTGTTGTTTAAAAAATTTTGCATGAGAACTTTAAGCCAATCGAATTTTATTAAAATAATTGAAGGAAAAGATTATGATTTCCTCATTAATGGATTTGCTTTCAGTCTAAAAGAGCCTGTTCAGTTAGAAAATGGCCAATTTCACTCACAACACATATATCATTTTAAGAATTGTAGGCTCCCACAGTTGATAGTATCAGAATCGGACGTATCATCACAATGGGTTTTTGAAAACTGTCAGATTGATGAAGTAGCTATTGAATCTAGTAGAGTAGCCAATATTCAATTTGAGAATTGTGTGATTGGTGATTTAGTCTATAAATTTAATCCAGATGCAGGAGCTTTAAGAATTCATGCCTGTAAGATCGATCATTTAGAATATCTCTCAAATTCTAAATTCCATTCCCTCTATATTGGATGCAACAACCTATTGGACAAGGTGAATATTCTTAATAACGGGATTGATAATACAAGTGCATCAGAATTTTACTTATGTCCCGAAAAATTTAATGCCATTAGGATTGAAAAGCTAACAGCATCCAAAATGGAGATAGGAACCTTTGGTGAATATTCAAATTTGTACTTGAATGAAATACGTGCAGACCATTTATTGTTGAGAAACTGTCATAGTAATAACTCGAAGGTTATTTTTAAAAGGATTCGCCCAAAAAGTAAAAATGGCGGGTTGCTTCAATTAATTGACTCAACAGTTGGTGCTTCTGTTTTCGAAGATGACTTTTTTAAATCTTACTTCTCTGTAGAATATAAAAACAGTACCATCGATAGTTTCGCCCTATGAAATGGTTGATTTTCTTTGCTTCTAATAAATCCCACCAATCCGCCTTTATTAAGGAGTAAATTTCAGTCGGTAATTTTTGAAATACCACATTATTCTCCAAGATGAATAGTACACTTTAATGCAGATATAATTTAATTCAAACAAAGGGTTTTATAATATAATTTGGTTATACTAATAGTTGAAATAAAAATTGTTATACTATTGGTGTTGAGTGAAATAGAAATCATATATTCGGGTCTAAACACTAAAACCAACATTATGAAAAAGTTAACCATTTTATTCGTATTTGTATTATTTGCTATGGGCTGTGCTGATAACATGGATACTGTTCCACAACCTATAGAGCCAGATACTACCATTGATGCAAACCTTGATGCTCCAAAAAGCTCTACCCCTGAAGAAGAAGAAGATAAGCCGATGCCTCCAAGATTGCCTAAAACTAATGGCTAAGGTTCATAGTTAAGGTTAACTATATATTTCTGTCTTTTTGTTTTGTTTTGACTTGAAATAATACCGATATTGAGGCGGTAAAATTTCTTGTCTGGCTTTTTTGTGCCTAAAATGAAAAGACTATTCCTTTTGATGATTATGCTTTTTCCCTTGACTCTCATTGGGCAAGTAAAGGAGTATAATGATTTAGTGGGAAAAGCTTTGCATGCTTTGGGTAATGATCGCTCTACAGAGGCTATTGAACTTACTCAAGAAGCCTTTTCATTGGCTTTCAAAAGAGGGGATACTTATCGTATGGTAGTGGCAAAAAGCACAATGGGTTACATCGGCATGACTGTAAGAGATTATGAGTCTGCTTATATAAACTATTCTGACGCGCTGAATTATTTACAGAAGTCTGACACTATTGATTTATATAATAAAGTATCTATTTTACGAAATCTAGCTCTCATTAAATCAAAATATTCTGATTATAAGATGGCAGCTGCCTTCTATAAAGAAGCTTATGAAACGGCTAGAGTTTATGTGAGAAGATACCCTGAATTGGCAAAGCAAAATGGTGATTTGAGTTTGCTTGTAGACCTTCCGTATTTTATGGCCATGCAAATGAAGAATAGTGGAGACTATACAGGAGCGGGTGAAATTTTATTGAATCTTTGGGAGGAATCAGAATTTAAAGGAGATACAGTGTCTTTGGCTAGGGCTCTCAATCAGTTAGGGATTATTAAGCTTGCTAATAAGGATTATTTAGAGGCACAGAACTTTTTTTCCTATGTAGCATTTAATAATGGCATTGATCCAGATACTAGAGCAATAGCCTTACAAAACTTGGGTGCTAGTTATTTAAGGTTAGGGAATTTGGAAAAAGCTGAAAAGTGGTATTCTGAAGCCCTAGCATTAAAAATTGAACATTCAAGTGCACGTTCTCAATTTGTTACTCTCTTAGATTATGGTGAGCTTGAATATAAAAAAGGAAATTCAACTGCGGCCATTGAGAAGTGGGAGTTGGCTCTAAAAACCTTCGATAAAATTGAAGCAGAGCCAGATTTGTTTATGATATATGATTGGCTACAAAAGGCTTATTTACAGATTGATATTACCAAGGCCGCTCGTTATGGCGATTTATATACCTCAAATATCCGAAACTGGATGGATATACAGCGTAACCAGAAGGATAACCCTAGCTTACAAGCTTTTAACACTAGAATAGATCAAGTATTAAGTAGTAGGAGAGAAAAGGCTGAGCAATTGGCTTTGATTAAAGAATACTGGCCATTGGGATTGGGGGTGGTGTTATTGCTTACCTTTTTATTGTATCACTTTCAGTTATTTCTTACCAAGCAAAGACGAATATTGATTGAAAAGCGTGTGCGAGAGGTTAGAGCAGCCAAAGCCCAAGAGATCTTGGATAAAATCAGAAGAGACCTTTAATTGTTTCCTTCTACATAAACAGCATAAAGCGATTTAATCCCTTCACGAAGTCTATGGTTTTCTTCCAGAATATCTAGCTCATTATCTTGTAACTCTCTTTGTATTGGACCTTGGTTTAGAATAAACCAATGTAGGTTAATTTGAGGGTAAACCCTCAAAATGGATTGAAGTGCATCATATCCCGGTTTTGTTTTTTCATCAATATACGATTTAACAGTGGGGCCTGATAGAGCCACCTTCCGAGCAAACTCTGCCGAATTTCCTTTCTCGTAATTGTCGATAATCCACTTTATCTTTTTGCCTGGGTGTTGGTCGAGATCCATCAATACGAATATAAGTTATTTATCCTGATTGATGGATTCACTTGTATATAAAATTGTTTTCAGCACTATTCGGGCATAAAAAAAGAGAGCTACTTAAGTAACTCTCTAAATTTTCTGGGTGGAAGATGGGACTCGAACCCACGACCCTCGGTACCACAAACCGATGCTCTAACCAACTGAGCTACAACCACCATTTAATTGGGTTTGCAAATGTAAGAGTTCGGTTTGAATTTGCAAATACTCTTAACTCATTTTTATCGATCAAATTCTAATCTATTTCCAGAACCTATATTATTTATTTCTCCATTTGAGAACACTCTTTTACCAGAAACAATTGTATTGGTAACTCTAGATTTAAATTGATGCCCTTCAAACGGAGACCATCCGCATTTTGAAAGCACATTCTCCCTGCTTACTTGCCAAGGATTATTTAAGTTTACAATAGCAATGTCTGCATAATAGCCTTCTCTTAAATAACCTCTTCTGTCAATTTGGAATAGGTCTGAAACCGCATGAGAGGTTTTTTCTACAATCTTTTCTAAGCTTATTTTACCTTGATGGTAAAGATCAAGCAATGCGACTAAAGAATGCTGTACCAATGGGCCACCTGAAGGAGCTTTGAAATAGCTGTTTTCTTTTTCCGCCAAGGTATGCGGAGCATGGTCCGTAGCAATTACATCAATCCTGTTTTCTATTACCCCTTTTAAAATTGCATCTCGGTCCGAAGCTGTTTTAACAGCTGGGTTCCATTTAATAAATGACCCTTTTTCAGCGTAATCCTGATCTGAAAACCATAGATGGTGAACGCAGGCTTCTGCCGTGATTTTTTTCTCCCTCAAAGGAATGTCGTTTCTGAAGAGTTCAAGCTCCTTCGCAGTTGAGATATGCAGAATATGAAGTCTTGCGCTTTTCTTTTTGGCCAAGTCAACAGCAAAGGATGAAGAAGCGTAACAAGCCTCTGCGCTTCTAATAATTGGATGTTCACTCATTGGAACATCTTCTCCATATTTGGCCTTCGCTTTGGCGGTATTGGCCTGAATTATTTCTTCCGATTCGCAATGGGTGGCAATAAGTGTAGGGGAATTTTCAAAAATATTTTCTAACGTCTTCTGATTATCAACCAACATGTTCCCCGTAGAAGAACCCATAAATACTTTTACACCACAGACTTTTCGTGGATCAGTTTTCAGAACTTCGTCCAAGTTGTCGTTTGAAGCTCCCATAAAGAAGGAGTAATTGGCCAAGCTGTTTTTAGCTGCAATTTGATATTTATCTTCAAGTAATTTTTGGGTTAACGTGTTAGGTACTGTGTTGGGCATTTCCATAAACGAAGTAATGCCGCCTGCCACAGCTGCCTTGGATTCTGTATAAATTTCTGCTTTATGAGTAAGTCCTGGTTCTCTAAAGTGAACTTGGTCATCAATTAACCCAGGCAATACATATTGACCGCTGGCGTCAATCACCTCATCGGCATTGAGGTGCTGAAGATCCTTGTCGATTTTTTGGATGAAACCATTTTCTATAAAGATGTCGGCTTCAAAAATTTTGTTTTCATTGATCAACTTTCCGTTGAGAATCAGTATTGAAGACATGCTAGTGTTTTTTATTGTGTAATGGGTTAACGTAATTGCAAGTTATTACCAAATAACTCCTCTGCAATTTATGGCCGAAGAAAACATTTCGTTCGAAGAATTAAAATTGAGTCGCCAGTTCCTCAATGCCATAGATGATCTTAGGTATACCGAACCGACACCAATTCAAAAAAGGGCCATTCCAATCGCTTTGGCAGGGCATGACCTATTGGGTATAGCACAAACGGGAACGGGTAAAACTGCTGCCTTTGTACTGCCTATTCTTATGAAGTTAAAATATGCTCAGGGAGATCATGCGCGGGCATTAATATTAGCTCCAACACGTGAGTTAGTAATGCAAATCGAGGATAATGCTAGGGAATTGTCTCGTTATACAGATTTAAGAATCGTGAGCTTATATGGAGGTTTGGGGCCAAAACAGCAAATAGAAGCTATTGAAAAAGGCGTGGATATAATAGTGAGTACGCCACAACGCTTTTTAGATATTTATTTAAAGGGGGTAATTCATACTAAGTTAATCAAAACTATGGTGTTGGATGAAGCCGATAAAATGATGGATATGGGTTTTATGCCTCAGATCAAGAATGTGCTTGAAGTAGTTCCTAGAAAACGCCAGAATATGCTTTTCTCTGCAACCATGCACGATAAAGTGATTTTGCTGACTGAAGACTTTCTGGAATTTCCTGAGAAAATTGAAATAGCTCCACAAGCTACCGTAATTGATACCATTGAGCAGCGACTTTATGAAGTGCCTAACTTTAAGACTAAGATTAACCTACTAGAATATTTTCTGAAGCGAGAAGAGTTTCAGCGGGTGATTGTTTTTACCAAAACAAGAACCAATGCCGATAACGTTTCTAAATTTATTGAGCGAAAGCAGCTTGGGCCTGTTCGAGTGATTCACGCCAATAAGGGGCAGAACTCTCGAATCAACGCCATGTATGAATTTAAGGAAGGAGATATCAGGGTATTGGTTTCAACCGATGTTACAGCGCGAGGAATGGACATTAGCATGGTGAGCCATGTAATCAATTTTGATGTGCCTTTAATAGATGAAGACTACGTGCACAGGATAGGAAGAACTGGTAGGGCCAATAATGCCGGAATTGCCATCACTTTTGCCAATGAATTGGAAATGTTTTCGGTAGCTAAAATCGAAGCACTAATTCAGAATACAATTACTCGTCACAATCTTCCTTCAGAAGTATTTGTAGAAAAAACACCTTTTATAGAGTCACAAGAAATTGCTCGGGCAATTGATGACCTTAAAAAGAAAGATGATCCAAATTTTAAAGGAGCATTTCATGAGAAAAAGAAGAAATTCTCAACCAAGGGAGGAAAGCCATCTTCGAGTAGAACAAAGGGTAAAGGGCAGCGTAAAGGAAAGAGAAAATAGAAATCTGGTCGAATTCTATTAAATTTACTATTAGATCAAAACTCAAATAACAATGAAAAAAATGATTATATCTGTTGGAATAGGGCTGGTTTGCCTTGTTACAGCACCAAAGGCCAATGCCCAGAGGGATGGCGAATTCCACTTAGATAAGACTTATAGCATTGGCGCTTCGGGAACGCTCTATCTAAATTCAGAAGATGCTGAAGTAAGAATTACAGGAAGTAGTAGAGCCGATGCTCATGTTAAAATTGACCGTACGCAAGAAGTAAGAGGCTTTTCTTCTGGCAGATCAGAATTCAATGTGATTGTAGAAAATCGAGGTGATGATTTACATATCACTGAGCGTGAAAGAAGTGGCGTTAGAATTCAAATGGGTTCTATTAGGACTGATTACCGTATTGATATTGAATTACCTGAGTCGGTTTCTATTCGTGTGAAAGGCGAAGACGATGATTATGTGGTTAGAAATGTAAATGGCAAAATTTATATGGAAACCGAAGATGGAGATATTGAAATTATTGATTGCAAAAGCAGTGATTTAGAATTTAGACTTGAAGATGGAGACCTTAGAATTGATGGAGGAAGTGGGGCTTTAACTGTCGAGTCTGAAGATGGTGATGTGGAAGTGAGGGCTGGAAACTTTAGCGACATTGATATTGATATTGAAGATGGAGATGTGATGTTAGAAACTTCGTTATCAGATAATGGAAGGTATATTGTTCGGGGTGAAGACTCTTCAATTGAATTTGTAGTTACCAACGGAGGTGGAGAATTTTCAATACTTAAGGATGATGGTAGTGTTCGCGCTTCAAGTGCATTTGAAACTGTTCGGGAATCAGACCATCGTTCGGAATTCAAGTTGGCTGGAGGTAAGGCCAATGTGGAAATTAGAACCGAAGACGGCAGAGTGAGACTTAGTAGAAATTAATCTACATAAAAAAATAGAATGACAGGCGTAGCGAGAGTTGCGCCTTTTTTAATGTAGTGGTTTTGGTTTTAATCCTTGGTCTTCTTCATTCCATTCCCATTCGCTTACCAATGCCCCTCCAAGAAAATAATTTCTGTGAATCTGTGCTGAACGGTAATTCTTTTTTATCGTGATGGTTGATTCTACATCTAAGATTGGGCTTAGTCGCTTCAAGTAATTTATATACTGAAGGTCTCCAAATCCGTAGTATTCTTGCCATTGAAGCAAAGCTCCAATGAGGGCGCTTTCAGTATCTTTTCCTGATTCAATAAACTCAATGAATTTCTGCTCGATCAAAGTCAGGCCTGATTCGGATGAGGGGAAACGCATTAAGTGTGCTTGAAAAGCTTTGGCCAAATAAGGGAATTCGTTGGAGGGAAGAAGAGTGAAATTCTCCAAATCTCTAGGGTCATTAGAGCAAAAGGCTTGATAAGCATCAGAGGCAAAATTGAAATCATTCCTACCTAAAATTCTTCTCTGCTCAAATAAGCTAGGGTACATTTCAGTGGGTAATTCTCCCAAGCCCATTAGTTTTTTATAGCCTCTAACTTGCCCTACGCAAACTAGAGAAATTTTGACATCACCTCTGTCTTGTTGTTTAAACCAATGAAGTAGCGCAATTAAATTCACTTGGCAGAATAAATCGTATTCAAACCAAAGAACCACTTCATTATAGGTTTCGAAGTTTTGGATTTTCTTAAACTCATCAATAACCTTTTCTTCATAGTCACTTGAGCTGGTTTGAGTAAAAGAAGTCATAAAAGTTTCTCTAGCTCGCCAAAATTCATCTGTTCCGAAGGAATTAAGCACAGGGCCATCGCTTAATACTTCGCGCCAAACCGCGCTGTCTCCGCTAATGCCCGATTTAGTAAGAAGGTAAAGGCTACTATCGCCATTGAGAATATGTAGAGTGCTTTGCATAAAAAAAGGGTTACCCGAAAGTAACCCTTTTCAAATTTAATTCAATCGTGATTTTTAACGATCGTAAGTCATATCATCTGTTCTATCAACAGGTACTCTTTGATCGCGGTTAGCCAAAATCCAAGCAGTATGGAATACCAACTGACCTCTTTGAGCCATTACGTCAAATTCAATTTTGTCAACAGTATCCGTTGGTCTGTGGTAATCAGCGTGAACTCCGTTGAAATAGAAAATGATTGGAATACCTTTTTTAGCAAAGTTGTAGTGATCAGATCTGTAGTAGAAACGGTTGGTATCAGCCGGATCGTCAAATCTGTAATCTAGGTTTAAACCAGTGTATGTGATGTTAGCATACTCAGAAATTACTTTTAAGTGGCTAGAAAGTTTTTCAGAGCCAATTGCATAAACGTAGTTTCTATCGTTTTCATGCTCAGGGTCAACACGACCAATCATGTCGATGTTTAGGTTAGTAACCGTTTTTTCAAGAGGGAAAATTGGGTTGTCAGCATAATAAGCCGAACCTAAAAGCCCTTTTTCTTCACCAGTTACGTTTAAGAAAAGAATACTTCTACGCGGTCTGTTGCCTTCTTTGGCTGCTTGAGCGAAAGCCTCAGCAAGCTCCATAACGCCTGTAGTTCCGCTACCATCATCATCAGCACCGTTGTTAATTACAGTTCCATCTTCATTCTGACCAATGTGATCATAGTGAGAAGAGATTACAATAACTTCGTCTTTAAGGTCGGTACCTTCTAAGTAAGCCATTATGTTCTCAGTAGCGATTTCAGCAAGTTTCTCTTTTACTTGGAAGCTTACAGTTTTCTCTTTTATAGAAGAAGGAGAACTAGCAGCTGCGTCTAATTTTGCAGGAGTTGACCCTAAAAGGTCAGCAGCCATTTGCTTAGTGATGTTAAATACAATACTCTCGTTGCCAGTGTTTTCTTTATCCCAACGAAGTCTCCCTTTCATTCTGAAGGCAGCCTGACGAGGTAAAGTTTGCATAAACTGCTCATCATTAGCGCTAACTACAAAAATGGCTTTTACACCTGCCTGAAGTAAGTTTCTTTGTACCTCTCTTGAGTTTCCTGTTACAATAACACCTTTGTCTTTAATGTCCATTCCAGAAATGGCAGAACCATCACCAATATAAACAGTAGGTAATTTTATTTCTTTGTCCATGTTGGCATTACCAGAGAAGATGAAATCTTTACCATTCATTTTCTTTTTGCCTTTTACTTTCACGTAAACATCAGACCAGTCTGACTGATACATGCTGAATTTCTGACGGTAAGTACCATTTACAGGTCCTACCAAACCAATTTTTTTGTAGAAATCCTCTAGGAATTTAGCAGCCATTTTTTGGCCTTCAGTTCCTGTTTCTCTACCCATAAACTCATCAGAAGCCAAAACGCTAAGCTTTGCCTTCATGTCTTGTGGAGTGATTGTATTCCCGTACTTCATGGCAGTTTTATCTTGCGCCACTAAGCCTTGCGAAAACAAACAAACCACCACCGAAAGTGTTAATAATCTCCTCATTGGAATGTATTGTTTAATGTTGCAGTTTTATTAATTCACCAAAGCTAAAAAAATATTTAAAAGTACGGCTTAACTGTTACGCAAATGGTATTCTTTTTTAGCTGTGAACTAAGGGTTTTCACAGTTAGACTCTTACATTTGTGCTTCTTTTCAGAAGTGAGAATTTACACCCTATTGGAATACTGGATATGACTAAGATTGATTTAAGGAAAACCCAAAAATTTGAAGATCGACACAATGGTCCTGATCAGCAAGATGTAGCGGAAATGCTTAAGGTAATCGGATTGCCAAGCGTAGATGCATTGATTGACGAAACGGTACCTGCAGGCATTAGAATGAAGGAGCCGTTGAACCTGCCTCTCCCTAAATCGGAGTTCCAGTTTTTAAAGGATTTGAGACAGATTGCTAGCCATAACCAACTGTTCAAATCTTACATTGGAATGGGTTATTATGACACCATTGTTCCAGGTGTAATCCAAAGAAATATTCTTGAAAACCCAGGATGGTATACTGCTTATACCCCTTACCAAGCCGAAATTGCTCAAGGTAGATTAGAGGCCTTGATCAATTTCCAAACTATGGTGATGGACCTTACTGGAATGCCAATTGCAAATGCTTCTTTATTAGATGAGGCTACCGCAGCGGCTGAAGCAATGTTCATGTTTTCAGGTTTGAAAAAGAAGGAAAAGAAAAATGCGAATACTTTCTTTGTAGACGAAAATACTTTCCCCCAAACCATTGATCTTTTAAAAACACGTTCGATTCCTGTAGGGATCAATCTGGTGATTGGCAAGATTGAAGAGCTTGATTTAACCAACGAAGATTTATACGGTGTGCTTTACCAATATCCGGCAGGTGACGGTAGCGTAAGAGATTTCAAATCTTTTATTGAAACAGCACAAGCCAATAATGTATTTGTAACCGCAGCTGCCGATTTAATGTCGCTAGCGTTATTAACTCCTCCGGGAGAAATGGGAGCTGATGCGGTAGTAGGTACCACGCAAAGATTTGGTGTACCAATGGGTTACGGTGGGCCACATGCTGCCTATTTTGCTACGAAAGACGAATTTAAACGTCAGATTCCGGGTAGAATTATTGGAGTTTCTATTGATAGCCAAGGCAACAAGGCTTATAGAATGGCGCTCCAGACCCGAGAGCAACATATCAGAAGAGAAAAAGCAACATCTAATATCTGTACCGCTCAGGTTTTACTTGGGGTAATGGCCGGAATGTATGGTGTTTACCATGGTTCAAAAGGTATTAAGCATATTGCTCTTAAAATTCATGGCTTCGCGAAGCTATTAGAGAAAGGCTTGACTTCATTAGAGTTTAAGCAATTAAACGAAGTGTATTTCGACACTTTAAGAATTGAAGCGGAATCTTCTGTTTCAGATAAAATCAGAACGATTGCCGAAGTAAATGAAATCAACTTCAGATACTTCGAAAACGGAGATATTGGTATTTCTGTAGATGAAACTACAAGGGTTGACGACATTCAACTGATACTTGATGTATTTGCAGAGGCAAGCGGCCAGGTAGTGAAATTTGATTTGGATGCTGAGGCAGCCGGCCTAGAAGTTGAACTTCCGAAAAACTTAGAGCGTACATCTGATTTTATGACACACCCAGTGTTTAATCAGTACCACTCTGAGCACGAAATGCTTCGTTATATCAAAAAATTGGAGAACAAAGATTTGTCATTAGTACATTCTATGATTTCTCTGGGTTCTTGTACAATGAAATTGAACGCCACAGCCGAAATGGTGCCTGTAACTTGGCCAGAATTCGGAGGTATTCACCCTTTTGCTCCTTTAGATCAAACTAAGGGCTACCAAATGCTCTTCAACGATTTAGTGGATTGGCTTTCTGAAATTACTGGTTTTGACGATGTTTCTTTGCAACCAAACTCTGGTGCGCAAGGAGAATACGCTGGCCTTATGGTGATTAGAGCATACCACGAAAGCCGAGGCGATATGCAGCGTAATGTGGCTATTATCCCAACTTCGGCACACGGTACTAACCCAGCCTCTGCGGTAATGGCCGGTATGAAAGTGGTATTGGTAGCTTGCGATGAGCGTGGAAATATTGATGTTGAAGACCTTAAGCTTAAGGTAGAACAAAACAGCAATGAGCTTTCTTGCTTAATGGTAACTTACCCTTCAACTCATGGTGTGTTTGAAGAAAGTATCAAAGACATTTGTCAGATTATCCATGACAATGGCGGACAAGTGTATATGGATGGTGCCAACATGAATGCTCAGGTAGGTTTGACTAGTCCTGGCCTTATTGGTGCAGATGTTTGTCACTTGAATTTGCATAAAACCTTCTGTATTCCTCACGGTGGTGGTGGGCCTGGAATGGGACCAATCGGAGTGAGATCACACCTTGCACCGTTTTTACCAGGTAGCCCAGTTGTAGAAAGTGGAGGAGAGCATGCAATTACTGCGGTTTCTGCGGCTCCTTGGGGTAGCGCTAGTATTCTAACAATTTCTTACGCTTACATTGCGATGATGGGTGCTGAAGGTTTGACAAACGCTACCAGAATGGCCATTTTAAATGCTAATTACATTAAAGCCATTCTTGAGAAGGAGTACAAAATTCTATACGCTGGTTCGAAAGGTCGTTGTGCACACGAAATGATTGTGGATTGCCGTGATTTCAAAGCCAGTAAGATTGAGGTAACAGACATTGCCAAGCGTTTAATGGATTACGGTTTCCATGCGCCAACGGTATCGTTCCCAGTAGCGGGTACTTTGATGATCGAACCAACAGAGTCTGAATCGAAAGTGGAATTGGATCGTTTCTGTGAAGCCATGTTGAGTATTCGTCAGGAAATCAGAGAAGTAATGGACGGAATTGCTGACGAAAGTGATAACGTTCTTATCAACTCACCACATACTCAAGCCATGGTATTGGAAGGAAACTGGGAAAGACCTTACTCACGTGAAAAAGCAGTTTATCCTGCTGAATATGTGAAAGAAGCTAAGTTCTGGCCAACAGTAGCCCGCATCGATTCTGCCTATGGCGATAGAAACTTGATGTGTAGCTGTATTCCTGTTTCGGATTATGCTACAGAAGAAGCTGCGGTATAAGCCAAAGTTTTGACTTAAAATACAAACGCCTCGTTACGAAAAGTAGCGAGGCGTTTTTCTTGTGTGCTGAACAAGTAAATTTTTGGACATAAAATCATGAACTTTTGGAGGGTTACCAACCAAGCAAAAGTAACTGCGAAAACCCTCCAAAAGTTGAGTTATTATTAGGGAAGTGTTTTTTTATGCTTGCTGAAGTGATTCTTCGCTTCGTTGATACTTGCTATAGAATTGATAGGGTAGGTAAAGGCTTGCAAAGAGAATAAAAGAGATAATTAAGAAGGTTTCTGCTAACTCAAACTTTTTAGATGATTGAATTTGTTGGTTTAAATAAAACGTATTTAGTTCATCTCTGGCTTCAGAATCTTTAAACCCTGCCCCAGGGTTATTCATATTGTATTCTATTTGAATAGCCTGCATTTTGAGTTCTGAACGTTTCGAGCCTAATAAAGACTGACTAAAAAAAAGTATAGAGAGGCACAAGCACACTACGCTTGCGTAGCCTCCAATAAATGCGAGTTTTTTGATCATGGTGTTATATTTTTTGGTGGTTAAAAATTTTAAGTCGTTTTCAATCTGAATGGCATAGTCAGGCATTACTTTTTCCTTGGCAGTTGAGAAAGCAGAGGTAAAGTCTATTCGTCCCTCTTCTATAAGTAATTCTACTTCGCAAGAAAGGTGGTCTACTAAATCATCAATTAACTCGGGGTTTGTAAAGCCTTGCTGAAGCAAATAGCTTCTAATCTGCTGTGTTTGGCTAGCATTAATCATGATACAGCTGGTTTTTGTTTCCCGAAAAGTAAGGATAGTGTAGACTGAAAGTCAGATAACTCTTGCATGGTGGGAGCCACTAATCCCGTTCCTTTCTTTGTGAGTGAGTAATACTTTCTGGTTCTGTTGCCCACTAGTACGGATTCAGTGGTCAGAAAACCTTCCTTCGTTAATGCATGAAGCGTAGGGTAAAGCGAGCCCTCCTTAATTAGGATTCGGCCCTCCGTTTTCTCTTTTACTTTTTGTACAATCTCGTAACCATACATTCTTTCTTCTTCCGAAAGCAGCTTTAGAATAATGGGTTTGAGTATGCCTTTTAATAATTCTCGTGAATACATAGAACAATAATACATCATAATACGATGTATTCAAAAATTCTTAGAGATTTTTTTAGAAGAGGGGGGCTATACTGACCAGAAGAGGCTTCAACCCTTGTATATTAGCAACCATTCGAATAAATTTTGAGCAGAACTACATATTCAAATCAATTTTTACGTAGTTATGTTTTTGAAGCCATAGAATAACAAATCCGCTTTGACGATATACACTGTTTTAACATTTGCCAATCCAGCAGTACTGTGGGGGCTTTTAGCTTTGGCTATTCCCGTCATCATTCACCTTTTCAATTTCCGAAGGGTGAAGCGTGTACAGTTTTCCAATATCGCCTTGCTGAAAAAGGTGAAGGAAGAAAGCTCTTCTAAACGCAAACCAGTGGAACTGCTCATTTTACTTTCGCGGCTCATGTTTATTGCTTTTTTGATTTTGGCCTTCGCGCAGCCTATTTTCAAGGATAACGCCAACGATCAGGAATTGTCTGATGAAGTACTGATCTATCTCGATAATTCATTGAGCATGGATATGCCAGTAAGCTCGCAACAAAGTGCATTCGATAGAGCTTACTCCCTGTCCACAGGTGTGGTAGATGCTTACCCTGAATCAGCCAAGTTTAAATTTCTCGAAAACGGTTACGGCAATTCTTTAAACACCAGTTATACGGCTTCGACTATTAAAGACAGGTTTACAGAATTAGAATTATCTGGGGTAGGAAGAAGTATGGATGAGATTCAATCGCGAATTGCGGCCAGCGGCTTTCGTGGAGATGTTTATTTGATTTCCGACTTTCAGAAAAATAATGAAAACGAATTGGCCTCAATTGCCAGCGACTCACTGCGTAACTATTATTTAATGCCTATTGAAGGCGAAAATAACAGCAACCTTTATTTCGATACGGCTTATTTAGAGAATAGCTTTTTGCTTGGGGCAATGAAAAACAACCTCAAGGTGGTGCTAAGGAATGAAGGTACAGAGGATTTTGAAGATGTGAATGTTCGATTGTTTTTTGACGACCAACTGTCAAGCACTGCTGTGGTAAATGTGTCTGCCAATGGAATAACCGAGCATATTTTTGAAATTGATCAGTCGGCAAAAGGGCTGAGTAACGCCAAAGTAATCCTTGACGACTCAAAAGTCTTATTCGATAACGAATACTTTTTAACCCTTAATAATATTGAAAGGGTAATTGTTCACGAGGTGAAAGGTCCTGATTCTAATGGCTTTATAGAACAGCTTTATGCAGACAATGAGTTGTTCAATTATCAGGCTTTCACCGCCAACAATATTGATAATAATGAATTGCTGCAAAGTGATATCATTATTCTGAACCAGCTTTCAGATTTTTCAAATCAACTGATTTCGGCACTAAAAACCTTTTTGGAGAGGAATGGTACGGTGTTGATCATTCCATCTGCCGAAAGCAACTTCCAGACTTTTTCTCAATTAGGACTTACCATAAGGTTCGATTCTGATGAACGTTTAGGCTTGGGGCAGCCTAATTTTCAGAACCCATTTTTTGATGGTGTTTTTGAAAATACAAATGAGGCCATTGCCATGCCAGAAGCTTCCATCACTTACCGATTGATCAATAGCGAATTGGGTATGCTGAATTTTAAGAATGGCAGAGAATTTCTTTCTAAGGCCGAATTACCTTTAGGAAACGCCTATGTTTTTTCGAGTGATTTCAGTGCAGAAGCTACAAGCTTCCCGAGTCATTCCCTTTTTGTACCTGTTATGTATAAACTGGCTTTGGGCAGTAAAGTCAATCTTTCTAAGCTCTATTATCTCACGGATGAGCAAACTATGGTGTATCCATTGGAAGAAAATTTAACAGCCAATGATATTATAACGCTTTCAGGTGGAGAGAGTATTATCACCCCCGACCAACGTATTTCGGGTAAAAACTTGATCATGGAAATCCCTAAAGATGAATTGAGTGCTGGGCATTACACCATTATGAAGGGGGAAATAGAATTAGGTACCATTGCTTTTAATCAGTCAAAAGCCGAATCGTCTGTGGAACGTCATAGTATTGACGAATTAGAAACCTTAGCGCAGGCCAAAAATATCAATGTAATTCAGGCAGAAGATGGTATAGAAGTGAACCGCGAATTGACGGCAGGAATTAAAGGAATCAACCTTTGGAAATATGCTTTAATGCTTGGGCTTCTTTTTCTTTTTGCGGAAGTAATTTTAATCCGATATTTGTGATATGGAAATTTTAATCCGTGCTGCCAAGGTAATCGATCCTTCCTCTCCGCATCATAATTCGACCAAAGACATCCTTCTTCAAGATGGTGTTATTAAAAAAATTGAAAACCAGATTAGTTTTGAAGGAACTGTAATTGAACATGAAAACCTGATGGTTTCACCAGGTTGGTTCGATATGCGGGCTCATTTTACTGATCCAGGAAAAGAACACAAAGAAGATATAGAGTCGGGTTCTGCGGCTGCCGCTGCTGGCGGTTTTACCGATGTATTACTACTGCCCAACACCGACCCGGTCACTTCTAATAAGAACAGTATTAGTTATTACTTAAAGTGGAACAAAGGTGCGGATGTAAATTTACACCCTGCTGCTGCAGTTACTTTGGGTTGCCAAGGCAAAGAGCTTACCGAAATGATCGACCTGCATACTGCTGGTGCAGTCGCTTTTACAGATGGTATTGAGCCGATTTGGCATACAGACATTCTTTTAAAGAGTTTACAATACCTTCAAACTTTTGATGGAGTATTGATCAACCGGCCTGAAGATAGAATGCTAACCGCTTTTGGCACCATGCATGAAGGACAGGTGAGTACAATCTTGGGAATGAAGGGCATGCCTGAATTGGCAGAAGAAGTAATGATCGATCG
Source organism: Roseivirga seohaensis subsp. aquiponti (assembly GCF_001267955.1). Taxonomy (NCBI): domain Bacteria; kingdom Pseudomonadati; phylum Bacteroidota; class Cytophagia; order Cytophagales; family Roseivirgaceae; genus Roseivirga; species Roseivirga seohaensis. The sequence goes on from NZ_JSVA01000010.1 coordinate 189,649, forward strand.
AGATTTGGAATTGCTGAAATATGCAGGAGGAAAAATCCACTTCAGTTTGATTTCTTCGGCTGGAGCTGTAGAAAGAATTAGAAGGGCTAAGGCCGAAGGGCTAAAAGTAACAGCCGATGTTGGTATTCATCATTTACTTTTCACCGATGAAAACTTAATGGATTACGATACCAGTTTTAAAGTCAACCCTCCTTTCAGAAGCGAAAAAGATAGACTTGCCCTTATCGAAGGTTTGAAAGACGGAACGATTGATGTGATAGTGAGCGATCATCAACCGCACGACCAAGAAAGTAAGCAGTTAGAATTTGATTTGGCTGATTTTGGAATTATTGGGCTTCAAACTTTTTACCCCGCTTTGCTCAGTGCAATGGGAGATAAAACTGAAGCTTGCATCGAAAGAGTTACAGCTGCTCCCAGAAATATTTTGGGAATTGAACAAGCATCCGTTACAGAAGGTGGAGGTTCTTTAACTATTTTCTCACCGACAGTGAAATGGACTTACAATGGAAAAATGAACAAGTCTAAATCAGTAGCTTCTCCATTCTTCAACGAAGAAATGACAGGGAAAGTGGTTGGCATCGTAAACAACGGAAAGTTTATTTCTAATGATTAAAGTCAATCCAAAGCTTACCCGTATATCGATTAAATATGGTGCGGTCACGGCCCTATTTACTATTATAGCTTTTTTGGTATTCTACTTTATGGGGCTTCAACCATGGCGAAATCTGCTTTCTTTCCTGTTAGATATTATGGTAATCGTGATTTTCCTTTTTCTGGCATTAAAGGACTATAAAGATAATGTTGGTGGTGGGGAGTTTAGATTTTATCATGGAATGACCATCGGGTTTATTGTTTACGTGACTACTGCGGCCATTTTTGCCCTTTTCTATTTGATTTTTATTTACTGGGGAAATCCTGACTTTTTGAGTGAATACATTAAAACAGCACAAGATGATTTGGTGAATAGAAAGGAGATGATTGTAGCTGCATTAAGCGAAGAAAGTTATTTAGAGCAATACAAAATGATCGCAAATACCACAAGAAGTACGTTGGTATTCGATGTTTTTATTAAGAAGTTATTGATTGGTTTAGTGGTTACACCAGTGTTTAGTATCATTTTAAGGTCTAGTCGAGCTTAAAATAGTTCGCTAATCCTCAAAATGATTCGCTTAAGTAAATTGAATCTTAACATTCATTATTTCTCTATTACTTCCTGAAAATTATTAATTTCAATTCATCAACCTTAAAAATTAGAAATTATGGAGACAGATAAAAGTCAGATAATGCCGATGGCATTAAAAACAGGTTTAGTCATTGGAGCTATTACAGGAACGTTAAGTATTTTAATGTACGTAATGGACGAGTCACTTTTGGCTTCTGGAATGGTAAGTCTATTCATGCTTGTAATTATAATTGTTGCGCTGATTATTGGTGGATTAAAAATACGAAAGGCAATAGGTGGTTTCTGGAGCTTTGGACAGGCTTTTAAAGGTATTGCTTTGATGGGCTTCATAGCTGTTTTAGTGAGTACTTTGTTTCAAATCGTTCTTCATCAAGTAATTGACCCAGATTTAGGTTATAGGTTAACCGAAATAACAATGAAAACGACTGAGGATATGTTAAGGAAATTTGGAGCAACTCAGGCTGATATTGATAATGCTTTGGCCGCAGCGAGTGGGACTAACGCTTATTCAATTGTCAATCAGCTTCTGGGAATAGTTTGGGCTGGAGTGCTCGGAAATGCTTTCATTTCATTAATATTGGCCGCAATTCTTAAAAGAAATCACGAAGAAGACGAATTTTAGAAAACATTGGTACAAGTTTCAGTAGTAATACCGCTTTATAACGAAGAAGAGTCGTTGCCTGAACTAGTAAATTGGATAAGCCGTGTCATGATTGAACACGGCTTATCTTATGAACTGGTAATGATAGACGATGGCAGTAACGATAGTTCTTGGGAGCAAATCCAAAAGCTGTCTCCGAATTTCCCCATCAAAGGATTGAAATTCAATCGTAATTATGGAAAATCGGCTGCCTTGAATGTAGGCTTTAAGCATGCGGAAGGCGATGTGGTAATTACTATGGATGCTGATTTGCAAGATAGTCCTGATGAAATTCCAGGTCTGTATGCTATGATCAAAGAAGGATATCATTTGGTGTCTGGTTGGAAGAAAAAGCGCCACGACCCAATTTCTAAAACCATTCCTTCTAAATTTTTTAATCGAATTACCCGAATTTTATCGGGCATTAAACTGCATGATTTCAATTGTGGTTTAAAAGCTTACGACCATAAACTTGTTAAAACGCTCGAGGTATATGGCGAAATGCATCGCTACATTCCTGTAATCGCTAAGCGTAATGGCTTTACTAAAATTGGAGAAAAAGTAGTAGAGCACAGGGCAAGAAAATACGGTACTACCAAGTTTGGTTTGGAACGCTTCATCAACGGTTTTCTTGATTTGATTTCCATTTCCTTTGTGTCGCGTTACAAGAAAAGACCAATGCATTTTTTCGGTACTTTGGGCACACTTTCATTCCTCATCGGGTTTGTTTTTGTGGGGTGGATCTCATGGCAAAAAATTCATGCGATTTATATTCAAAAGAGCAATGTGTATAGAGATGTGGTGGATCAACCCCTTTTCTTTTTGGCCATTGCAGCCATTATTATAGGTGTCCAGTTGTTTTTAGCAGGTTTTTTGGGCGAAATGATGACCATGAATTCGCAAAACAAAAACGACTATATTCTTGAAGACCAAATTGGTTTAGATAAGAAATGAGGTTCTATTCGGTAATCATTCCTGTTTACAATCGTCCCGATGAAGTAGATGAACTGCTCAAGTCTTTAACACTTCAAACCTACACTCAGTTTGAAGTAATTATTGTGGAGGATGGCTCTACAGAAAGATGTGATCAGGTAGTTGAGTCTTACCAAAACCAACTTTCCATTCAATATTTCTTTAAAGAGAATTCAGGCCAAGGCTTTTCAAGAAATTACGGTTTCGAAAAGGCTAAAGGAGATTACTTTGTGGTTTTTGATTCAGATTGCATTATTCCTGAAGACTATTTCGAAAAAGTAAATCAGTTTTTAGATCATACTCCATTAGATGCTTTTGGTGGCCCTGATAAAGCGCACCCTTCATTTTCTCCATTGCAGAAAGCTATTAGTTATTCTATGACTTCGCCTTTTACTACGGGTGGAATTAGAGGGAATAAGAAGCATGCAGGCACTTTTCACCCTAGAAGCTTTAATATGGGTATTTCCAAAGAAGTGTTTGAAACTACGAAAGGCTACAAAATCACCCGAATGGGGGAAGATATTGAGTTTAGTATTCGAGTAATTGAAGCTGGTTTTAAAACAGGTTTAATTCCCGAAGCCTTTGTTTATCATAAAAGAAGAACCAGTTTCTCTCACTTTTATAAACAGCTACACTTTTTTGGCAGGGCACGTATTAACGTAAACCGTTTCTTTCCAGGAGAACTAAAAGCGATTCACGCTTTACCTGCTGTTTTTGTGCTTGGGTTGTTGGTTTGGCTTACTACTATTTTCTATTCCACAGTTCTATTTACCTTAGGAGGAGCACTGCTTACCTTATTTATATTATGCATTTTCATTCATTCTTCTATACTGAATAAAAGTATGGATGTAGGTTTGTTAAGTGTAACGGCAGCTTTTACTCAGCTTACAGGTTACGGAATGGGGATGATTTCAGAAATATTAAAACCTAGAGGCGATCAACCTTTTTCGCAAAAGTAAATGATTTCATTGGCTGGAAGCGCATATTTTTTCACAGTTTCAGCTGGCAATTCCATCACAAATCGATCTTCTGTTACTTTAAAGCCAGCTTTCTCTAATCGCTTGCCATAATCTAAACCAAACAACCGAACATGATCATTCTGCCAATAAACGCGCTCTCGTTCTTTAGGGTCGGTAATTGTGGGGTCTTCTAGTGTTTCTTTTCTACTATAGTCTTGTGGAGATTGAATAATAGCCCAGCCTCCTGGCTTTAATACCCTATGAATTTCGCTCATGGCTTTGATGTCATCATCCACGTGCTCCATTACATGATTACAAAAAACAACATCAAAAGTATTATCCTCGAAAGGAATGTCATGAACGTCCATTTTCACATCGGCCAAAGGCGATTCTAAATCCGCAGTGGTATAATCAATATTAGGCATTGCTTTAAACTTGTCGATAAAGCATAGTTCTGGCGCTATGTGCAGAAGTTTATTAGGGGCGGTAAAGAAACTCGTTCTTTCTTTTAAGTAGAGCCACATTAAACGATGCCTTTCTAATGACAGGGAGTCGGGGCAGAGGGCATTTTCTCTAGGGTTCAGCCTTCCGTAAGGCAGAAACTTACGGTAGCTAATTTCACAAATTGGGCAGGTAACATTGTTGCCACGCATAAAAATGCTCACCACCTTTAGCAAGTGATGACTAAATAGTTGAAGGTATTTTCTAGGTACCTTTCTAATAACAAAACTGATGAACCTTTTCATTCGAGCGATTTGCGCAAAGATAGAAGATAAGATTAAAAGCATGGCTTGCCACTGAAAGGAACATGCTGTTGTCTGCACTGAATATTTACCGTTTTTATAATTGAACCATAGTTCGGTTAAACTAAACCTGTGTTAAAATCATCTAAGATCGACAGAAGGGGTTCGAGAAACTCACTGGTGTAAAAGCACGTAATTCAGTGATTTTTAAACATATCGAGCCTTTTTGGCTTTTACTTTAGTGGCTGCATATTTCTGTATATGGAATTGCGGACAGATTTAATAGCCCTAGTTTTGCACATATTTTAAAACAATTATAAAAAGAGTCATGAGAAAAAAACTCATTATTATCGGTTTGGTTGTCGTTACAGCTATCGTTGTTACCCTCACCGTATTTAAAACGGATACAACTGAGGATGCAGTGTCATTATTTGCTACCGCTGAAAAAGGTGAATTTACTGTAGAGGTAACCACCACTGGTGAACTTTCTGCTGAAAGGTCTACTAAAATCATGGGGCCAACAGCGGCAAGAGATTTCAATATTAGAACAATGACCATCACCAAGTTGGTTGAGGAAGGAACGCAAGTGAAACAAGGTGATTATGTTGCCGACTTAGATAAGAGTGAGCTTTTCGAAAAAATTCAATCTGAAAAGGAACAGCTAGATGCTCAAGTAGCAGAATATGAGTATGCTAAAATTGATACTGCTCTTACCCTGAGCGGAGAAAGAGATAAACTATTGAATCTTGATTATTCAATAGAAGAGAAGCAATTACAAATCGAACAATCACAGTACGAACCACCAGCAACTAAAAAGAAATACCAAAATGAGCTGGATAAGCTTTTAAGAGATAAAGAGCGTGCTATTGACAACTATAAGTTAAAGGTAGAACAAGCTAAATCAAAAATGATTGATGAAACTGTTGATCTTAACAGAAGAAAAACGAGATATAATAATGGCTTAAAATTATTAGAAGACTTTACAATTTATGCGCCACAAGATGGTATGGTAATTTATACCAAAGGCTTTGGTGGAGAACGCATTGTTGAAGGATCTCAGCTTCAGGGTTGGAGCCCTGAAGTGGCAGAGCTTCCAGATTTGTCGAGCATGATTTCAACTACTTTTGTTAATGAGGTGGATATTAGAAAAGTAAAGCTAGGCCAACCTGTTGAAATTGGTTTGGATGCATTTCCCGATAAAAGACTTACAGGAAAAGTAACTAGAGTGGCTCGTGTAGGTCAGCAAAACCCAAATTCAGACGCAAAAGTGTTTGAAGTGATAGTAAGGGTAAACGAAAGTGATAAAGAGTTGAGACCATCGATGACAACTAGTAATGTGATTGTTACTCAGAAGCTTACAGATGTTATTCATGTTCCTTTAGAATGTCTTCATGTTTATAACGATTCTATCAACTACGTAATTAAGAAAAACGGTACTCTTCAGGAGGTTAAGGTTGGTTTAACCAATAGCAACGAAGCGGTTATTGAAAAAGGAGTTGAAGAAGGTGATGTTTTATACCTAAGCAAACCTGATGGCATTGATGGAAAGGAACCAAATTTGATTCCTGAATTGAATGGCACCAGAATGCAAAAATACGAACTAAACCCTTCTGAAAATAAACTGGAAGATGACAGTAAATGGGTAATGCCTGATGGTACACCTATGAGTCCTGAGGTGATTCAGAGATTGAAAGACCGTGGTATTACAGACCCTTCTCAAATGATGAGAGGTGGCTCAGGAGGGCAGCGGCCATCAGGGACTGGCGCTTCTAGAGGCGGACGTTCAAGTCAACCAAATCAGTAAATTCAATTATGAATAAGCAAAGTTTATTATCCAATTTCTATATCGCGCTCGAAGCGGTGCTTGCCAACCAGTTGCGCTCTTTGCTCACTGCCTTGGGTATCATTTTCGGAGTTGCTGCGGTAATCGCTATGCTAGCTATCGGTAACGGTGCCCAGAAAGAGATTTTGGAGCAAATTGAATTGGTAGGGGTGAATAATATTATTATTCAACCCGTAGTAGAGCAAACCGAGCAGCGCATAGGTGAATCCGATGAGAATGATAAAAAGAAGTTCTCGCCAGGGCTAAAATTGCTTGACGTAGAGAGTATTCGCAATAACATTCCTGGAGTGGAAAGGTTGAGCCCTGAAATTCTGCTAGAAACTTATATCATTAAAAATGGTATAAGAAGATCTTCAAAATTAGTAGGTGTAGAGCCTAGTTATTTTGAGGTAGCCAATTTTGAGTTGGATGGAGGAGAGGTTTTTAATGAAAACCAATTAAGAGTTGGTGCGCCTGTTTGTATTATTGGTAAAGGTATTCAAAGCAAGTTCTTCCCTCAAGAGAACCCTATTGGACAGAAAATTAAAGTAGGCACTCAGTGGTTAGAAGTAATTGGTGTATTGAAAGAAAGGTTTATCTCTGAGAAAGCCATTTCTAACCTTGGTATCCGTGACTATAACATGGATGTTTACACCCCAATTCAAACGGTTTTAGTAAGATACATTAACCGTGATTTGGTGACTGGTTCTGGACTTAAAAAGAGTTTTGGAGGTATGAGCATGATGAGTTTTGGAAGAGGGATGAGCATTTCTATTTCGGGAGCTTCTTCTGACTCTGAAGACTCAGCGCCTAAAAACTACCATCAAATTGACCGTTTGGTAGTTCAAGTGAGCGAATCTGCTAAATTAAGTTCTACTGCAGAAGTTCTATCAAGAATGTTGGAAAGAAGGCATTTTGGAGTTATTGATTATGAAATCACTATTCCTGAGTTGCTTCTAAAACAACAACAACGAACACAGAATATTTTTAACATCGTGTTAGCCGCAATTGCTGCCATTTCACTGCTGGTAGGAGGTATTGGAATTATGAATATTATGTTGGCGTCTGTAATGGAGAGAATCAAAGAAATTGGTTTGAGACTTTCAATTGGTGCAAAATCTACTGATATTGTTTCACAATTTTTATTTGAAGCTGTGTTAATTTCAGTAACGGGCGGTATTATAGGTGTGATTTTGGGTATTGCATTAGCCTTTGCAGTATCATCTTTAGCAGACTTCCCAACCGAAATTAGCTTTGCTTCAATTGCAATATCATTTGGTGTGGCTGCTACTGTAGGGCTTATTTTTGGAATTACTCCTGCTAGAAGAGCTGCAAGTCAAGATCCTATTACATCATTAAGACACGAATAAGATTCTAAAAACATTATGAAAAAGGTCATATTATTATCATTACTATTTATAGGTCTGGCTCAAGTATCCTTTTCCCAACAAAAAAGAGTGTTAACTCTGGAAGAGGTGATTCAGTTGGCAAGAGAAAACTCTAGAAGTGCGAAAACAGCGCAAACTAGGAGAACTTTGGGTTATTGGAGTTACAGTGTTTATAAATCCCAATTAAAACCTCAATTGAGACTACAAGGGACATTACCAAATTACACTAATAGATCTATACCAGTTACACAGAATGATGGTTCTGTAGTATTTCGTAAGGTAAATCAGAATAATTCGGATTTAAGTCTTGGCTTAGAGCAAGTGTTGCCTTGGACCAACACTACAGTCTCATTTGAAACTAACTTAGCAAGGTTTGATGATTTTGATGGTGACAATAAATACTATCAAGGTGATCCCGTTGGTATTTCAATTACTCAGCCTTTGTTTAATGTAAACCCTTTTAAGTGGGATAGTAAGATTCAACCGTTAGAGTATGAGCAATCAAAAAGGTCGTATGTCCAGTCTATGGAGCAAGCATCTCAAACCGCAGCGAACCTGTTTTTTAGATTGCTTGTTGAGCAGAAGAATTTACAGATCGCTTTACAGAATGCTCAGGCCAATGATACTGTTTTTAAAGTGGAACAAGGTCGTTATAACATTGGAACCTCGACTGAAGATCAATTATTACAAACAGAGCTTGATTTGTTAAACTCAGAAAGTGCTGCTCAGCAGGCACAGTTAGAAGTTCAATCACTTTCACTGGAGTTAAGAAACTTTATTGGTCTTACGGAAAATGTTGATTTGGAGCTAATAGCACCCATGGAAGTCCCAGTTTTTGATATTGACTATGAAACGGCTTTGCAGTATGCTAAGGATAATAGAGCGGAGTATTTAGACTTTCAATTGGATAGACTACAGGCTGAACGTAATGTCGCGTCTGCACGGGCAACTCGCTTTAACGTGTCAATATCTGCTTCATATGGCTATAATAGTGCGCAAAGAGATGAGCTAAATGAAGTTTACCAATCAAGTAATGTAGCTGCTGGTTCACAATTCAGGTTGAGTTTTAATTTGCCTATCCTTGATGGTGGTAGAAATAAAGCTAGAATGAATCAGGCATATGAGCAGCAGAAGCTGACTGAGTTTACGATAGATCAAAATATGATTACTTTCGATCAGGAAATTGCAAATGCGGTAAGAAACTTTCAGCAAATTATTGAGCAAATAGAGTTGGCTAAAAAGAGTGAGGAAATAGCCTTGAAGCGTTTTGAGATTACTAATGGAAGGTATTTGGCGGGTAAAGTTGATATTCTTACCCTAACAAATGCTAGAACTAGTAAGGATAGTGCGATACGAAACTATGTTCTTGCTTTACAACAATACTGGGACGCTTATTATGAGTTAAGAACATTGACTTTGTATGACTTTAGGAACGATGTGCTTCTATACAATGAACTATTGGAATACGATCCAAAAACAGATTCAGTAATTGAAAAAGCTAAGAAATAAAAAAAAAAGCCCCGTAAGGGGCTTTTTACTTATAGGCCAGTATAATTAAATGGACTGATTTGCATCAGTTCATTTTTTATTTCTGCTGATACTTCTAAAGTTTGAATAAACTCCTTCATCACTTCAGCAGTGATTTTTTGATTGGTTCTCGTTAACCCTTTTAAGGCCTCATAAGGTTTTGGATAACCTTCTCTTCTAAGTATGGTTTGAATAGCCTCAGCAACTACTGCCCAGTTATCTTCCAAGTCTGCGTCAATAGCAGCTTGATTTAACTCTAACTTCTTAATTCCTTTTTCAAGCGATTTTAAAGCGATAAGCGTATGACCTAATGGCACTCCAATGTTACGTAATACCGTAGAATCCGTTAAGTCACGCTGTAGCCTAGAGATAGGTAGTTTAGCAGAGAGATGTTCGAAGATAGCATTGGCAATTCCCAAGTTTCCTTCGGCATTTTCAAAGTCAATTGGGTTTACTTTGTGCGGCATGGCCGAAGAACCTACTTCACCTGCTTTAATCTTTTGTTTGAAGTAATTCATGGATACGTATTGCCAAACATCTCGAGAGAAATCGATCAAAATGGTGTTAATCCTTTTCATATTATCGAAAAGGGCTGCAATATGATCGTAATGCTCAATTTGTGTGGTAGGGTGGCTGCGCTGTAAGCCAAGTGATTCTTTCACAAACTCATTACCAAAGTCAATCCAGTCGATGGCTGGGTAGGCCACGTGATGTGCATTAAAATTACCAGTAGCACCACCAAATTTTGCCGCAAACGGAATGTCCCCCAACAGAATCATTTGTTCTTCAATACGATTGCTAAATACATGCATTTCTTTACCTAGCCTAGTTGGAGAAGCGGGTTGGCCATGTGTTTTGGCCAGCATAGAAATGTTTTTCCATGTTTCAGCCATTTCGTTAATCATATTTTTCACCTCTAAAAAAGAAGGCTCGATCACTTCATGCATCGCCCTTTTTAATGACAAAGGAATGGCAGTGTTATTAATATCCTGCGATGTTAACCCGAAATGAATGAATTCTATATGTTTTGTAAGGCCAAGCGCTTCAAACTTGTCTTTCAGAAAGTACTCAACCGCCTTTACATCATGATTCGTGGTTTTCTCGATTTCTTTGATACTCAAGGCATCTGCCTCGGTGAAATTTGTGTAGATAGCCCTAAGCGCATCAAAAACTTTAGAGTCTACATCTGATAATTGCGGAAGAGGAGTTTCGCATAGAGCGATGAAATATTCTACTTCAACTTCAACGCGGTATTTAATTAGAGCAAACTCAGAAAAATATTCTGTGAGCGCATTGGTAACCCTTCTATAGCGACCGTCAATTGGCGAAATTGCCGTGAGTGTATTCAAATCCATTTTTTCGGTTTAAAAAGAAAGGTCAAAGATACTAAAATGTACTGGCTTGAACCTCCATTTCTGTAACTCTTCCACTGTTTCTGTATCTAAATTGGCAGAACAATTCATAGTTCAGCAGATGATGATTACTTTTGCATTCTTTTAAACTACTTTCTACGCATTGGTGTTGTTACACTGATAATTTCTATAAACAGAATTTAAAGCATGGCATTCGGATTATTCAAAAAAAAGCAAACAGAGAAAAGTGAAATTCCTTCGGTGAAAGCCGGACACTTAAACTTAACAGTAAAAGAAGTAGTAAACGAAACTGCTGATGCCATTAGCATTTACTTTGAACAACCAGCTTCTGGAAATATTAAGTACAAATCAGGTCAGTTTTTCACGCTTATTGCCAACATTAACGGAAAGCAAGAACGAAGAGCATATTCACTTTGTACTTCACCATTTGTAGATGATTACCCAGCTGTAACGGTAAAGCGTGTTGAAGGTGGTTTGATGTCAAATCATTTGGGTGATAACTTGAAAGCAGGTGATGTAATGGAGGTATTAGAACCTATAGGAAACTTCACTACTACTTTCGATTCCAATAACGAAAGACATATTGTTCTTTTTGGTGGCGGAAGTGGAATTACACCTTTAATGTCAATTGCTAAATCTGCGTTGAATCAAGAGCCTAAATCAAAGGTTTCTCTTATTTATGCCAACAGAGATTCTGATTCAATTATTTTCAAATCTGCTTTGACACAAATGGAAAATGATAATCCAGAGCGTTTTAAGGTAGTACATGTGCTAGGCGAAGCACCACCTGAATGGAAAGGTTACAAAGGCTTGCTCACTCAAGATATTATTAAAGAAGCGCTGGATATGTTGCCTAAAATGGAAGAAGGGCAAACAGAATTCTTTATGTGTGGCCCAGGCCCAATGATGGATATTGTAGAATCATCATTGTCTAACCTAAATATTCCGAAGACTCAAGTTCATAAAGAAAGTTTTACTTCGGATGCGGCTAAGAAGAAGGAGAATGAGCCCGTGAGCAATGAGATTATTGCGCGCGAAGTAACCGTTATCTATGACGGTGAAGAATTCAAATACACTGTTGAACCTGGCGAGACTATCCTTGAAAAAGGTTTGGATGAAGATATTGATTTGCCTTTCTCTTGCCAAAGCGGACTATGTACAGCTTGCCGTGGTAAATGTGTTTCTGGAAAAGTGAAAATGGATGAAGATGAGGGACTTTCTGAAGCGGAACTGAACGAAGGTTATGTGCTTCCTTGCGTTAGTCATCCACTTACCGATGATGTTGTTATTGAAATTGGTTAAGTCTTTCTGAAAATTTTCAGAACTTTTAGCAAGGGTTATTGGTCTTATATTAGTGCGGATTGAAAAACTAAGTTCGTACTATTAAAATGATTAATTAAGAAACGCCCTTGCTTCACTATGAGTTCTTCAACAGATCAGGTTTTACTTCTTAATACTCTTTTAAACGATTACCTCAAGGTAAGAGCGCTAACCAACGAACTTTGCGAGCCTTTACAACCAGAGGACTTTGTAGTGCAGCCTGTGGTAGATGTTAGCCCACCTAAATGGCATTTGGCGCATACCACTTGGTTTTTTGAAAACTTCGTGCTCAAGCCAAATATGGCTGATTACAAAGTCTTCGACAAAGATTATCATTTCCTGTTCAACAGCTATTATGAAACTGAAGGCGAGCGCTGGATTCGTTCCGAACGAGGAGCTTTATCTCGCCCTTGGGTAAACGAAATTATGGCTTATCGTTCGTATGTAGATGAGCACATGAAACATTTTCTTTCAACAGACGAGGAGGTTGATGATAAGGTTATCGAAGTATTGAAAATTGGTCTCCATCACGAACAGCAGCACCAAGAGTTACTAGTTTACGACCTCAAACATATTTTGGGAATCAATCCATTGTTCCCCGTTTATAAATCTTTTCAGGAGGAAAAACATCAGCCGAATCTCGCAGAGAATTTTCTTGAAGTAGAGGAAGGTGTTTATACCGTTGGTTATCAAGGGAATGATTTCCATTTCGATAATGAGAAAGGTGTGCATAAGGTTTTTCTTCACCGCTATCGAATTCAAGATCGGTTGATCACCAATGGTGAATTCATGGAATTTATTGAAGCTGGTGGTTATCAAGATTTCAATCATTGGTTAATGGAAGGTTTTGAATGGGTGAAGAAGGAAAATATACGAGCACCTTTCTATTGGCTCAAACAAGATGGGGTTTGGAAGCATTATACCTTAGCAGGCTTAGAAAATATTAACCCAGATGAACCTGTAAGCCATGTGAGCTTTTATGAGGCAGATGCTTTTGCCAAATGGAAGGGTAAACGTTTGCCTACAGAGTTTGAATGGGAAGTAGCTTGCAAATTGCACGAACCTGAAATTCCAGAATCAGCCAACTTTGTGGACGATCGAAATTTTAGACCTATGCCTCGTCAGGGTAAAAACACTCAATTTTACGGAGATGTCTGGGAGTGGACAAATAGCGCTTATTTAGCTTATCCGTTTTATGAAAAGCCAGAAGGGGCGCTAGGAGAGTATAATGGTAAGTTTATGATCAATACCATGGTACTCCGAGGTGGTTCATATGCCACGAGTCGTAACCATATCAGGCCTACATACCGAAACTTTTTTCATCCACACCTACGTTGGCAGTTCACAGGAATCCGACTAGCAGAAAACTTTTAACTTATGAGCGATACTACCGCTACACTTTCCACCTTTGCAAGGGATATTCATTCAGGACTTACTTCAAACCCTAAATGCCTTTCCTCAAAATACTTTTATGACGAAAAGGGCGATCAGCTTTTTCAATCTATTATGGATTTGGAAGAGTATTACCTTACCCGTTGCGAATTCGAAATATTTGATCAGCAGAAGGAAGAAATTCTAAAAAGTTTCTTGGCTAATGACACGAGTTTTAAACTAGTAGAGTTAGGCGCTGGAGATGGTACAAAGACGAAAATATTACTAAAGCATTTTACAAACGAAGGGGTAGATTTTTCCTATTCACCAATTGATATCTCGCAACATGTGCTGGATATTCTCTCAGGTGATTTGAAGAAGTCAATTCCAAAACTACATGTAAATGCTATTCAGGGAGATTATTTCGATGCCTTAGCTAAACTTAATGAAAACCATTTTCAGAAAGAAGTGGTATTATTTCTAGGCTCGAATATTGGGAATTTCTCCAACGGGTCAGCTCCGAAGTTTCTAAAAAGGTTGGGTGATAACTTAAGCTCTGGAGACCTTCTTTTTATTGGTTTCGATTTAATGAAAGACCCTAACGTTATCTTGAGTGCCTATAATGATAAGTTAGGGGTGACTAAAGAGTTCAACTTAAACTTGCTTGTAAGAATCAACAACGAGCTTGGTGCTAATTTCGATTTAGAAGGTTTCGAACATTTTCCAACCTATGACCCTATAACAGGCGAAACTAAGAGTCATCTAGTCAGCAATAAAGCACAGCAGGTTTTTATTGAAGCTACAGGCGAAACTTATTCGTTCGATGCTTGGGAAGCAATTCACACAGAAGTGTCACAAAAGTATAGCTTGAAAAGTATTCGTCAGTTTGCTGAGCAAGCAGGCTTTAAGGTAATGAAGAATTTTACTGATAAAAATAATTACTACGTAGACTCGCTTTGGGAGAAAATCTAAATGGGTTTAAACTGTTCAAAAGCCTGATTACAATTATGGCAGAAATGTAAGGAACGACAAAGTGCTGGGCCAAAAGGCGTTTTCATTTCTGTATTCGTACTATCGCAATATGGGCATTTAGAGTGCTCTAATAAATCAATATCGACAATCAAATTGTGCTTTGGAGGAGGAGCAAGACCGAACTTCTTTAGTGCAGCTCGGCCTTTTTCAGAAATCATGTTAGAATTCCACTGCGTTTCAAAAGAAAGGTGGACATCAAAATCGTCAATCCCATTTTTTTGGAGTGTTTCTTCAACGTCACGTTTCATGTAGTCCATGGCAGGGCAACCTGAGAAAGTTGGCGTCATATTTACTTTGACTTTCCCAGAATCTTCAATTTCAATTCCGGTAATAACCCCCAAATCGTTGAGCGAAAGCACAGGGATTTCAGGATCCATAACTTCATCTAGCCATGTCCTAATTTCTTCCACTGATATGTCCTTCGTATTGCTCATTGTGCTTTTACAACATTATGTCCGATCAAAAGTTTCCCCAAATGACAAATGACAAATGACAAATGACAAATGACAAATGACAAATGGCTTCTTACCAATCAGCCGTAGGATCCATTTTAAACACTTCCGACATTTCGTCCAATAAAGGCTGGAGGTGCTCGGTGTGCGTCCCATAACGGCCGCCATACACTGGAGTGATGCTATTTAAATCCGGCATTTTTAGGCTTGTTTCTTTCAGAATCGCGCTAATCTGTTCGATCCATTCTTCTTTGATTACTTCTTCGCCACGGAAAATATCTTCCTTAATTAATTCGGCTTCGAACTTAGAAGGCTCAAAAATTCCCAAAGCATAAGGCATGGCTTCTTCTAGCGAATTCTGAAGTCTAGAAACACTTTCTTCAGTAGCAGAACCCAATTGCTTCATCCAAATTTTGGCGTGCATCGTGTGATACTTGATTTCGCCTTTAATCTTCTTGGCTAATAGTGCCAAAGGCTCATAAGATGAACTTGCCAAATGTGTAAACCTGATTTGCTCGGCCATATCAAATAAGAAATGCCTGATTAAGCTAAAATCATATTCACCGTTCGGTAATTCTACCAACTGGCAATTATGAAACTGGTCTGCATTTCGCATAAAAGCAACCATGTCTGGTTCAGATTCTCCCAACTCTTCGAGTAGTTTATAAATCTGCCAACTCTGACCTACCTTGTCTTGTGCCATAGAAGAAAAAGCAATGTCTTCTTCTAACAAAGGGCCAAAACCTGTCCATTCAGAGTTACGATGACCTAAAATGAGCTGATCGTCAGCGATTTTATAAAGTAAATCTTTTAATGCTTCTGTGTTCATCTCTAAGCTTGTTGTTCTTTAAATGCTTTGATTTTGTCGCTTGCTTTATAGTCAATCGCGTCACGGTATTTTTTCTCTTTCAGGGTATCCCAAATGTCACGATCGTCTTCATCAGAAGCTAAAATATGTTCAGACTTCACTACCCAAACATTGAATACTGGTTTGTCGGATTGAAAGTCTTCTTTCGCTTTCGCTAGTGCATCTTCATAGTCCTTGGCCATTACGCTTCCCGCATACTTATGCTGCTTGCCGCGTTTAGCCAAATGGAAAATCTCGAAACTTTCGCGTTCTACGCCAGAGGCTTTATTATTTACCAGATTGTAAACATCTTCATTGTTATCAGTATACTCCGATACCTTTATGTTTTCGGTTTTAATTACGCAAAGCGCATTGCAGAACATGCCTCTTCGGCTAAACTGTTCTTTCGCGAATAGGAAAGCCATTTCTTCGTTGGGTGCGTGAACAGGGCCTGCGTGCTCAAAAGGCTTACCTTCTTTGGTTTCTATAAAAGCCTCATAGGTCTCAAACTGGTCGAGGTTTCCTTTCTCAATAATTTGAGTGTCGGTGGATTCGTCAATACCAAGACGGGTTACCCGTGGGTCTAATGATTTCAAATTCATAGGAATGTATTATGCTAAAGGAGCTACGTATTTGGTTTTTGGAGCCAATAAAGCTTGACGCACCCAAGCACCTCTTTCTTCGGCTACGCGCCTAACCGCCAAACGCTCTTTGTTACATGGGCCATCTCCATTAATTACTCTTTTGAATTCCTCCCAATCAGGCTCGGTAAACTCCCACTGACCTGTTTCAGGATCTTTTCTCAACTTATCATCAGGTACAGTTAAGCCAAGTTCCCAAATTTTAGGTACATACATATCTAAGAATTGCTGGCGACATTCATCGTTAGACGACATTTTTACTTTCCAGCGCATCAAAATTTCTGAATGAACCGAAATTTTATCTGAAGGTCCAAAGAAGTGCATCATTGGCGCCCACCATCTGTTGAATGCGGCTTGCATCATTTCGCGTTGCACTTTTGTGCCTGTTGCTAAATGAATTACGCAATGATGGCCATACTTTAAATGGAAAGATTCTTCGGCACAAATTCTTTCTAATGCACGGCAATATGGACCGTAACTTCCTTTCGAGTTTGCTATTTGATTTACAATTGCTCCTGCATCTACCAGCCATGAAATAAAGCATGAGTCGGCCCATGTAAAGGCTGGGTAGTTAAATATGTTCGAGTATTTCGATTTGCCATTGATCAAATCGGCAATCATATCCTCTCTTGATTTGCCTAAAGTTTCGGCAGCAGAATATAATAATTGAGCATGGCCTACTTCATCTTGCACCTTTGCCATAAGGGCAAGTTTTCTTTTAAAGCCAGGCGCACGGGTAATCCAAGTACCTTCTGGTAAAGCTCCGATAATTTCTGAGTGAGCGTGCTGCTCAATCATTCTAATCAGTTGCTTTCTATACAATTGAGGCATCCAATCTGAAGGCTCTATTTTTTCGCCTCTGTCGATTCTTGCTTCAAATTCTGCCAATTTCACTGGATCCTCGTCAGTGAGGGCTGTAGCTTTCATGGCTTCGAATGAGTTTCCACCTCCGTACATATCAATTCTTTTTTAGTCCGTTTAACAATAGGCCCGATAGTCTTTTCCCTACTTCTTCCGGACTCAAGCTGCCATCGGGCTTATACCAATTGTGAGTCCAGTTTAACGAAGAGAGAATGGTAAGCATCATGAATTTTTCATCTACTAGCTTGAATTCGCCAGAAGCCATACCATCTCTTAATATTTTTTTGAACCGTCCTTCGTAGTCATCGCGCATGGCTAAAAACTCACTCAGGTGGGGTTCGCTTAAATGCCTCCATTCATTAAAGAAAACGGCAGAGGCGTTCGTATCTTTTGTAATTACTTTTACATGAGCGATCATGGCTTTTTCCATTTTCGCTGCATTACCACTGGTTTCTTCGTCTACTTCCTGCCAAGCACTATAAAATTCTTCGGCCATACGAAAGCATATGCGTTGCAAAATTTCTTCCTTTGATTTGATGTGAGAATAGAGACTTGCAGCCTCAATACCCAAATCTTGCGCTAAATTGCGCATTGAAGTAGCAGCATAGCCCCTAGATTGAAAAAGAGTGGTTGCTTTTTCTTCTATTTGTTGCTTTCTGCTTTTCTTTACGACAGTTTTCATTTGCTGCGAATATAAACATACTAACGTTCGTTAGCAAGAGATTGTTATTAGCTACAATTTACACAAACCATGCAATTGAACGACCCTAATTTTAATAAAAGTGCATTCATCAAAAAGCTTGAAAGTATAATCTATTTAATGTTTGTGTTGCCTCTTGCGTTTTTTGGTTATGCCTTTTTAGAACGAGAGGCGAGTGGTGAGCTTCGGTCTGTATTTTATGAGGATCCTGATATTATGTTTCATGCTGTAATGGCAGCGGGTATTGGGTATGTATTGTTGAGAACGGTGGCTACTTGGAAAAAAGATGCGCTTAAGGTTTTAAAGCAGGTGCCTGAGCTAGATTTGAAATTAATCAAACTAAAGAAGTCTATCATTTACAGAAATATAATGTGGTCTTTTGGGGCAACCATTGGTGCTTTTGGTTTGTATGAAAAAGGCGACATGGTGTATGCACTTGTTTTTAGTTTGTTCTTGATTTTAATTACTGCTAACCGCCCTAGCCCAAAATATTTTTCCAAGTTCTTTGGCTTGAAGGGAGAAGAAAAAAAGTGGATGGAGGAATAAGCTTCAAGAATCTTTATATTTAAATCATGAGCGAAACTAATACCACTCAAAAGCTTCGATTTCCTAGTAGTACTTTAATGACTACTTTTCCTAGCTACATTTTTTTGCTGGTATTAGCTTTATGGCAATCCGTGTCATTCTTAATAATTATGGAGTGGAAGGCGAGGAGTGGAGAGTTGTTTTTGCTTCTGTAGGTTTGTTTTTGTCTTCTTTGTTTTTGATTGCTCCTTTATGGGCCAAGGCTTATGTAAAAAGGAAACTTGGAACACAAAAAAAGGCCGAATAAATTTCTTCATTCGGCCTAGTAATAATTAATATTTTCTTTTAGAAAGTCACCCCAATAGTAATTGGGTTAAGTTCTGGGCCTTTTCCGTTTTCAAAAAGTTCGTTGAAATCATAGGTCATGAACATATCGAAACCATTGATGCCTATTTGAAGTCTGGCACCATATCTAAAGTCATTCACAAAGAAACCACCTTTGCTTTTTACTTTATCACGGTCGCCATTGGTGCGGTCGATGTACTTGGCTTTGTTGCCTAAGCGAAGGCCAGCATAAGGTCCAACTCCAATTCTGAAACCTGTTTTGCGACTAAACGCAACGCGCACATCGTCTTCTTCATACTTTCTTACAATTCTCTTTCCTCTGCTAAAATCGAACATCGGTACAGCTTTTACATTGAGGTAAGAAACTTTGAGTTTGCTTTTTAAGGCGCTCCCGATATTGGTTTCTTCTACAAAATTGAGCTGACCACCATTCGGGTCTAAACGAGTAGCTGCGTTTTCGAATTTATAGTTATACCAGCTAAATCCTCCACCCCAATCTAAATACAATGGGCCACTAACGTAGGTGGTGTGGTTCCAGTTTAAACCTACATAAACAGAGCCTAAAGGTTTTACTTGATAAAGGTCGCTAGATGAAGGGAAGCTCCCGTTGTTTAAATAATTGTTGAAGCCAATTTCGAAATCAAGGCTTTTTAATGTGCCGTGATCGTGTTGCTCAATGTATTCGAAATTTCTAGGTCTGTTGCGGCTCGACCTCCAGTCTGAATCCCAATCATCTTCTATTTCTAAGTTGATTCCTAAGAAACCCATGCGTAGGTAAAAGTCATTGTCGTTAATGAAGATACTGTTTGAGTTCCTTTTAGGAATGCTGACCACGGTATCTATTCGCTCGAGATCGTCTTGTTTCCCCCATGTCCATTGGGCGCTGAGGCTTTGATTTACCAATAGGAGAGCCATGGCAATCAAAAATATGTTGAATTGCTTTTTCATTTTTGTTGTATTTTATTTTGAGTTGTTGTTTTAGAAAATCACCCCGAATGTTACAGGATTAAGTCTTGGTGCGTTTGCTTCTTCTTCAAATAATTCTGAAATGTCATAGTTAAAGAAGATATCGAAAGAACTCCAACCCATTTGGGCACGCAAACCGTACTTGAATGGATTAATGTATAGACTGTCTTTGAATTTGTCTTTCTGACCATCACCATTCAAGTCATCGTATTTGTATTTAGTGTGGCTACTAATTCTGTAGCCAGCATATACCCCTGCGCCTATTCTGAACGAGTTATATTTACCAAACGAGAAGGTTGGAACCATGTGCACATTCAGGTGCATCATATTGATTTTGCTTTTCTTGCCTACACGATCCATACGCTCAACAAAATCGACAGATTGGTTAACACGGTCTACTACTACTTCGACCCTAGTGTTTTCAAAGCTTAAATCTTGAATGCTTGCGCCAATACCCCAGTCCAGATAAAGTGGGCCTAAAATACGTGTTGCATGATCGAAGTTGAGGGCTGCATACCAAGAGGTGAGTGGGTTTAAAGTGAATAGCTCGTCACTACTTGGTAAATCACCGTCTTGCAAATAATTGTTTAAACCAATGTAGATGTTCACAAAACTCTGTGTTCCTTTTCGTGGGTAGTACCTGTCGAAATCATATCTGCCATGCTTTTCTTCTAGGGTGTTTTCTAAAGCTTTTGGGCTGTATTTGGCTACAGGAACTGATTTTGAAAAATCCCATGCTGAGTTTTCAGTTTCTCCCCGATTGAAAGTTGAGGTTTTGGGCTCAACTTTTAAGTTCTGGTTGAGAGAAGTTTCACTTTGAGCTTTAGCTAGGTTAGTGCTCAATACGACCAATAAGAGCATACCTATGACTTTTGTTGTAGTTATTGTTTTCATATTTCGAGTTGTTATTTTTCTTGTTTGAAGTTAGGAGCGTTCTCTTCTTCCTCTTGATCAATCGATCCGTACTTGAGTTCATTGGTAACAAATTCGTTCTTTGCGGTTCTCAAATCAGATAAGGTTTCTTTGGTTTTACTCACCCCCTTGGCGATACTGATCAATCCATCCATCATGCTGAATTTCTTCTTGTTTTGCATGTCGATTTCGAACGATTCATCAGTATAATCTTTTAATGTTAGAGGCATTAATTTCAAGTAATCGAAATCAACTGAGGTATTGACGGATAGTGTTTGTGCAATGTCAATTTTATCTATGTTGATGATCACACGAGATTGATCAACAGTTTCGATCATATCTACGGTTGGTTTTGTGTCTACCTGAGCGGTTAGTTTACTTGGTGCTGCGATTTGCTGCGGCTGAACAAATTGAATACTTGGTGCAGCCTCTTTTTCTTGAGATTGATCTTTGGTATTTTGTTTCTCTTTTGAAGGAGTGTCAATGTTGTTTTGGTCAGGTGTTTTTACAGCTTCATTCTCCACTTCTTTATTGGCTTGAAGCTGCTCAAGGTCTGCACCTGATTTTTCAGATTGATTGATGTATAAAGCACCGGCAGTAAGGATGATTGCAACACTTGCTGCTATGCTTAACCAGAAGAAAGCACCCTTTTTCTTTTTGGCGAGATTGCCTTCTATTTGACTCCAAGCGTTTGCTGGAGGGGTTATTTTATGGTTGCCTAGTTTTTCTCGAAAGAGATCATCTATTGGGTTACCCTTCATTGCTCATTAATTTAACTTCCATACTATCTTCTGCTTGAACTAACATCTTTTGAAGATGTGCTCTTGCTCTGCTCAATTGGGATTTCGAGGTGTTCTCGCTAATGCCCAACTTCTCTGCTATTTCCTTGTGAGAAAAGCCTTCGATGGCGTAAAGGTTGAAAACGGTTTTGTAACCCGTTGGCAGTAAGTCGATCATTTTATGCAAATCTTCAACCTCTAATTGATTGTGGAGTTGCTGATAATCGGGTTCTCTTTCTGCTTTTTCAATCTCTACTTCCAAAAACATGCTTTTGTTTCTTCGAATGTAGGTCAGCGATTCGTTGACCATTATTCTTCGAATCCAGCCTTCGAAACTTCCTTCACCAGTAAACTGATCGATTTTTCGAAAAACTTTTGTGAAACCACAAACCAAAACGTCTTCTGCTTCTTGCAGCTCAATCACATACCGTCTGCAAACAGAGTACATCAATGGAGCGTACTTTTCGTACAGTTCACATTGCGCCTTTCTGTCGCCTTTACGGCAAGCTTCTATAAGCTTTTCTTCAGATTTTGACTTTTTGATTTGAAGCATTTTTTGGTTGATTCACAAGGTAGATGTATGAATGTTAAACTTGGTTGCATGGCCCTGATAAAAATTTCTACGCTAGGGCTTTATTGTTTTTTAATGAGGTGTAAAGTTCTTGATTTATAATGAATTAACCCAATGCATAAATTATGCATTGGGTTAATGTTAATTGGTTTGAGCTGTAATTAAAACTTGGTAATTGTTGCTGAACGACCTTTGTCTCGGACGTTTAGCTGGCCTTTGCCTTTATAACTTACTGAGGAAAAACCTTCAGCCCTAACGTTCAACTCTTGGTTTACATTAATCCGAACTCGACTTTCATTGTCAGTTTCTATTTCGGCTATTTCTACATTGGCATCATAACCATATAGCCTAGCGTCTTTTTGTAAAAGAGCTTCGAGCTTGTTTATGTTGTTTGATAAGTTTACTCTTGCTTCATCTGTAAGGAAAAGCACTAGCTCTCCAACTTCGCTGTTTAAGTTTACGATGGCATTGTCGTACGCTCTAATATTAATGAGATCAATATTAAAGTTCTCAACATTCAAGTCAATATTGTTGGAAACTTGTATTCTACTCAATTCAGGAACCGTAATGGTGATTTCCATATTCGAGGTTTCTTCTTCATTAAATTTGAAGTCTACTCGCGATAAGCTCAGTTCGCTATTGAAAATACGTAGGTCAGGAGTGTCGAATGAGGTCTTGCTCGACACTTCCATTTCATATTTATCTCCCTTAACTAAATTCACTTTAAAACTGCTACTTAGTTTTAGACTTGAAAATTCATCGAGGTCGAATTTTTGAGTGTTCGATTGACTACTATTGTTCAGCGCCTCTTCTGATTCACAGGTAAGGCATACAAGATCTCCATCCTGAAAAACCCAAGTGTTGTTGTATGCTTGTCTCCAGCTGTATCCATATCTGAAGTATTGCAAGATGGTCCGCATTCCCTCATTTATTTTGAATGGTCTGCCTTCTGGAATAAAGAATGTAATATCAGCTTCTTGGGCTCTGAACTCTACTCTTTCAGGGAATGTCATTTCCGAATCAAAAGTAATGGTGCTACCGTCAACTTTGTATCCATAACTAAGCTCTTGTGCTCTTTTTTCAGCGTCATCTAAATCTCTGCCTCTGGCTCTGAACCTTTTCTCTACTCTAAACTGATCAGAATCACTCATACGAATATCTAAATCTGTAAAGTCAGAAGTATAAGTGTCGTTGTAAGCATAGTAAGAATCACTATCCCATCTGTAGCCTCTTCTGGTAAAGCGACCATTTCGAACTTCGTTCATGCTGAGCGTTATGGTGTCGGCTTCTATTTCAAAATCATCGGCGACTCGATAAATGCCTTCATCTCTGAAATCACGAACTACATTTGGCAGGGTAGCGAAAGTGCCAATTATGGCAATGAACCAGAAACCTAAAATACTCCAACCAACAGCTGGGCTCATTACTCTGCGTTTTGCAATAATGGTTATACCAGCAATAAATAAATAGAGTACAGGTATAAAGGCTGTAGCGAGTAAGAAAATGAGGCCAATTTCCGGAACGGTGTTTCGGAACATTTCGATTGGGAAATATGCAAGGTCACTATCCCATAGAAACCAATCTGAATTGTAAAGGCCCATAAATACACCCGTGGCTATTAGTAAAGAAACCATTACAGATAATGCCGTAGTGGCAATTATTGCACCTGTGGCGATACGAATTACCGCTACCAGAAATAGCATTAATGGAGCGAAAGCACGTCCTAGTCCAACGAATATTTTACCTATTAATCGGAAGGGGAAAAGTAAGATTTTGGTAAATGTACCTTCTCCCTTTGGTTCAAAATCAGTGGTTTTACTTTTCTTGTAATTGGTGTCAATGTTCGATAAAGTAACAGCCTCGCCTTTCATTTGCATTTTGTCGGTAAGCGAATTAGCCTCAGGAGTAATGATCCATAGAATTATATACAACACTACCCCAGTACCAAAACCAAATAGTAATACAAGGAAAATGATCCGCACGATCATTGTGTCGATATTTAGGTAATTGGCTAAACCAGACGAAACACCTCCGATTACCCTTTGGTCTGGGTCGCGATAAAGCTTCTTCAGATTTTTGTTTTCTGCTAAGTTTGAGCTTCCAGGAGTAACTGCCCACATAATAAAATAGGCAATGAAAACGAGCGCACTGGCTGGTCCTGCAAACACTAAACCAAAGGTTACGGCAAGTATTCCTATCCTTATCCATAAGGGATCGAAATTGTAATAATGAGCAATTCCGGAAGCTACCCCACCTAAAATTTTACGGTTCAAATCACGATAAAGCCTTTCTGTTTTTTGATAGCCAGAAGTGCTACGCTCAGATGATGCGCTTTGGCGATCTTCTTTATTCTTCTTTTTCTTTTCCTCTTTTTTAGGAGCAGGCTCAAAGTCATCTTCTTCTTCAATAGCTTCAAAGTCCGAGATGTTTCCCATTGTTTTAATTAGGGCGTTTACATCTTCGGCAGAAACAACCTGATTGCCATCTTTAAGTTTTTCTAAAAATATTTCAGCTATTCGACCTTCTATGTCGGCTATAATTTCTTCACTGTCTTCGTAAGAAGAGAAGTATTTATTGATGGAATCGAGGTAGTGTTTGAGGGTTTCGTAACCGTCTTCCTCGATATGGAATATGATGCCACCTATATTTATGCTTATGTTCTTTTTCATGACGGCAGGATTATGAGTTGTTTTTTGTGATGATTTGAGATGTTGATTCTACCAGTTGAAGCCAAGTGTTACTTAAGCTTTCTTTAAATTCTTTTCCCTCTTCGGTAATTGTGTAATATTTTCTTGGCGGGCCAGAATTAGATTCTACCCATTTGTACTCTAGCAATCCCGCTTTTCTGAGGCGGGTGAGCAGTGGGTATAATGTGCCTTCAACGACTATGATTTTCGCTGAGGTGAGTTCTTCGAGCATGTCTGAAGCGTAAACTTCACCTCTCGAAATAATATGCAGAATGCAGAATTCGAGAATTCCTTTTCGCATTTGGACCTGAGTGTTTTCTAAATTCATCTCTTAACCTTTAAGATGTTCGACCTTTTCATACACAAACATACGCAATAAGGTACTATGTGTTGCATAGTACTGTATAAAAAATATTACTATGCTTAATATTTTGTTAAAAACGGCTGTTTTGAGGTAGTCCGAATGTTTTTTGCTTACTTTGTGGAAGGGCATTAAAATATTTATCATGGAGTTGAGTTCTAGCTATATCCTCAGCTCCTGTTAATAAATATGTTGAATTTTGATTATTGGAGGGATACGATTTACTCGTGAGAAAAAACCTTAAAAAACTACAATGGGGGATATTACTAATTCCTCTATTTTTATTTACACCTAGACTACAAGGTCAAAACACGCCCAAATACAGCAATGAGTTTTTGGCGATTGGCGTTGGCGCGCGAGCATTGGCAATGTCTAATGCCATGACCTCCGTAGCTGATGATGCCACCGCTGGTTATTGGAATCCCGCAGCGCTGACTGATATTGAATATCAATATCAATTTGCTGCCCAGCATGCTGCCTATTTTGCAGGAATTGCTAACTACGATTACATTTCATACGCCAGCGCAATAGATTCAGATAGTCATTTTGCATTGTCGGTTATTCGTTTAGGAATTGACGATATTCCCGACACACGCTTTTTATTTGATGATAATGGCCGATTGAATTATGATAATATTGACTTTTTCAGCTCGCAGGATTATGCGTTTATTTTATCTTACGCCCGTTCTGCTGGTTTTATTTTTGGAAACGCTTACGGAAAAGGATTGACTTTTGGAGCCAACTTTAAAGTGATCCGCAGGAAGGTTGGTGACTTTGCAGATGCTTGGGGCTTTGGCCTTGATGTAGCCATGAAGTACCGTCACTATGACTGGGACTTTGGTATTATGATAAGAGATGTGTCGACCACTTTTAATTCTTGGGCGATTAACCAAGAAAACTTAGCGGCTATTTTTTCTCAAACTAATAACGATCTACCCGGTAATTCTGTTGAACTCACTTTGCCTAAGCTTATTGCCGGTGCTTCTAGAACTTTTCCTATCAGTGATAAAATTGGGTTGCTTACTTCGGCAGACTTGGTATTTACTTTTGACGGTAGAAGAAATACTTTGGTTAAAACTGGCTTTGCTTCTTTCGAACCTCAATTTGGTTTTGAATTCGATTATGAGGATAAGTTCTTTGTTAGAATGGGTATTGGTAATTTTCAGAGGATCAAAGAATTTTCAAGAGCGGCCGGAAGTACAGATCAGATGTATTGGACTTTTCAACCCAATATGGGCTTAGGGATTAAGCTTGATGATTTGGTGATTGATTATGCGTTAACCGATATCGGGAATGTGGCGGAGTCACCTTATTCTCATGTATTTAGTTTGAGGTATTCTTTAGAGGCTTTGTCAGGGATGTACGCTAGAGATAAAAGAAAGGAGAGAGATGAGAAGAGTAAGTAGAATCGGGTTTCTTGCTATGGCTAGCCTGATGATGATTTCTCAGGTGGCTCACGCTCAACTTATTGGTAATGAGTGGATCGATTATAGCCGATCTTATTTCAAAATAAAAACGGGTTCGGACGATATTCATCGCTTGACCTACGAATCACTTTTGGCATCGGGCTATGATTTTTCTGAAGCGGGAGCCAATAACTTCAAGTTATTCCATAGAGGAAAAGAAGTAGCTATTTTGGTGAATGATGGGGGAGATGGTGCCTTTGGTGCTGGAGACTATATTGAATTTTTTGGAAAGAAGAATGATGGAACCCAGGATACAGAGCTTTTCAACTTTCCAACCGACCAAATTCACAAGTTCTATAATTTGTTCTCTGACACCACAGCGTTTTTCCTAACTAATTCAGAGGGAGCAGCGGGAAAAAGAATGGAAGTGCTGAACGAATCTACTGCTGGACTTACTCCTGTTCAATCTCATACAAACGAAATTCTTCAAGTTTATACTTCTCAGTTTTCCTTTGGTCAATATTATCAAATAGGTAATCCAAACGGAGAAGTGAAATTATCGCGCTATGATCGTGGGCAAATGTTTGTGAGTGATACCATCATGAGAAATGAATTCACCTTGCGAAGTGGTAAAACCTATCGAGACTTTGTAATCAATAATGCTACACTCGGTGTTCAGACTGAAGGTACCCCAAGGCTAACAGTTCAAATTGTAGGATTCAATAACCGGTTGCACAATACTTCTATTCATGTGGGCCCAGACACAGAAAACTTAAGAACAATATCTCAAGACATTCATCTGAATTATAGCAATTTCGGAACAGATACTAAGCAAATTGAGTGGTCTGATATTTCATCAACAGGCCGACTTATTGTTCGTGTTGAAGCAGTAGGCTTTCCTGAAATTCCAGATGATAGGGTGGCGGTTGGCTACATCAAACTTTCCTTTCCGCAAGAAGTAGATGCTCAAGCCAGAGATAAACTGATTTTTAACTTGCCAACCAAGGCTGGAAATAGCCTTGTAGAAATAGAAAATGTGGTGGGTGAATCAGACCTGTATGATATTACCGATTATAGAAACATAAGGAAATCGACTACTACTTTAACTGGGAGTACCTTGAGCGGTGTAGTGAAGTCGAATAATGAAATCAGAAAGGTTTTTATGAAGAGAAGGAGTGCGTTTGTAACTCCGAGCATAGAGAAGGTAACGTTTAATTATGAAGATGTTACTGACAATAACTACCTCATTATATCGCACCCCGAGCTTCGAAAACCAGTGGCTGGCCGTTATGATGACCCCGTTCAGGCCTATATCGACTACCGAAGCTCAATTGAAGGAGGGAATTTCAATGTGCTTTATGCCGATGTAACCAAGCTTTATGACGAATTCAGTTATGGCGAATACACGCCATTGGCCATTCGTAGGTTTGTTAGGCATGTATACAATAATAGTGATCCAGAATACCTATTCATTATTGGTAGAGGAAGAAGGGTTGATAATCAGGTACAAAGGCTGCCCAGCCCTCTAGCAGTTTCTAGAAGGGATTTAGTACCAACTATGGGCGCCCCCGGATCAGATATTCTTTATACACAGGCATTAAACGGAGTGGCCAACATCCCAACAATCCCTGTCGGGCGACTGTCAGTAAATGTTTCTACCAGCGTGGCCAATTATTTGGATAAGGTTAAAGAAAAAGAAGCGTCATTAAAAGACTCTCCTTGGACCAAGAACTTTGTTCACTTAAGTGGAGGCTTAACTAGTGACGAATTGGTGCGGTTTAAAGGCTTTATTGAAGGTTTTGGCGATCAGGTAAGTGCAGATTACTTAGGAGCAAATGTTAATAATGTTTCCAAAAACACGAATAACGCAGTTCAAAAATTTAATATTTCAGAAGAAGTAAATAAAGGAGTAGGGCTGATTACCTTTTTCGGACATTCATCTTCTAGCTTTACAGATATTGACATAGGTACAGTGTCGAACCCTAGTAATGGTTACAATAATCAAGGTAGATATACTGCTTTTATTGTAAACGGCTGCCGAGGAGGTGAAATTTTTGATCGTACCTCTTTCGGAGAAGATTGGCTTTCTGCCGAAGGAAAAGGAGCAGTTAATTTTATAGCTCATTCCGATGTCGGTATTCCAAACTCTTTACGAGATTATACTGCCGAGTTTTACAAATTACTGGCCGATACTTTATGGATGACACAATCCATTGGTAATATTCAGAAAGAAACCATTAAGAATTATTTGGCCAATAATTTTCAGATTGACCAAACTGACATTGCAGCGGTTGAACAGATTCTTTTACAAGGAGATCCTGCAATTCCGTTGTTCGGTCACGATAAGGTAGATTATACTGTAAGAACAGAAGATATTTTCTTAAGATCGAAAGACGGTAGGGAAATTACAGCCGCTTCACCTTTCTTCGAACTTGGAGTAATTGTAAATAACGGTGGAAGAACCAGTACCGATTCACTTTCTGTTACAGTAAATAGAAAACTTGATGATGGAACCGTGGTTAACCTTCCTTCTGTAAAAGTAAAACCAGTACGCTATCAGGATACCGTTTTCTATGAAATCGCAAATCAAGGATTGGATTTCTTTGGTGAAAATCGTTTTGAAGTAATTCTCGATGCTGAAGGGAGTGTAAACGAAGGAAGTGAATTGAACAATAGCGCAGAAGCTTCTTTCTTCTTTCCGGCAAAAGGAACATTCAATACAGCTCCATTTAACTTCCAAACAATCAATACTACTTCGGTAGACCTTGTGGTGCAATCGGCTGACCTAAAGCTAAATGATCGTTCTTTTGTAGTGCAGATTGATACCGTAAATACTTTCGATAGCCCTTGGAAGAAAGAACAGGTTTTAACGGGGAAAGGAATTGCTACATGGAACCTAGATTTAGTGCCAGCTACGGTAAATGATACCATACAATATTACTGGAGAAGTGTTTTTCAAGATGAATTGATTGTAGACCCAATCCCGTGGGAAAACTCTTATTTTACTTACATAGAAAATAGTGTGAGAGGTTGGGCACAAACCGAATTTGACCAGCTAACCAATTTGAGACTAAGCTCTGTAGCTAAAAGTGAAGATAATGAAGCCTGGGTATTTGCAGGAACCACAACCAACATAGAAATTGAAACCTATGGCTCTGAACATGCAAGCGGCCAGCGCGCTTCTGATGTGGTGGTGAATGTAAATGGACAAGCCATTATTCCAGCAAACCCCTGCAACTTGAGTACTTTTAATGCCATTGCCTTCAATAAGGATAGCGGCCAACCATATTTCGTACTACAAACCGATGGCGTTTTTGATGAAAACGATCCATTGAAATGTGGTAAATCACCAAGCTATATCAACTCATTTACCAACGAATCATTATCTGATGTAAATATTGCGCCAGCGCAAAGCTTAATGCGCCAGTATGTAGATGGAGTAGATGATGGTGACTTCGTGCTTTTCTTTTCTGTTGGCCAGTTGAATTATGACGATTGGAGAACAGATGTAAGAGACGACATGGAGAGAGTTGGAGCCAGCCGTTTTACCATTAATGCGCTTCAAACAGGAGAACCATATATTATGTACGGCCGAAAAGGCCAAGTAGCAGGGCAAGCACAAGAAGTGGTTGGTGAGCCGATTGGTGCCGATGATAATGCACGAAAAGCTAGAATTACTTTTGATGCCGCCATTGTAGCCAGTATAGATAGTGGCAGTGTTCAGTCGCCAACCATTGGCCCAGCTAGTGCTTGGGGAAGGTTCACAAAAGATATTGAATTGGAAACTACCGATGAAATCACCTTTGATATTGTAGGTGTGGCACCTAATGGAACCGAAACAGTTTTGTTTCCGAATATTGCTTTCGATGATGCGGATTTGAGCGGTGTAGACCCTGTGCAATATCCATATTTACGCTTCTATGTGGTGATGAAAGACAAATCTTTGGCCACGCCACCACAACTTAAAAATTGGTCGGTTTCGTTTGCTGGCGTTCCAGAAGGAGTGGTTTCATTACAGAATGACAAGAATACGAATATTGAATTAGAAGAGGGAGAGCCGTTTAATGCTCAATTCAGGTTCACCAATATTTCAGAATACAGCTTTCAAGGGCCGCTTGAAGTACGTTACATTCTCTACAATCAAAATACGAGAGAAGAGGTAACTGCTACCATTGAGATTCCAGCCGTGGCAGCAGGTGAATTTGTAGACTTTACAATACCTGTAGACACCAAAGGAAAAGTAGGGTTGAATGATATGGAGGTTTTTGTAAACAACGGAGGAGAACTTGAGCAGTACTTCAATAATAATGTAATTAGGCTCGAAGGCTTTTACAATGTGTTAAGAGACGAGACCAACCCAGCCATTGATGTTACTTTTGATGGGGTTAATATTCTAGATGGAGATATTGTTTCTCCACGTCCGTTGGTGGCGCTCGAATTACGAGACAATAACCCTTATCTTTTGAAAACCGATACTCTTGGCGTTGAAATCAAATTAGGCGCTGCTTGTGATGGTTGTCAATTACAACGAATCAATTTCTCAGACCCCAATGTGACATTTACACCGGCTACGGAAAACTCTAATTATCGAGTACAGTTTCAACCAGACGGACTTGAGGATGGTGTTTATTCTTTGCAAGTAGAAGCTACTGATGCCTCAGGAAACCAATCAGGAATTGGTCCTTATACCATTACTTTTGAAGTGGTTAATGAGGCTACGGTTACTAATTTTTACCCGTATCCAAATCCATTTTCGAGCAGTACAAGGTTTGTGTTTACACTTACAGGTACAGAAGTGCCAGATCAGGTAACCATCCAGATTTTCACGGTTTCAGGTAAAGTAGTTAGAGAAATTACGCAAGATGAACTTGGGCCAATCCGTATTGGAAATAACATTACCGATTACGCTTGGGATGGAAAAGATGAATTTGGCGACCAACTGGCTAACGGCACTTACTTATATAGAGTAAAGTTAAAAGCCAATGGTCAGGATTTGGGCGCTCGAGCCACCAAAGGCGACAGAGGGTTCAATAAGCTGGGATTTGGTAAGTTGGTTATCCTTAGATAACCAACTTCTTAATTCATTCAGCTTTGGCTTTCATTTTAAGTCCAAAAAGTGGTCTCAAAAACCAAACTCTTCTAATAATCAATTCATAGAATCCGAAGCAGCCTAAAAAAGTAAAGGCCACGACCAATACAAATTGTATGATTACGGGTATATCTAGTGGGAAAATCAATGATGACCCTAAGTACAGAAATGCCATATGAATAATGTAAATCGGATAAGCCGCCTGACTTAAGTAACTCAAAGCTTTACTCGGTCTGTTCAGGTATTTATACCCAAAAGCAAAAACAGAAAATACCCAGAAGCAGGTTTCTGCCGCTACTAAATAGTTTTGTATTTGGGGTTGAAGCTCTAAAATACGAACTGTATAAAGTGCCGCAGCAGCCAAAATGAGTAACCATCTCCATTTCAGAATAAAGCCCCAGAATTCTTTACCACTATAAACGCAGCAAAAGCCAAAGAGAAAAGCCAGAAGCCCTAGAAAGAAGCCATGCCAAGTCTGAGCGTATAGTTCATAAGGGTTAGGTTGAACAATGAGTACCTCGGCAGTCAATGATAATACAATCACCATAAAGCCAAAAGGACTTTGGAATACCTTTTTGATAAGAAGACCAATTTTTCCGTTTTCGTGTTTCTTTAAGTAGAAGAAAAAGGGTGAAAGCAATAGTACGTACACGAAAATATTTCCTAAAAACCATAAGTGACCAGGGTTTAAGATATAAGTCATTTTTTGACCATAGTAATACTGAAGAATGATAATGTGCAGAGGAGCAATGCAGGCTGTTCCGAATAAATATGGAATTAGAATTCGGCCTGTTCTTTCCTTAATCAGCGCTTTCCAACTTCTCCTTTTAATGGCGAAAAATACTCCCATGCCACTTACAAAGAATAGTAGTGGAATTCTCCATACATTTAACATCGACATGGGTGTCCAAATAGCGTTAATCGAATTTTCGCTTTGAATAAAGCCGATGAAAAGCCCCCATGGCTGAAACCCAATCGCGATATGGTAGATCAGGAGTAAACCAATGGCGATTACCCTGATCCAGTCTATATCGTACCTTCTTGTGTTGATTGCTGTCATGTTTTTGAGTTTTTGACCTTTGTATTTTTAGTTTATTTAAGCATTTCAGCAATTACAGGACGGGTCTTTTCGATGTGCTCCAAATCAACCTTCAAGCCCATTGGTGCTAGCTGTTTTCCGAACATCTCATAGATTCCTTTCACCTCGCTAAATGGTACAGAAATAGACTCTAATGCAGTCTGTTTAAAATTATTTTTAATGGTTTTGTCTGCATTGTTAGCCAGTAGTATTTCAACCACCTCCGTATTGCAAAAATAAACCGCTGAATGCAATGCAGTGGAACCATCATTATTTACTTGGTTGATGTCGGCTTTTGCTGCAATCAAAGCTTTAACCACTTCCGGCTTATTAAATAATGCGGCTGTAATCAACGGGCTAGATCCGCCAAAAGCCTCTTTTTCATTTAGGTTTGAACCTGCTTTAATATGTTGCTTAATGGCTTCTAAATCTCCTGAGATTGCCGCTGTGTGAATGTCTATTTTAGGTGCTTTTACTTTTTCTGTAACTGCACTGTTTTCTGTGGTGTTTTCTTTTTTCTGAGCACAAGAAGTGCCTACAAACATTAAGCAGATAGCGCTAAGGAGTAAAGTTTTGCTGATAATTGTTACTTGAGTTTTCATGATTTTATTTTTCCTTTAATCGTTTGATTTTGTTCTATGCAAAGGTGATTAGAAGCCAGAAATGGTGATTAGAAGCTATGCTGATTAAAATAGCAAGTTTGCGGACATCATAGTTTTTATGATGCATGAGTATAAATTATGATGCATTTGGTGATTTTTCCTCCTAAATTGAAGTGTTAAAGTTGTTTTTCGCTTCAAAGAATATTGACTTCCTTTGTGAGCGTTTTTATTTCTATTTATGACCGATTTCAATCAGCATGAGAAAGACTTTTTAAGCCAACTCACTAGAGTGGTTGAAGAGAATATATCTGATGAAAATTTTGGAGTTTCGGAACTAGCAGAGGCCATCAACATGAGTCGTTCAAACCTTCTGCGTAGACTAAAAAAATCCACGGGTCTTTCCGTCAGTATATTCATTCGGCAAGTACGGTTGAAACGCGCCATGGAATTGTTGGTGAATTCTTCTCAAAATGTAACCGAAGTTTCTTATGCTGTTGGCTTCAGCAGCACCTCTTATTTTATAAAGTGCTTTCGCGAAGAATATGGTTTTCCTCCAGGAGAAGCCAGTAAAAGATGGCAACTCGAAGAGCCTACCAGCCCAGTTGAGGGTAAGCCTGTTCATGAAAAAAGTAAAATTGCATGGGGATTAGCCGTGTTAACCGCGATTATTCTTGTGATTGCTTATTTCGTCTTTAAACCTTCAAGCGAATCGGCTCCATTGCAATTGGAAAAATCAATAGCCGTGTTGCCCTTCAAAAACGATAGTAGCGATTCGACTAACATCTATTTGATCAATGGCCTGTTGGAGTCTACTTTAAATAACCTTCAGAAAATTAATGACTTACGGGTGATTAGTAGGACGTCTTCTGAAAAATATAGAAACACCAACAAGTCAATTCCAGAAATAGCGAAGGAATTGAATGTGAATTATTTTGTGGAGGGTAGCGGGCAGAAAATTGGGAATCAAATTTTGCTCAATATCCAGTTGGTAGATGCAGCAACAGATAAGCAGCTTTGGGCAAAACAGTATACCCGTGAGGTAACCAGTATTTTTGAATTGCAGCAAGAAATAGCAATAAGCATTGCCTCTGAAATTCAGGCGGTGATTACCCCTGAAGAGCAAAATCGAATTGAGAAGATTCCAACAGATAACTTGGAAGCTTATGATTACTTTTTGAAAGGCCAGAATCAGTATGTTATAGGTAATACCGAAAGTTTAAATGAAGCGATAAAATACTTTAATAAAGCGATTGAGCTAGATGAGCAATTTGCCTTGGCTCATGCGGGCTTGGCCATGAGCTACTATTACTTGGATATTTTCAGAGAAGACAAACGATATACAGTTCAAATCAATAGTCATTCCGATAAGGCGCTGTTATATGACCCAAAACTGGCTGAAAGCTTAATGGCTAAGGCCATGTATTATATGCATACTCAAGAATACAACTTGGTTGTGCCATATTTAGAAAGGGCCTTAGAATACAATCCCAACTCTGCTTTTGTTATTAATACGCTTTCTGATTTTTATGCCAACGTAAGGCCCAATACTGAAAAGTACTTGGAATATGCTCTAAAAGGAATTCAACTGAATGAAGCAGCCAATGATTCGGTAATGAACAGCTACATTTATTTACACTTAAGTAATTCATTAATACAAACCGGTTTTGTAGATGAAGCCCTTATGTATGCGGATAAATCGCTAGAGTATTTTCCGGGTAACGCCTATACCAACTACGCAAAAGCATATATGCTCTATGCTAAGAATCATGATTTAGATGAAACATCGAGTTTGCTTGTAAGGGAGTGGAAAAAGGATACTACTCGGTTGGATATTCTGCAAGAGGTTGCGAAGGTCTATTACTATAAGCGAGATTATGATAGCGCGTACTTTTATTATCAAAAGTTTATAAACCAACGAGAGGCAGCCCATCTTAATATTTACGTGCATCAAAATGCCACCATTGGGGTTGTTTTTGAAAAGATGGGTTACAAGGAAGAGGCCAAAGCCTTTTTTGATGAATATCTAGAGTTTGTTCAGCAGGATGAGTCA
Organism: Roseivirga seohaensis subsp. aquiponti; assembly: GCF_001267955.1. Taxonomy (NCBI): domain Bacteria; kingdom Pseudomonadati; phylum Bacteroidota; class Cytophagia; order Cytophagales; family Roseivirgaceae; genus Roseivirga; species Roseivirga seohaensis. The sequence continues at coordinate 224,851 of NZ_JSVA01000010.1, forward strand.
ATTTATAAGAACATAATGCTTTCGGTTTATTATGCTTATCACAATGATTTTGAAAAATCGATCAAGTATTTAGAACTGTTTTCAGAAGAGGATAATTATCAATATTGGTTAGTGCTGTTTAGTGATGACCCGATGACAGAGAAAATCAGAGATTTGCCGGAGCACAAACGGTTAATGAAAAAGATTGAATCAAAGTTCTGGAAAAATCACGAGCGAATACGAGCTTCTTTAGAAGATAAGGGCTTGCTTAAGCCACTAACTCAATTGAAATAACATATGTTCGATAGCAGAGAATACCCCAAGTCTTTAGAAGAAACTACCTTCGAACGCTGGCTAGAAGAAGGCCGCGAAAGCAAAATGCGTTATGAATACATGCTTGTAGTTTGGGACGATCTAGAAAGCGATTATCATCCCGAATATGTGGAAAACAGAACCTTGATTAACAAACATCCTTTTTGGGGAAACGCCACAGGACACAGCACCACCGTGGCTGTTTACGATTTATACTCTGAAGCCCGAATTACGGTACAGTAATCAACCTTAAATCTGGCGAAACCCTCCAATTACCTCACAGGTGGTAAATCACTTTATTCAAAGCCCAAATAGGGAAACTTTTGGAAGGTTCTTCCTACATATAGTAACTCAAAGCACCAGAAGGGCACTTAGCGATTTGGTCTTTTAGCGCTTGGGTCGAAGCATTTTCAGCTTTAATCCACGGTTTCTCTTTGGGGTTGTATACTTCTGGTAATGCTTTAACACATTCGCCAGCATGTATACACTTCTGCGGTTTCCAAACCACGGTAAGTTCACCGTTTGAATATTCCTTTACGATCTCCTTTTCCATAGATCAAGATAAGGTAAAATTTCTTTATAAAATATGGGTATGCTGAAACCCCGAGATAGGGTTAATCCCAAATACCATTGCACTCAGTAAGAATTACAGGCTGATCGTCTGTAATTAAAATAGTGTGTTCATGTTGGGTAATATAACCTCCTTTATTGCCTACTAATGTCCAACCATCTCTAAGCTCTACGGCTAAGTTTGATTTGGTTGAAATAAACGTTTCAATGGCCACCGTGGTGTTTTTCTTAAACCTTTGATGATTGCTTTTTACCCTGTAATTCAAAATATCATCAGGCGATTCATGCAAACTTCTGCCTACTCCATGACCAGCTAAGTTTTTAATTACTTTAAAGCCTGATTTCTTTGCTTCGGTTTCAATGATTTGGCCAATGTCCGCTATTTTTACTCCTCCTTTAATGCTGTGAATGGCTTTGTGTAAAATGCTTTTAGAAGCATCTACCAAGGGCTGATGATTGTGAATATCCTTTCCCAAAACAAAAGACCCGCCATTGTCGGCCCAAAATCCATTGAGCTCGGCAGAAACATCAATATTGATGAGGTCGCCTTCTTTGAGTATTTTCGATTTGGAAGGAATTCCGTGGGCACCTTCTTCATTTACGCTGATGCATGAATAGCCAGGAAAACCGTAAGTTTCAAAAGGCGCAGATTTGGCACCATAGCTTTTTAAAATCTGTCCTCCGTAATCGTCTAATTCTTTGGTAGACATACCCACTTGGGCATGTTCTCGCATTAGCTTTAAGGTAGTACCCACTACTTCGCTAATCTTTTTCATTCCAATTAATTCAGACTCTTTTGAGATCGACATATTTTAACCTTTTAGCTTAGAAGATAAACTGCAATTTACGGAGAAATTAGAAGTTGACTAATTGATTTGAAAGCAATAAAAAAACCTCCCGAAATTCGAGAGGTTTTGTACCCAGGGCCGGGGTCGAACCGGCACGATCGTGAAATCATTGGTGTTTGAGACCAACGCGTCTACCAATTCCGCCACCTGGGCAATTATCTTTATTTCCAAGCGTCTATCCTCCGAAGCTTCGGAGCCGCCACCTGAAATTAAAGCCTCTGTAATGATTTTCCGATATTTTGGAGAATCCACCGAGGAGGTGTTGTATTGGGGTTGCAAAAATGAGTAAAGATTTTTTATGAAACAATAGCTTCTGCCAGTAAATTTTAGTCTACTTGAATAAAGCCTTTAAGCGAAAAAGCAACGGGTTTATCAGCAAATTTAGCCTTGGTAGCTTTCCATACTTCGCCAAATAGTTCTGAATGGCGATAGCGGTTCAGTGCTTCTTCATTTTCCCAATGGCTATAAGTAGCAAAAACGCATCCGTCATTATAATCTCGCATCAACTCAAGGTATTGGCAGCCCTCAAAATGACGAATACGGTCTTTGGTTTCGTTGAACAATTCGATAAAGGCTTCAACTTCTTCGGCCTTAAAAGTCATTCTTACAATTCTTGTTAACATTATTCTTCAAATTGAATGAGAATTGGGCTGTCGTAGCTCAAGCCCAAAAGGGTCGAGGCATTGCCCTGATTGATTCCTATTTCTAAAACGTTCAAACTATTGAATACAAAGAATACTTCACCAGGGTCTACATCGTAATATTGTGAGTGAATACTAGAAGCGGATTCTCTTCCGAAAACCAGTTTGTAATTTCTGTTTTTACTTAGAATATCGAAATCCACTTTACTGATATTGGTGATGAGGTTGCCGTAATGATCCACTCGAATAACATGGCCAGAAATTTCTTTTCTAGTAGCTCGAGGTTTTCGTAACATCAGTTGGGTGTATTCTGTAACTGCCTCACCCAGAGCTGAAATTTCTTCATTCACGACCAGGCGCAAAACAAAATCGGCCAACATACCACGTTGAGGAAAAGTAGAATTATCGTCAATAGATAACTTTACAATGGTTTCTGGAGTTTTATCACTGATCAAACTTAATATTCCGTTATCAGGGGCAACAAAAAAATGATCTTCAATTTTAGCCGCTAAATAAGAATCTTGATTAGCTTGTGCTACGTTAGTGCTAAGCAAGTGTACGGTACCTTTGGGGAAATCTCTGAAAACGGAACTAACGACAAAAGCCATATGGGCAATATCGAAAGGTTCGATATCGTGACTAATGTCAATAAGTTTTAGGGTACTGTCTTTAGAAATCAAAGAGGCCTTTAACGCGGCCACGTAATGGTCGGTGTGTCCAAAATCAGAAGTTAAAGTGATAATGGCCATAAAAGACTATTCGGTTAAAATTTCTAAGTTTGTGAATAGCAAAAGTATCGAAAATTTTGAGGCTAAATCAATCAAATAAAACATAGTTAAGCGTTTGGTAGAAAAATTAATTATACTCGAAAACATAGCCATGGTCGACTTTTTGGGCGTGGCAAATGAGAACATCAAAGAAGTGGCCTCTGCTTTTCCAAAAAGCAAGATTGTATCGAGGGGCAACGAGATTCTCATTCAAGGAAATGCCTCGGAGATTATCCAAATCAACGATATTCTGAACTCCTTGGTACAACATTATCATAAGTTTGGAAAGGTTACGCATGATAATGTGAAATCGTACATCAAAAGCGAGGCAGAATATATTAGTAGCCAAGGTGATGATGGGGTTTTGGTGTATGGTAACCGAGGAAATACCATTAAACCAAAAACAGCCAATCAAAAAGCATTGGTAAAGGCAGTTGAAGAAAATGATTTGGTTTTTGCTGTAGGCCCTGCCGGAACAGGTAAAACCTATATTTCCGTAGCCATGGCAGTACAAGCCTTAAAAAATAAAGAGGTTAAGAAAATCATCATTACGCGTCCGGCTGTAGAGGCAGGCGAAAATTTAGGCTTTCTTCCAGGAGATCTTAAGGAAAAGATTGATCCATATTTAAGGCCTATTTACGATGCACTGGATGAAATGATTCCTTCAGAAAAGCTGAAATTTTACCAGGAGAATAGGGTGATAGAAATAGCGCCTTTGGCTTATATGCGAGGCAGAACGCTGAATCATGCATTTATTCTTTTAGATGAAGCTCAGAACACCACAGCCATGCAAATGAAAATGTTTCTGACGCGTATGGGGCCAAACTCGAAGGTGATTGTTACTGGAGATATCTCTCAGATTGATTTGCCGCGAAACCAAAAATCAGGTTTGGGAGAGTCACTTAAAATTTTGAGTGGCGTTAAAGGAATTGCAAGAGTAGATTTAGATGCCAAGGATGTGGTGCGCCATAAATTGGTCAAAGAAATAATTTCGGCTTACGATAAACATCAAGAACAAAATGATAAGAGTAAAAAAAGTGGAGAATAAGGAAGAGCTTGACTTAGCTTTTGCCATCCGTGAAAAAGTGTTTATTGAAGAACAGCTTTGCGATCGCGAGGAGGAATTCGATGAATTTGATGCGGAGTCCACGCACTTTATTGCTTATTATCAAGGTGAACCAGCAGGTACATCCCGTTACCGAACCACTAAAAAAGGTGTGAAACTAGAGCGTTTTGCGGTGTATGAAGAATACCGAGGCAAAGGAGTAGGAAAACGTTTGGTTCAAATGGTTTTGGCCGATGTTGAAAATAATGTTGCCAAGCCTGGTACTCTAATTTACCTCCATGCACAGCTCACCGCAATGCCATTATACAGTAAATATGGATTCACTAAAGTGGGTGAAAAATTTGTTGAGGCTGGTATAGAACACTTCGAAATGCGGAAAACTCTTTAGTTTTTTGTTTCCCCAATATTAAGAAAATGTAATACTACCCTGTGGATTGATTAGGGTATTGTTAACCTTTTTGCAGATGTTAAAATCTAACATTTGCCCCAGAATGGTAGCCATAGTTTTGCGCAAAAAACAACACTATGAGACTTAAATTCTACCTAATTAAAACCAATAGTAGGCAACTGGGGATAGCCTTACTATTGTTGACCTTCACGGTTTTTCAATCCCTAGCGCAAGCAACTGATGCTACAATTCAGGGCGTTATCACAGCTACAGATGGTAGTACTTTACCAAGTGCCACCATTCTTGTAAAGAATACAGCCACTGGTTTTCAAACTGGAACAATAACCAATGCTAATGGTGAATATCGTTTTATTCAGGTGCCATTAGGTGGGCCTTACGAGATCACCGCTTCTTTTGTGGGCTATGGCTCAAAAAAGAAGGAAGGTTTTATGGTAAACCAAGGTGACCAGCTAAAAATCAACTTCGAATTATCTGAGACGGTTACAGAAATGGAAACCATTGTGGTAACTGGCGATCAAATCCGTTCTTCTATCGACAGACAAGGGGAGGCTACTATTGTAAGTACTCAGCAAATTCAAAACCTACCTTCTGAAGGAAGAAACTTTACTCGTTTGGTGAGTTTATCTCCATTGCAAGGCGGAGGAAGCTTGAATTTGGGAGGACAGAGAAGAACTTCAACTGGAGTTACTATTGATGGTTTGAACGCTAGAAATACTTTAACCGCTGGTGAAATCGGACAAGGCCCATATACCATTTCGCAGGAAGCGATTAGAACTTTTGAAATTTCAACAAATGATTATGATGTAACGCAAGGCCGACAAGGCGGTGGTGCTATTAAGGCAGTTACAAAATCGGGTACCAATGATTTGCAAGGAAGTGCTTTTGTTTACCATAGAAACGATAAGCTTCAAAACGATCTTGATATTAGAGAAAATCCAAGAACTGCCGACTTCAATAATACACAATATGGTGTGAGTTTAGGTGGGCCAATCATTAAGGATAAAGTTCACTTTTTCGCAGTGTTCGAAAGGCAAGAAGCAACCGATCCATTGTTTATTGCTGATATTCAAACTGCTGACGATGAGAACAGATCGGGCTTGACTAAAGCCAATTTGGACCGTTACCTACAAATAGCGAGAGCAAAATACGGTTTGAGTAATGATCAGCAGGTTGGTCAATTTGAGCGCTCTTCTGAAGCAAGTACCTTCTTTGCCCGCGTTGACTGGCAGCTGAATAACATTCACCGATTGACCATCAGAAATAATTACAACAAATACACAAACCCATTCAGTACTAGCGATAACTCTAGTTTTGAATTGGCTGAAAGTTACTCTGACTTTAACTCTCAAGAGAACACTTTGGGTGTATCATTGCGATCGGCTTTCAACCCTAACTTTACGAATGAGTTTAAATTGCAGTATCAGCATGCTGAAAGAGCTTACAACCCAAGCTCACAATTGCCTTCTTCAAACATTCCAAGGGCAATTGTAAACGTTCAGTCTACACTTCCTAATGGTTCTTCGGCCAGCAGAACTGTTCAATTGGGTGGTCAGCGTTATTCTCCTGAAACTAACTTGGAGAACATGATTCAGTTTACCAATACGGCTTATTTGTCAAGAGGAAATGTGAATTTCACTTTCGGAACAGACAACATGATTACCTATTTGGAAACCTTACTTTCGAATGAGCAAAATGGTCGTTTCTTCTTCGACTCGCTAGATGATTTTGAGAATTTAACACCAAGCCGTTATGCTAGAGAGGTGCCATTGCAAGGTTTGCCAATTGTAAAACAAACCGTTTTGGATTTGTCTCTTTTTGCGCAAGCAGAATTTAGTTTGCACAAAGATTTAGAAGTGATTGCTGGTGTAAGATGGGATGGAACAATCTTTACTGAAGCTGCCGAATTCAACCAAACAGTATTTAATGAATTGGGAATTAGAACAGACAATCGTCCACAAGATTTAGACAATATCCAGCCAAGGCTTCAAGGAATTTGGAACATTGGAGGTAAAGATTCAGACATCATCAAATTAGGTGGTGGTATCTTCAACTCTCAGCCGCATTACTATGCCCAGGTAAATAATATTCAAAACTCAGGAACCTTGCTTGGTGCAATTGATGTAACGGGTGCCGATGTTCCAACACCTGATTTCAATGCCTACAGAAACGACCCAAGCACAGTGCCGGGCGTACCAGCTGGTCAAGTGCCTTTCAGTACGATTAACGCTGTAGGTGATAATTTTGAAGTGCCAACCACGGCTAAATTCAACATTGATTACACCCACTACTTTGGTGATAAATATTCAGTTTCTGTAAACTATTTGGCAAGTAAAACCACCAACAACTACGTTTATCAGGAAGCTAACTTGGTTAAAGATCCATTCTTTGTAACCAATGAAGGTAGAGAAGTATTTGTGCCTGCAAACACCATTACAGCAAGCGGTATTACCGACTGGACGAACAGTAGAATTTCGAACCAAGTAGGTAGAGCTTTAGTGTTAGAATCTGACGGAGAAGTTAAGCAGCATGCGATTATTATTTCTGGTTCTGCTCAGGTAGGAAAAGATGGATACTTTAATATTTCATACACAAGAAATAGCTCTAAGGACAATTCTTCATATAACTGCTGTGTGGCCAACACTTCTACTTTCTTACCAGTAACTGGCGATCCAAGAGATTTGAACTACGGTTATTCTGACAACAACTTCCGTTCGAAATTTGTAGTAAACACTGCGTCACCTTCTTTCCACGGTTTTGTACTAGGGGCTACAATTACAGGCTCTGGCGGAAGTCCTTTCAACTTTGTGGTGGATAACAACAACAGAAGTGCAAATGGTGACTTCAACCTGTCAAACGATCAGGCTTACATCTTTGATCCGAACGATGCAAATACACCACAAGCCATTAAAGATGGTTATATGGATATTTTAAACAATCCAGATGTACCGCAGAATTTCAAAGATTACTTACAAGATAACTTCGGTCGTTTTGCTGAAAGAAATGCAGGTGTAAATGGGTTTTATGCCAACATTGATCTTCGTTTGTTGAAGAAAATTAAGTTAGCGAACGGTCATGGTTTAGAGCTCTCTGCCGACCTATTCAACTTTGCAAATTTCTTAGATAGTTCAAAAGGTAACAGCCACGTATATAGCAGAAACTTAGAGTTGATGCGAATTACAGGCTTTGATCAATTAGCCAAGTCTTATAACTATTCAGTGCAAACTGGCGCTGGTAACGAGCCAATCAACGGAACACCATGGAGAGTTCAAGTAGGTTTACGTTATACTTTCGGCCAATAATGGTTTTTCAAAATAGATAGATTAGAGTGCTAGGAGTAGGGGTGAAAGCCTCTGCTCCTTACTTTTAAATAGATATAACATGAGAAAATATACAGTATTAATATTAGTGATGCTTTTAGGTTTATGTCTAAAAGCTCAGCAATCAGAACATGTAGTTTTGGTCTCAATTGATGGGTTTCGCCCCGATTTCTACATGGAGGCCAAATGGCCTGCGCCAAACTTAAAATGGATGGCCGAAAACGGAACAAAAGCAGAAGGCGTTCGTGGTGTTTATCCTTCGGTAACCTATCCGTCTCATACAACTTTAATTACAGGAGCAAAACCAGCCCGTCATGGTATTTACTATAATTCCCCATTCGAAGAAAAGGGTCAAACGGGTGCTTGGTATTGGTACGAAAACGATATCAAAGTGCCAACCCTTTGGGATGCAATTCGAGCGAAAGGAATGAAATCAGCGGCTTTTATCTGGCCTGTTTCAGTAGATGCGCCTATCGATTATAATATTCCAGAATACTGGTATTTAAAAGAAGGAACGGATCGTATTGAACCTATGCGCGATAAAGATATTCCTAATGGCTTTTTCGAAGAACTTGAAAGAGAGGTTTTAGGGAAAATGAGCAACACCACGTTTAACGGTGAGTTTTTTAATAGAGAAGATAGAACAGGTGAAATGGCTGCTTATGTGTTAGAAAAGCACAAGCCAAATTTCATCGCATTACACTTAATTGGTACCGATCATTTTCAGCACCAAGGCGGAAGAGATGGTGAAATGGTGCCTTTTGCTGTAGCCGCAGCCGACAGGGCGATTGGCAAAATCAAGGAAGCCGCAGAAAGAGCTGGAATTCTTGATAAAACAACTTTTATCATTTCTGGGGATCATGGTTTTGTGGATGTGCATTCACTTTTGAGCCCTAATGTTTGGTTGGCAAATGCAGGCTTAATGTCTACTGCCAAAGATCGCGGAAATTGGAAAGCCGCTTTTCACACTTCTGGCGCAGCTGCTTTTTTAATGTTGAAAGATCCTAAGGATACTAAAACCTTAAATCAGGTAAAGCAGATTTTAAATGACCTACCTGAGAAAACTAAAAAGCTTTTTAGAGTAGTGTCGAAAGAAGAATTGGCTCAAGTAGGTGCCGATCCAAATGCGTTTTTGGCCATAGCGCCAATACCAGGCGTAGCGATGTCTGGTTCAGCTTCTGGCGATGATTTGAAAAGAGGTTCAGGCGGAACGCATGGGTACTTCCCTGATTTCAAACAAATTGAGACTGGTTTTGTAGCTTGGGGAGCTGGTGTTACCAAAGGTAAGCTTGTACACAAAATGGGTTTGGAAGATGTTGCGCCTGTAATCGCAGCTTTATTAGGGCTAGATTTCGCAGCACCTGACGGAGTTCTGTTTCCAGGTATTCTCGAAAAGAAATAAGTATTACTTCTGGTTTGTTTGTTTTGCTAATTGGAAATGCTGCAGTAGGAAGGGGGTCGCTACGATCCCCTTTTTTACGATACAAATAATGTGTTATGCAGTTTTCTTTAACCTAATAGGTTTTAACTTTTTAATAATCTGACTTACGGTTTGGCGTGTCATGCCTGTCAAATCACCTATTTCCTGTTTAGTGAGCAATGAAAAAAGGTGATGTTTTTTATTCTCTGAGTCTAAAACCTCTCTGTCAAAATCATTGTAAATTACTTGCAGTCGTTCAATACTATTGGCCGAACGAATACTGAATAGGCGTGCTTCAGCAATACTCCATCGCCTTACTGTATTTTTGTTGAACCACTCGGAAACAGCTGGGTCTTCTACAATAATTTGTTTAAAAAAATCGAGAGGATAAACGCGTAAATGGCAAGGAATGATGGTCTTGGCAAATTCAAAAAACTGTCCGTTTAAGTATTTCAAATTCCCAAAGGTGTCGGGCGCGCTCAGAATATCATAGGTAATATCTTGCCCTTGGCTTCCGTAACTGCCCAATTTTACGGCTCCAGATACAATTTCATAAATAGAGTTCGTGTGTTGGCCAGGTTGGTAAATTTGTTGATCCTTAGCTACATAGACTTCCTTTATCAATCTTTCTAATGGATAAGCATTAGACGAACGCAGAAGCTCGATCAAGTTCATAGTTTAGGCTGTTGAGTTAGGTCAAATTTAGAGATTGAGAAAGAACAGAAGTAAATTTTAGTGTTATGCTTTCTTTACTTCGGATGAATGGCTTCAGTATTTTTCAGTAATTACTTCATTATAATAAACCAAATATTTATTTTGATTGTGTGAATTTTAATTCGTTTCCATTTATTCGATTCGCTGCTGCCTTTATCCTCGGGGTGGTTGTTTACCATTATGGTCATGAATGGATTGATATTAAGGTTTGGTTACCTATTACGCTTTTCATAGTCTATGTTTTTCTGGCGCTCCGCAACTCCATTCGCTTTCAGTATGTGCTCTCTATTTTGGTTTTGGTCATCCTTTTTTGTTCGGGTTTTCTTCGGCTGAAAGAACACAGAGTCGATAATTCTTCCTACCATTTGCTACACATCAACCAAGATATTGAAGCTTACCGCGCGGTGATATATGAGGAACCAGCCATAAAGGCCAACTCGATCAATGTTCGGCTTGAGGTCACTGATGCGCTTGCTGAGAAATGGCAAGCAGCTTCGGGTTATGTGAATGCCTATGTCAGTAAAGAAGCTGGCAAAAACCTTCAGTATGGCGATATACTTTTGGTGAAAGGTTCGCCAAACCTTACCGAAGAGCCTGCCAATCCGGGCGAATTCAACTTCAAAAACTATCTAGTGTATAATAATATCTTCCATCAACAATTTATTGGAGAGAATTTTCAATTACTTGGGCGTGATGTTCCTTGGTGGAAATGGCCTATTGCGACATCAATTAAAATCAGAAATCAATGTGCCGAATTACTCAAAGCCAGAATTTCAGACCCTGATGCCAGAGGTGTTTTGTTGGCCATTACTTTGGGGGTGAAAGATGAACTGGATACAGAGCTTCAAACCTCATTTTCGACAGCAGGCGCTATGCATGTTTTGGCCGTTTCGGGTTTGCATGTGGGTATTATTTACGGAATTATCCTCCTGATTTTTAAGCGACTTAAACTGAATACTTGGAAAAGGCGCTGGTGGATGGCCTTTATTAGCATTGTGCTTTTGTGGTGCTACGCATTCATTACTGGCCTTTCACCGTCTGTGCTTCGGGCTGTCACAATGTTCTCATTTGTGGCCATTGCCAAAGCGAAAAACACCAATAGCAGCATTTATAATACCTTAGCTGCTTCTGCTTTTGTGCTGCTTTGTTGGAACCCCTATTTGATCATGAGCGTAGGTTTCCAGTTGTCGTATTTGGCCGTTTTTGGTATCGTATACCTTCAACCTAAGTTTTACAATTTATTCGATATTCATAATTACTGGCTAGATAAAATATGGGCAATTAGTTGTGTTTCCTTAGCAGCTCAAATTGCGACCGCTCCTTTGAGTATTCTGTATTTTCATCAATTTCCGAGCTATTTTCTATTCTCCAATTTGTTCGTAATTCCTGCCGCTTTTGCCATGCTTATTATGGGTTTGGCGGTACTGGTCTTGGGTGGAATCCCATATTTGGGTGAAGCCGTAAATTGGCTCACAGAATCCTTTGTTCGAATCGTAAATTGGCTGGTGCATTGGGTAAGGTGGCTTCCGGGTAGTACTTTAGATGGTATTCATCTAACTACGGGTGAAACATGGTTGATTTATGCTGTCATTATAATGCTTATCATTTTATTGGCAGAAAGGCAATTCAAATACTTGATGTGGGCAATGTTTTTTTGCTTCGCTTTTGTATTTAATCAGGTCAGTCATTGGAGCGACTATAGAAATGCAGAGTTCAGTGTGTTAAACGTTTCCGGAGAATCGGTTTTGGATTTTAGGGTTGGGAATAAAAGTAAGCTGGTGGCCGATACTTCATTCTCGCAAAATCTAGATCGAATTCAGTTCCATTTAGAACCCAAAAGACAATTAGCGGGTAGCAGCCTTCTTCCGTCCGAAGATCAATTAGAATTAGCGATTGAAGATTTGAATGGACACCAGTGGATTGTTTTTCAAGGCCAGCGAATTTTTAAACTTAATCAAAAAATCAAGGTTGAATTTGAAAGGCCGGTGGAGGTGGATTACCTCATTCTTTCAAATGAAAGTGTTTACGATCTAGCTGATTTAGAAGGGAATTTCGAGTTTCAAGAATTAATCATCGATAAATCAAATCGGAAGTTCTTGGCCGATAAGCTCACAAATCAGGCAGAAACGCTAAATTTGAAAGTACACTCCATCTATCGCGATGGCTATTATTCAAGAATATGGAAGAAATGACTTTAGTGAAATACCAAGTGGCCAACCGCGTTGCCACGATTACCCTTAACCGTCCCGAAAAAAGAAATGCCTTAAATGCCGAAATGGTAACACAACTTAAGCAGGCATTTACTCAAGCAGAAGAGGATGAAAATGCCAAGGTCATTGTATTGGATGCCGCTGGTGATTCCTTTTGCGCAGGAGCCGACTTGGCCTATTTACAGCAACTTCAGAATAACACTTTCGAAGAAAATTTGGCCGATTCAAATCATTTGAAAGAGCTTTTTCTGCAAATCTATCAGCACCCAAAAGTGGTGATTGCCAAAATTCAAGGCCATGCCATTGCGGGTGGTTGTGGTTTGGCTACGGTTTGCGATTTTTCATTCACTGTACCCGAAGCCAAATTCGGCTATACCGAAGTCCGTATTGGTTTTATCCCAGCCATTGTGAAGGTTTTCTTGCTTCGAAAAATAGGAGAAGGAAAGGCGAAATCGCTATTGCTTACCGGTGAGTTAATTCCAGCCGAATTGGCCGAATCCATGGGTTTGGTGAATACAGTAGTGGAGGCCATTGACTTGGATATGGAAGTGGCCAATTTTGCTCAAATGTTGGTTCAGAAAAACTCTGGTCAGTCTATGGCTTTCACCAAGCAAATGATTGCAGCCGTGCAAAGTATGGATGTGGAAGAAGGCTTAAACTACGCTGCCGAAATGAACGCGAAAGCCCGAGCCTCGGAAGACTGCCAAAAAGGAATTGCTGCTTTTCTGAATAAGGAAAAGATTGTGTGGTAGAATGAAACTAAACAGGTCTCGTTCAAATTAATCTTTATCTTCACTCTTAATGAACCAAGGGCTAAACATTCTTAAAAAATACTGGGGCTATAATGCCTTTAGGCCTTTGCAGGAAGATATTATCAATGCTTCGCTGGAAGGCAACGATGTGCTTGCTTTGTTACCTACGGGCGGAGGTAAATCTATTTGCTTTCAGGTTCCTGCCTTAGTGAATGATGGACTTTGTGTCGTTATTTCTCCCCTCATCGCCCTGATGAAAGATCAAGTGTATCAATTGAAAAGGCGGGGTATTACAGCCGAATCCCTTCATGCGGGAATGTCCAAGCGCGAGATTGATTTTGCTCTAGATAATTGTGTCAATGCCGACATCAAGTTTCTTTATGTTTCGCCCGAAAGGTTGAAAACCGAGCTTTTTCAGGAACGGATCAAGATTGTTCGTGATACTCGTGGTGTCAATTTAATTGCGGTAGACGAAGCACATTGTATTTCGCAATGGGGCTATGATTTCCGCCCGGCTTACTTAGAAATTGCTTCCATACGCGAGCTTTTGCCCGAAACGCCCATTATGGCGTTGACGGCAACCGCAACTGAAAAGGTAAAAGCTGATATTCAGGAAAAACTAGAATTCAGGAACAAGAAAGTATTCACCAAGAGTTTTGCCAGGGCCAATCTTTCCTATTCAGTTCGGTTTGAAGAACATAAGGAAAGAAAGCTTTTAGAAGTGCTGAATCGAGTGAGAGGATCTGCGGTGGTGTATGTGAGTACCCGAAGACACGCCAAGGAACTGGCGCTAATGCTGCAAAGAAGCCACATCAGTGCTGATTTTTACCATGCTGGCTTAACGCATGAAGAACGAAGCTTGAAACAAGAAAACTGGATTCACAATCGTACAAAAGTCATTGTTTCTACCAATGCCTTTGGAATGGGAATTGACAAACCAGATGTTCGGGTAGTGGTTCACATGGATTTGCCCGGAAATCTGGAAGCTTACTACCAAGAGGCAGGAAGGGCCGGTCGTGATGAGAAGAAAGCTTATGCGGTAATTATATGCCACCAGAAGGACATAGAGGAATTACGAAAGAAAACAAAGAATTCACTGCCCGATGTGAAATTGATCCGAGAGGTTTATCAAATGTTGGGTAACTATTATCAGTTGGCCAATGGCAGTCATCCACAAGATAGCTTCGATTTCGATTTCCAAACCTTTTCCAAAAATTTCGATCGACACCCGATGGAGATTTTCAATGGTATTAAAGTGTTAGAGTCTCAAGGAGCGATTTTATTGAGTGAGTCTTTTTATCAGCCTTCACGATTAATGTTTGGGTTGAACCAAAAACTAATGTATGAATTTCAGATTGCAAACGCCCAGTTTGACCCGTTAATCAAAGCCATTCTTCGGCTTTACGGTGGAGAAGTTTATAACAACCTGATCATTATTCAAGAGAATAATCTAGCGGCCAATTTAGGACTTACAGTAGATGCTTGCCGAAAAATGCTGAAACACCTTCATGAGCGTGAGGTGCTGGAATATATTCCTCAAAAAGATCAGCCGCAGTTGTCCTTTTTAATGCCGAAATATCCGGCTGATAAGTTGCCAATCGATAACCATCAAATTGAAAGTAGGCGTAAGTTGATTACTGCTAAAATGGAATCAGTAATTGCTTATTTACACAATGAAGAGCGCTGCCGAACACAACAATTACTAGAATATTTTGGTGAGGTGAATTATGATCCTTGCTTGGTTTGCGACAACTGTGTTCAGAATAAAAGAAAGGCTGAAGAGCTAAAACTGAGAGCAAAATATGAAACACAAATATTCTCTTTAATAGGCCAATCTACCGACTTGGATGTGAATGGTTTGGTGAATGCTATAGCGCCTGAAAACAAAAATGTATTGACAACGCTTGTAGCTGAACTGGTCGATCATGGAGTTTTGAAGTTTGACGAATTTGGGAAGCTAGAAAAGGGCAGGAAGGATACTTAAATATTGATGATGAGTTTTTTTGACGACATATATAATAAGATTTTTAAAGGGAAGGCCGAAGGTCCGGCTGAGTTAATCCATGAAACATTGGAAAGAACCAGTCGAGAATCTGAAAGTTTTCTAGCTTGGGCGGATAGCCATAAAAGGACTGAATTACTGACTGAAATCTATAATGCTTACCATCTGAAAAAGAAAGGTATAGTAGCAAAACTCAATCTTCACTTGCTAGAAACCAAGTATTCAAACGGTTTTGCGGTTACTTATGACCATGAAATATCAAGTGATGACTTCAGAAACTTATTCGATTATTTGAAAGAGAAAACACTTGAGTTCGATTACAGACTGGCACAAAACGACCGTAGAATCATTGATAGGGAATCTTTTGAAGAGGTGATTGAAAAATGGTATTTAAAACCGCAGGGTTTAGAACTAGAAGAAAAAAAAACCAATCAACTTTACGGTAATATTCTCATCGAATACGTTATGATCGATCGAAAGCCCAGTTATATAAAATTGATGGCCAATATCTATCAAGATCGTTTATATTCCGAAGCTTTACCTTTCGAGGAGTTTATTGAAAAATTGTTTGATCGAAACCTCTAATTTAAAAAGAATGAAATCTGTATTGATTACCCTAACATTGATTTTTGGAAGCTTATTTACACCTTCTGAGCAGCCAACTCAAATTTTTAACACCAAACTTAAAATTACAGTTTTAGATGAGCTTGGTAATATAGTAGAGGGAGCTAAAGTGACAATCTATAAAACTCAAGCAGATTATAATGCTGAGAAAAATGGAGTGCAGCCCGCGCAATTGACCAATAACAAGGGGCAAGTTACTTTCAAAAAACTAGACGCCATTCCTTACTATGTTTTGGTTAGAAAAGGCGATATGGACAATGCTGGTGGCGGAGAAATTGTAAGCAAGCTTGAGAAAAATAAGTTGAACAAAGCCAATATTGTGATTTCGGATGGAGTTTAATTTAAGAGAAAAACTCCTTACAGAAATTAAGGAATACCAATCTGAATATAAAGAAGAGCAGGCTTTCAAACCTAGGTTTGAAAGCCTGCTTAGTAATTATGAAAATTGCTTTGAAAGGTCTTTGCTGATGGGGCATATAACAGCATCTGCTTGGATTCTGAACCATCAGCGAGATTCTATATTGTTGCTACATCACGCCAAATTAAACAAATGGCTGCAGCCGGGCGGTCATGCCGATGGCGATGAAAACGTGAGGGCAGTGGCCTTAAAAGAAG
This sequence comes from Roseivirga seohaensis subsp. aquiponti, assembly GCF_001267955.1. Lineage (NCBI taxonomy): Bacteria > Pseudomonadati > Bacteroidota > Cytophagia > Cytophagales > Roseivirgaceae > Roseivirga > Roseivirga seohaensis. The sequence continues at coordinate 241,097 of NZ_JSVA01000010.1, forward strand.
CTGAGGAGGAAACTGGTATTTCAGGTTTCGTTTTCGCTTCAAACCAAATATTTGATTTGGACATTCATACCATTCCTGAAAGGAAGGAAGTGCCTGAACATGAGCATTATGATGTTCGGTTTTTGCTTGTAGCGCCAGAAAGGGCAGTTCCACAATTAAATCACGAATCAAACGACTTAAAGTGGATTCATTTCAGTAACCTGAAGGAAAAAATAAGTCACGAGCCTTCTTTAATGCGTATGTATGCCAAAACAAAGCAATTTATTTAGTTGAAAACCATGTTCCTATGCAATAAAATTGCTTGAGTGCCCTATATTTATCTTTGATGAAGTTTAGCAAAAAATCCACTTTAATTCTGAGTCTTGTTGTACTCTGGTCTCTTGTGGCCTTGGTGTTCGTGTTTGTTCCGAAGTCGAACGATAAGGAGATAACTGTAGAGCCTCCAACAGCTCGAGCAGAGTTCTTTTCAAGAGAAAACGTACAGCAAAGAAGTGAATATATTCATCAGATGCTGGCTAACCCAGAAACAAATGAAATTCCAGTCAATATGCGTGAAATGGAAAATGAATTTGTTCAGGATTTTAAACTGAAAGCCAATCTCAACCGATTGAAAATGAGCGCTGCAGGAGCGAATTCTCAAAATGCTCCTAGCTTGCTTACATGGAATTCTCTAGGACCCAATAATATAGGCGGAAGAACAAGAGCGGTGGCTATAGATGTTACTAATGAAAATATAATTTTAGCTGCTGGAGTTTCCGGAGGCGTTTGGCGATCTACCAATGGCGGCCAAAGCTGGACAAAAACTACTAAGTCTGATCAGTTGCACAGCGTAACCTGCATTGTTCAAGATACCCGGCCAGGAAAGGAGAATGTCTGGTATTATGGTACGGGCGAATTAGTGGGAAATTCAACGCGTTCACCGGGGGCACCATTTCGCGGAGATGGAATTTATAAATCTACCGATGGAGGACTTAATTGGCAGCCTTTGCCTTCCACCCAAGTGAATAATCCAGAAAAATTCAATTCTCCATTCATGTACGTTTGGGACATCACCTTAAACCCAAATAGTGCTAATGATGAAATCATTGCTGCCATTTATGGAGGAATTGTACGCTCAGCCAATGGCGGCCAAACTTGGGCTACGGTGTTGGGAAATTCGCTGTATGAAGTGGGGAATAATGTTGATTTGAATGATGTTCCAGCCATTTTTTATACCGAAGTGTATAGAGCTGCCAATGGAGTTTTTTACGCTTCATTAAGCCGATCTACAAATACAGCCAGTGCTTTTTCTCCGCTTGCGGGAATTTATAAATCTGATGATGGGGTGAATTGGACGAGGATTGTGGTTCACTCAAACTTAGCATATAGACGTACAGAAATAGGAGCTTCATTGAGTAATCCGAACATCGTTTACTTCCTTTCCGATACAGGTCAAGGCCATAAACTGTTAAAATACAACAATGCTACTGGCGCTGTTGACGATAGGTCTGTGAATTTACCCGATGGCACCGATGAAGAAATTGAATCATTCGACTCGCAAAGCTCATATGATTTATTTGTAAGGGTACACCCAGCAAATGAAAATACTGTTTTTATTGGTGGTACTAACATTTATAGATCGACAGATGGTTTCGCTACCAAAGCAAATGTTACCTGGATAGGTGGGTATAACCCAGATGTAGAAGGAAATAGTAGTTACCCAAATCATCACCCCGACCAACATGATTTGGTTTTTCTTCCTTCTAACCCAAATGTGATGATTTCAGCCAATGATGGTGGGCTTTTTAAAACAACTAACAATTTGGCCAGTCCTGTAGTTTATGAATCGCTCAACAACGGTTATATCACTACTCAATACTACACCATAACCATGAGCCAATCTCCAGCCGATAACTTTGCGTTTGGAGGTTTACAAGACAATGGCAGTATTCTTTCAACCATTGGTGAAAATAATAATGGCGTAAGACTGATTGGGGGAGATGGCGGCTTTACCGCTTCTACCAGATTTGGGATTAACTATTACACTTCTTTTCAAAATGGGCAAGTGTATAGGCTTACCCTAAACCGTAATTACTCGCTTTCTTCTTTTGCTCGCGTAGACCCTTCAGGCGCTGGTGCTGACCCTTCTCAGCCTATTCTTTTTATCAACCCTTATGTGCTCGATCGGAATAATGGAAACAGGATGTTTTTTGCAGGGGGTAATTATTTATGGAGAAACAGAAATCTAAGTCAGATTCCTTCAGGTGAACAAACCAAAACTGATGTTAACTGGGAAAGGCTGGAAATAACAAAGATTGCTTCCGGTTCCATTTCTGCCATCGAAACCTCTTCTGACCAAGAGAATATTCTCTATTATGGAACATCCGTAGGACAGGTATTCAGAATGGATTTTGCAAACTCTAATGGCTATACGGTAAGTGAAAGAACTTCAAATATTTTCCCTTCAGGTGCTTATGTTAATTCTATAGCGGTAAACCCAACCAACGCCAATGAAATCGTGGTGGTGTTTTCAAATTACCAAGTGAAAAGTGTTTTTAGGTCGGTAGATGGAGGCGCAACCTTTGAAGATATTTCTGGAAACTTAGAAGAAGACCCCTCTGGATTGGGAGGAGGGCCATCGGTACGCTGGGCAGAAATTGTTCCGAAAAACGATGGGGTAACAGAGTATTATTTAGCCACCAGTGTGGGGGTTTTTAGCACCACCGCCTTAAATGGTGAAAGCACTATTTGGTTACAAGAAGGTGAACAGTCCATAGGAAATGTACCTGTAAATATGCTTGATTACCGTAGGTCGGATGGAAGAATTGTGGCCGCAACACACGGAAATGGGGTATACCAAAGCCAAATTAACGGAGTTGTTCCAGAGCCTGCTATACAGAGCGGCAATGGTTTGGTGGTCGAAAATGCTTTTCCCAATCCATTCACAGACAATATTGCTATAAACTATACATTGCCCGAAACCGATATGGTAAGGGCCAGGGTTTACAACACTGATGGAAAGCTGGTGAAAACAATTGCTTTAGGGCTTGGCTTTCAAGGTGAAAACGAAATTTTTTGGGATGGAACAGACGTTAAGAATAGCCCAGTTCCTCCTGGCATCTATTTGATTCGTATGGAATATCAGGGCGAAATCAAAGTTCAGAAGGTGATATATTCTAGGGAATAATTCATTTTGGAAACAACCTGTGGATCGTATCTTTGCAGCCTAAATCACAATCATGAAATCTATACTTAAGGGAGTAATCTGTTTGTCTTTTTTACTTGCTCTGTCTTCTTGCGGAAAAAGCGAAGAGCAGTTAGTAGAAGAGGGGCGAAATTTAATGGGGCAAGAATCTTATGCCGAAGCCATAAAATTATTCAACAAAGCACTTGAGAAAAACAGTAATAATTACACCGCCCTTAATGCCAAAGGAGTAGCCTTGCTAAGAATTAATGAGTTAGATGAATCAGCAATTACATTTGGCCAAGCCATAAGAGTAGATAGCACAGATTATAGAGCGTATTATAACAGGTCGAACACAAGACGCTTGCTTTCTGATGACCAAGGAGCAATGCTGGATTTAGACCGAGCGATTTTACTTCAACCCAATGTTGCAGATTTATACATAAACCGAGGAGCAATTCTTTTTAAGTATGGTGAATTCGACCGGGCACTTTTCGATTTTGAATTTGCTTTACGATTTGATGCCAATAATCCGTTAGTTTATTTGAATAAAGGGAAAGCTGAACTTAGAATTAATAATTCTGATGATGCCATCTATGATTTCAAAAAGGCTATTGAGTTGAAGCCTCAATATGGCGAAGCTTATTATTGGTTGGGGCTTGCCGAATTAGCATTGGAAAACAGAACCGATGGCTGTAGTTATTTATCAACTGCTGAATCCTTAAATTTTGAAGGAGCATCAGAAGCCATCAGCCAAAACTGTATGCAGTAGTGGCAATCATTGGTGTCGATATTAGTGCAGCCAAATCTATTCTAGAACAAGGAGATTTAGTGGCCATACCTACAGAAACTGTTTACGGTTTGGCAGGGAATGCCTTTAATATTGATGCTGTAGCTAAAATTTTTAAAACCAAGAACAGACCTACATTCGATCCGCTTATAGTTCATGTAAACAGCCTTGAAAGGTTAAGCGAATTCACTGAAAAATTGCCAGAAAAGGCAGTTCAATTAACGAATGCGTTTTGGCCTGGACCGCTTACAATTCTTTTAAAAAAGAAAGCAATAATTTCGGATTTGGTAACCGCTGGGCTAGACACCGTGGCGGTTAGGATGCCACGTCACGAGCTCACTAGAGAATTATTGAAAGGCTTAGATTTCCCTTTGGCCGCTCCTAGTGCTAACCCTTTTGGCTACATCAGTCCAACTTCTGCCCAGCATGTGCAACAGCAATTAGGAGATAAGATTGACTATATATTAGATGGAGGAGAATGTGGCGTTGGAGTAGAATCCACCATTGTGAGCTTTGAAGATAAGTTGCCAAAAGTTCTCCGTTTGGGTGGAATATCAATTGAAGAGATTGAACAAGTGATTGGTAAGGTGGAAGTAAATTCGCATTCTTCTTCTCAGCCTCAAGCGCCAGGAATGCTTAAGAGCCATTACGCACCTAAAAAGAAAATACTAGCAATAGACGACCTTGATATTGAAGCCAACGATTTATCTGCTTTCGGATTTTTAGGATTCAGTAAACCAGATCATCGTTTTAAGCTTGAAAATCAGATAGTATTATCTGAAAGTGAAAATTTGAATGAGGCGGCTAAAAACTTATTTGGAAGCCTACGAACATTAGATCAAAACCCAAATATCTATACCATTGTGGTTAGTTTTGTACCAGAAATGGGGTTAGGCAGAGCCATTAACGATAGATTAAGAAGGGCAACAGCAAAATAGAAAAGAACAGAAAATATGAAGAACATTACCGACTTTGACTTTAAAGGAAAGCGAGCACTAATTAGAGTGGATTTTAACGTTCCACTAAACGATAAATTCGAAATTACTGACGATACCCGAATCAGGGCGGCAATTCCAACTATTCAATATGTTTTGGATAATGGAGGAGCGGTAGTATTAATGTCGCATTTGGGCAGACCGAAAACTGGGCCAGAGGATAAATATTCGTTACAGCATTTAGTTTCTCATTTAAGCGAAGTGTTTGATAGAAAGGTATTGTTTGGAGATGATTGCGTTGGTGAACAAGCAAAATCCTTATCAGCTAACTTAAAGAGCGGTGAGATTCTTTTGCTTGAAAACTTGAGGTTCTATACCGAAGAAACCAAAGGCAATGTAGACTTCGCAAAATCATTAGCTGAACACGGTGATGTGTACATTAACGATGCATTCGGAACAGCACACAGAGCGCATGCTTCAACTTCTATTATTGCTCAATTTTTTAATGAAAAGGGCTGTGGGTATGTAATGCAGGCAGAGCTTGAGAATGCACAGAAAGTGCTGGATAAATCAGAAAAGCCATACACCGCTATTATGGGAGGAGCAAAAATTTCTGATAAAATCATGATTATAGAAAGGTTGTTGGAGAAAGTAGATCACCTCATTATTGGTGGTGGAATGTCTTATACCTTTTTCAAGGCCATGGGCGGAAATATCGGAAACTCATTAGTAGAAGAAGATAAATTACCACTTGCTTTAGAATTGATTCAAAAGGCAAAATCTCTAGGAGTTGACCTTATGCTCCCTATCGATTCGGTAATTGCCGATGCCTTCAGCAATGATGCCAATACCGATATTGCCATGAACAATGCCATTCCTTCTGGTTGGATGGGCTTAGATATTGGACCACAAGCAGCCGAAGTTTTTTCTCGTACAGTAAGAGATTCTAAAACCATTTTATGGAACGGCCCAATGGGCGTTTTTGAAATGGAAAATTTTGCCAACGGCACAAAAGCTGTAGCCGAAGCCATCGTTGAAGCAACTAAGAATGGAGCTTTTTCATTGATTGGTGGAGGTGACTCTGCGGCAGCAGTAAACCTTTTGGGCTACGGAGATGATGTGTCTTATGTTTCTACTGGTGGAGGAGCCTTGCTTGAATATATGGAAGGCAAAGAGCTTCCAGGCGTTGTGGCTTTAGGATAGTTAATTAACCACATTACCAGTAAAAGTAAAGAGCCGTTTTAGATATCTAAAACGGCTCTTTTCATAGTTAAGGTTGTCTGAATTTTTTATTGTTTCACCAAGTTGAAAACATAAGTTCCATTTGTACCATTCATTCCTGCGGCTACTCCTCCGCTGGCTACAAAATCAACAGTTAAGGTAAATGTGCCAGCACTTGCGTTAAAAGCCGATACTACAAAAGTGTTACTAGAGTTTCCATCAATAAAAATTTGATTGATGTTGGTGCCATTGAATGCCCATGATCCTGTAGCTTTAAAAACAGGATCACCGTCTGTAGTCGAATACGTTTTGCTCGAAGCCGTTCCTCTTAAGGTAAGAGTGAAGTCGTCAAAGCCAGTAGCGGCAACACCGTTAAAGGTAATTGAAGTAGCTTCATAAGTAACGCCAGTAGTGCCTACTAAATCTAAAAGCCTTTGCTCTTCAGCCGTAAGGGTTGGAGTGTCGTCTCCGCCTCCACCACCCCCACCACCACATGATGATAAGGTAAGTGCGAATAGCGCGATCAATAAGAATGAGAGATGCTTGATTCTGAACATAATTCTTTAGTTATAAAACCAATAATAATTATAAAATAGGGGATTTCAACCCTTTCTCTATTTTATTTAAAGTCGGGAATGTTTATAACCTTATCACAGAAATCATATTCATGTTTCTGGTTTGAGCTTATAATGACTAATTTCTTATCCAGCGCCCTTTTTACGTGGGCCAAATACCAATCAGTACCTTGTTCATCTAAATTAGAAGTGGGTTCATCTAAAAAACAAATAGGGCTTTGAGAGTAAAAGGCCAAGCCGAGCTTTAACCTTTGTTTCATACCTGACGAAAAGTTCTGAAGTTGCTTGTCTCTATCTTTTTCTAAATAGACATGCTGAACAAAGTCGTCAATAGAAACCCCCTCCGATAAGCGCTTAAACTTGAAATGAAATTTTAAAAACTCATCTAAAGTAAATTCTTCAATCAGTTCTAAATAAGGAGTGACTATGTCTAAATGCTTATAGAAGTCTTCCTCTAGTATGTTTTCATCTCCTTTAAAGTAAGAGACAGTTCCTTCAGTTGGAAGAAAAACACCCGTAAGAGTTTGAAGTAAGGTTGATTTTCCACTACCGTTTGGGCCGGTAATGGCATAAGAAAATTGAGAATCGAATTGCATATCCAGTTTCCTGAATATCCATTCCTTCGCATATTTTTTCCCTAGGTTTTCAACCTCAATTCTCATTTCATCTGGCCGTATAGCCTTTCATTACACCTCGGTCAGAGCTTCTAAAGAAATTGATAATTTCATCTCTTTCTCTTGATGGCGGCATTTCTACTTCTAAAAGGTCAAGTGCTTTTGAGTTATTTAAGCCTTTAAGAAAGATGTATCGGTACACTTCTTGAATTTCGGCTATTTTCTCGTTCGCAAAACCTCTTCTTCTTAAGCCTACGGAGTTGATGCCAGCATAACTCAATGGCTCACGTCCTGCTTTTGTATATGGAGGAACATCTTTTCTTACCAACGAACCACCAGAAACCATGGTGTGTGCTCCAATTTTCACAAATTGATGAACAGCTGCCGCGCCTCCAATAATGGCCCAATCTTCAATAGTAACATGGCCTGCCAATTGAACTGCATTAACTAAAATACAATTGTCTCCAATATGGCAATCGTGTGCTACGTGTGTGTAGGCCATCACCAAGCAATCTTTGCCTATGGTTGTTTTTTTTGTGGCGTGTGTGCCTCTATTCAGTGTTACACATTCTCGAATTACGGTGTTGTCACCAATTTCAAGCGTGGTTTCTTCTCCGCCAAACTTTAGGTCTTGGGGAACTGCTGAAATAACCGCTCCAGGAAAAATTTTCACATTTTTGCCAATTCGTGCACCTTCCATGATGGTAACATTGGGGCCTATCCAACTGCCTTCATCAATTGTAACATTTTTACTTATGGTCACAAAAGGCTCTACCACCACATTAGGGGCAATTTTTGCTTCTGGATGAATGTATGCTAAAGGCTGATTCATTGATTTTTAACAATTCTAGCGGTCATTGCGGCTTCGCAAACAAGGGTGTTCCCAACGTAAGCGGTACCATTCATTTGAGCAATACCTCTTTTGATAGGGGCAGTTAGCTCACATTTAAATTTAAGAGTATCTCCTGGAATCACCATCTTTCTGAATTTACATTTGTCGATTCCAAGGAAGTACGGAGTGTAATTTTCTGGATCAGGCACAGTATTGAGTACCAAAATCCCACCGATTTGCGCCATTGCTTCAATTTGTAAAACACCCGGCATCACAGGGTTACCTGGAAAGTGTCCTAAGAAGAAATGCTCGTTCATTGTAACATTTTTAATCCCTGCCACCATTGTTTCATCCAAATGAATGATTTTATCAATCAAAAGGAAGGGGTAGCGGTGCGGAAGAATCTGCATGATCTGGTTGATGTCCATCACCGGATCTATTTTTGGGTCGTATTGTGGAGCCGAATTTTTTGCCAACTGCATCTCCTTTTTTACTTTTTTAGCAAAAGCTACATTGGCTGCGTGGCCTGGCCTTGCTGCTAAAATTTGAGCTTTCAATGGTCTTCCAATTAAGGCTAAATCACCCACAACATCCAGAAGTTTATGTCTAGCGGGTTCGTTTTTATGTCTCAGTTCCACATTATTGAGAATACCCTCATGTCTAACTTCAACTTTTGGTTTGTTGAAAAGTTCAGCTAAATAATCGAGCTCATTTTCTTTCACTACACGATCTACAACCACAATGGCGTTGTTCAAATCTCCACCTTTGATAAGGTTATTTTTGTGCAGCATTTCTAACTCATGTAGAAAGCAGAATGTTCTACTTGAAGAGATTTCTTTTTTGAAATCACTGATATGGTTCAGTGACGCATGTTGACTACCCAATACCGGAGAATTATAGTCTACCATTACCGTAACTCGGAAATCGTCTAAGGGCAATGCAGCAATTTCTACATCTCTTTCTGGGTCTTTGTAGCGAATGCTCTCCGTAATTTCGTAGAAATTTCTAAGTGCATTTTGTTCTTCAAAGCCTACGGTTTCTAGAGCATCAATAAACATTCTAGAACTGCCATCCAAGATTGGAGGCTCAGGGCCGTCTAATTGAATAAGTACATTGTCTATTTCTAAGCCCACCAAAGCAGCTAAGGTATGTTCAACCGTGTTGATTCTTGCTCCATTGTGTTCAATGGTAGTTCCTCTTGAAAGGTCAACGACATAATCTACGTCTGCATCAACTATAGGCTGGGTTTCAAGGTCTATTCTCTGAAACTTAATTCCGTGATTTGCAGGGGCGGGGTTAAAGGTCATGTTTGAAATTACCCCTGTATGTAAACCTACGCCTGATACCGTTACCGGTTTTTTGATCGTATGTTGTTTGTTCTTCATTTTCTCCTCAAAAATTCGACAAATTTAACCCTTTTTTTCGAGTTGGCTGACTCTTCTTAATAACTCTGGAAGTTTTCTTATCGCAATACTTGCCTTAAGAAATTCCCTGTGATCCATAATTGGGGTTCCTGTGTAAATGCCTTGGTCTTCAATGGTTTTTGGAACACCAGACTGAGGGCCAATAACTACTTTGTCGGCAATTGTTAAATGGCCAGTAATTCCTGCTTGCCCACCAATCATTACATTTTTGCCAATTTTTGCACTGCCCGAAATACCAGCTTGTGAGGCAATGGCTGTGTTTTCTCCAATTTCAACGTTGTGGGCTATTTGTACTAAGTTGTCTATTTTAGCTCCATTTTTAATAACAGTAGACCCCATCGTTGCACAATCTACAACAGTATTTGCGCCAATATCCACATGGTCGTGAATGACTACATTGCCAGTTTGTGGAATAGCTTTAAATGTGCCATCGGGTTGAGGTGCATAACCAAAGCCTTCGCTGCCAATCACCACCCCCGAATGGATTTTACAATGGTTGCCAATTATGCAGTCGGCATACACTTTTACTCCAGCGAATAAAATGGTATTTTCTCCAATGGTTACATTGTCGCCAATCACGCAATTGGGGTGTATTTTTGTGCCCTTTCCAATTTTTACATTTTCACCTAAATAAGAAAAAGCACCTAAGTAAACGTCTTCTTCAATTTGGCTTGATATACTTTGAAAAGAAGGTTGTTCAATGCCCGATTTCTGAATTTGAGTGAGCTTTTGGTACTCCTCTAAAAGTTTAGAAAAGCTTGAGTATGGGTCGGTAACTCTTATTAGGGCCGCACTTATTTCTTTTTTTAACTCTAAATCTTCTTTTACAATTATGGCCGTAGCGCTAGTTGTATAGATGTATTCGGTGTATTTTGGGTTGGCCAAAAAAGCAATACTTCCAGCGGTGGCTTCTTCAATTTTTTCTAGCCGACTGACCATCTGGCTTCCATCTCCATCTACCTTTCCTTCAAGAAGTTGCGCAACTTGTTGTACTGATATTTCCATTCATAAAATTTTGAGTGTCACAAAGATATGTCTTTTGGCCAGCATCGATAATATTTACGGACGATTTTGCTCATGGCTTTGATGTTCGGTAAGTCGGCTGCTTCTGTTACACCTCTTACTTCGCCTGATTTAGAAAGAATTAGTATCTCCTTATCTGAGGCCATATAAGCACTGTTCGTCAATTTGCCGTGTGAGAAGTAATATTTCACATCTTTAGCTTCCAATTGGTAGGCTTCCGCAATTTTCGCTTCATCTGCTTTAATTTCTTCTTTGGAAGGTGGCTCGTTTGAAATTGTAATTCTAAAGAGCTCTCGATCTAAGAGCATTCTACATAGTTTTGATAAAATAGGATCTTCATGATTTACCCAAACCTTAATTGCTGCCCAAACATCATAATCGTCTAGTTGTAAAAAGGCATCTAAAATGGCGGGTTCATTGACAAAACGATCAATCCCAACTTGTTCTTTCAGGAAAACACCTAAGGCTGGCGTGTAGAAGAGTGGTTTCTCCTTTTTAGCTAATTTTCTTGCTCGCTTAATAATAGCAATGAGCATTTTTTCTGCACTCACGCTAGTTTTGTGCAAATACACTTGCCAGTACATTAACCTTCTGGCACTCAAGAAATTTTCAATACTGTAAATTCCTTTTTCTTCAACTACCAATCTGCCTTCATGTACATCGAGCATTTTGATGATTCTGTCAGCTCCAATTGTGCCTTCTGAAACGCCAGTAAAGAAACTATCTCTTTTGAGGTAATCCAGTCTGTCGATGTCGAGCTGACTGGAAACAAGTTCGGAAAGGAATTTCTTAGGGTAGCTACCATTGAAGATTTCAAGCGCAAGATCTAGCTGACCATTGAATTCTTTATTCAGTTTAGAAATGATCATCCTAGAAATTTGCTCATGCGGCACGCCTTCTAACAAACTAAATTCTAGGGCATGAGAAAAAGGGCCATGACCAATGTCGTGTAAGAGAATGGCAATCATTGCGCCTTCAAATTCTGCATCAGAAATTTCAACGCCCTTGTTTCTGAGGTTTTCTAAAGTGGCTCCCATCAGGTGTTTAGCACCCAATGCATGGTGGAATCGGGTATGGTGCGCACCAGGGTAAATCAGGTCTGTAAGACCCAGTTGCTTGATTCTTCTAAGCCGCTGAAAATAGGGGTGATCGATGATATCGAAAATCAGTTCGCTTCTAATTGTGATAAATCCGTAAACCGGATCGTTGATTATCTTTTTTTTGTTCAAAGTTTGTGCGTTAATTCCTTTAAATTCGGGCTTGTTGCTAAAGCGAAGCTATGCAAAGATATAATATTTTATGGGCAGACGATGAGATAGACCTGCTTAAACCACACATCTTGTTTCTTACCGATAGAGGATATGACATCACTCCAGTTGCGAGTGGGGCAGATGCTATTGAGGCGGTTGAAAACCAGCAGTTTGATGTGGTTTTTTTAGATGAGAATATGCCTGGTATGACGGGGCTAGAAACCCTCAAATACATTAAGAGTAAGCGGCCTACTTTGCCTGTGGTAATGATTACTAAAAGCGAAGAAGAAAGCATTATGGAAGAAGCCATTGGCTCTCATATTGCTGATTATTTGATCAAACCTTTGAATCCAAGTCAGATTTTACTTTCCGTAAAGAAAATTCTTGATAATAAAAGGCTAGTAACAGAGCGCACCAATATTGAATACCAGCAGGAATTTAGAAACATCAGTATGGCCTATAATGAATATATGGACCATAAAGAGTGGGTGGAAATTCATAAAAAGCTGGTGTATTGGGAACTTGAAATTGATAAAACTGAAAACAAGAGCATGGCCGAAATTCTGGATATGCAGAAGATTGAAGCCAATAGTAATTTTGCTCAGTTTGTAATCGATAATTACGAAGATTGGTTGAATGATCCCAATATCGATCGACCACTGCTTTCGAATAACTTGCTGAAAACAAAGGTGTTTCCTCAAGTAAAGGATAAACCTTTATTTCTTATTGTGATTGATAATCTGCGTTACGACCAATGGAAAACCATTGAAGGTGAGTTGACAGATTACTTTAATATACTAGAAGAGTCAGCCTATTATTCGATTTTGCCTACCACTACAGCTTATGCCAGAAACTCTATTTTCTCAGGTCAAATGCCTTTAGAAATGTCGAAAAGGGAAAGTGATTTATGGGTGAGCGATAATGATGAAGATGAGGAAGGTAAGAATAATAATGAAGAGGAGTTCTTAAAGCGGCAGATTCAAAGATTAAGGTTGAACATAAAAACGAGCTATAATAAAATCATTCATTCTTCACAAGGAAAGCAGTTGAACGACCAGTTTAATAACCTGCTTCAGAATGATTTGAATGTTGTGGTTTACAATTTTGTAGATATGCTCTCTCATGCCCGAACCGATATGCGAATGATTCGTGAGCTTGCAGCAGACGAATCGGCTTATCGTTCATTAACTAAATCATGGTTTTTACATTCTCCATTATTCGACCTTTTGAAAATGATTAGCGACAAAGGCTTACGGGTAATGATTACCACCGATCACGGTACATACCGAGTTAAAAAGGCCTTTAAAATTGCCGGAGATAAATCGGTGAATACCAATTTAAGGTATAAGCACGGAAAGAATTTGGGCTATAAAGAAAGTCAGGCTATTTATACGGTGCGTGACCCAGAGAAAATTCACTTACCAAGACCAAATGTCTCTACATCCTATGCATTTGCCACGGAAGACCTCTTTTTCGCTTACCCGAATAACTTTAATCATTACGTAAAGTACTATAAAGACACGTTTCAACACGGAGGTATCTCTATGGACGAAATGATTATTCCTTTTATTTCGCTAAATTCGAAAAGGGCATAATGACTACTGAATTGCGCTTGGAATCAAAAGGGCTAAACGATTTGGAAAACGTAGCCCAACAAATAACCGCCTTTGGTAAGGAGCATAATATTTGGCTGCTAATGGGGCAAATGGGAGCTGGTAAAACCACACTATCAAAAGCAATTTGCGGTAATTTGGGAGTAATGGATTTAGTGCAGAGCCCAACTTTTTCGTTGGTAAATGAATACCTGACTAATAGTGGACGCACCATTTACCATTTCGATTTTTATAGAATTGAAGACATTGAAGAATTGGCCAATATTGGAGTGGAAGAATATTTCGATTCTGGTAATTTGTGTTTGATCGAATGGCCTGAAAAAATTAGTGAATTGATTCCTGATGAGTATATGAAGATATTCATTGAGGTATTAGACGATAGTTCCAGAGTAATTAAACTGACTAAACATGACTGAGGGTAAGAAATCGGGGTTTGCTGAATTGGCCAAGGAGAGTAGCCTTTACCCCCAAGAAAAGTTAATGAAAGTGAAGTCTGGGAGTAAGTCGCTTAATATTTCAATCCCCAGCGAAGTATCGTATCAGGAAAGTCGGATTGCGCTTACCCCTGCTGCTACTGGTATTTTGGTTAATAATGGACAAGAGGTACTAGTAGAGCAAAGTGCAGGTAAAAAGACATTTTTCTTAGACAACGACTTTAGCGAACAAGGTTCAAAAATAGTCTATTCGAATAAGGAAGCATTTGAGGCTAATATTATCGTAAAAGTTGAACCGCCTACCTTAAAGGAGATTGCTTTGATGAAACCTGGTTCAACCCTTTTCTCCGCTTTACAATTGGGTAGCTCATCAGCTGAATATTTTAATGCCCTAAACAGAAAGAAAATTACCGCCATTGGCTACGAAATGTTGGAAGACAAAGTAGGTGGGCTTCCTATTGTGAATGCCATGAGCGAATTGGCAGGGAGTATGGCCATTCCCATCGCATCTGAATTAATGAGTACCGTAAGTGGGGGGAAGGGGGTAGTTTTAGGTGGAATCACAGGAGTTCCGCCTAGCAGAGTTATAATTCTAGGAGCAGGCACCGTAGGCGAATATTCAGCTAGGGCGGCTTTGGGTTTAGGGGCCGAAGTTCGAATTTTCGATAATGAGCTCTATAAACTTCGAAGAATAAAACATAAGCTTGGAAGCCAGGTTTTCACCTCTACCATCGACTCGGTAACATTGGCACAATCTTTAAAATCTGCAGATGTTGTTATTGGCGCCTTGCGTGCAGAAAAGGGCAGAGCTCGTTGTGTGGTGACAGAGGAAATGGTGTCTCAAATGAAATCTGGTGCTGTAATCATTGATGTTTCTATTGACCAAGGTGGCTGCATAGAAACCTCTGAATGCACGAGTCACGATAAGCCTACTTTTACGAAATATGACGTGATTCATTACTGTGTTCCAAACATCGCTTCTAGGGCTGCTCGTTCCGCTACCACGGCTTTGAGTAATATACTAACACCCGTTCTTTTAAAAATTGCGGAAGTAGGTGGGGTAGATGATATGATGTACCAGTATGGGTGGTTTAATAAGGGGGTTTATGCCTATAAAGGAAGTACAACTAATTTGGCAATCGCTAGAAGGTTCAACCTTCCTTTTAAAGACTTGGGCCTTTTGCTGGCCGCCCGTTTTTAACCCGACTCAAGAATTGTTTTGCTTATTTTTTTGAAAATGTCTTTGGATGCTTTTCCAAAATTTTCACTCTCTATAATCTTATGAAAATCATCAATGCCAAGGGTGCTTTTTATAGTGTCATTCGTGAATTTGTGATAGGCCATACTCCAATTTCTGAAAGATAAGGTGTCAATTTCTCGCATACAGAGGGTAATGACGCTATGATGTCGCTGGTCAGCTCGAATGTTTTTGTACAGTGCGTTAATTTGATTAAAATCTCCTTCCAGTATTTGTAAAAACTGATTGTTGTGAAAAAGAAGGCAGCCAGTAATGTGATGTTTGGTATTAAACTCACGTGCGGTTTCAAGAATACTTTCTATATCGTAATCTTCACTATTAAGCACAGCTTTGCTGTAATAAATTAATTCATAAAGCATGTGAGTCTCGGTTAGGTTTGAAAGTTAACAATACTTTTTAAGTTTCTAAACTATAGTCGCATTAGGCGGGCTTTGAAGAAATTTGTTCATACCATTTGTAAGGGAGGATTTCTTGAACCATTTTGCGTGAATGCTAGAAGCCAAAGCCAAACTTTATGATTCATGCTTAAAACTTGTTCATGAACGAGTGACACATATCGAAGATGCTATGCGTAATGCGCAGGCTTCGGCCAATGAGGAAACAAAGAGTAGCGCTGGTGATAAGTATGAAACTGGACGTGCTATGATGCACCTCGAAAAGGAGAAATTAGCTACCCAGCTTTCAGAGGTTTCTAAAATGAAAATGGGCTTATCTCAAATCAATATTGATAAGAGGAACGAACAAGTTGAACTTGGCGCTTTGGCTATTACCGCAAGCGCTAAATATTTTATTTCAGTTTCGTTAGGGCAAATTAAGGTGGAAGGGGAGGCTTATTTCGCAATTTCGCCAGCTTCACCAATCGGCAGGGCTATGCTGGGCAAAAAGAAAGGAGATTCATTTGATTTCGGAGGAAGGCAAATCAATCTCCTTGAAGTTTTCTAAAAATTAGACTTAAGCCTTCTTCAAAAACATTGTTTTTAGAACAATCTGGCTTTTACCTACTCTACATTCCACTTCTTCCGGACTACCCGTGAGTCGAATGCCCTTAATAAGGTTACCTCTCTTTAAGGTAGTGTTCATTCCTTTTACTTTTAAATCTTTGGTTACGTGAACTGAATCACCGTCTTCAAGAATGTTGCCGTTGCTGTCTTTCGTTTCCATTTGTTATTGAATAAGCCGCAAAGATAAGGGTTTTGTTGAAAAGGGTTTTCGGTTCAAAAAACCTACTTTTCCTTTAAAGTAGCTTCAAAAAGTAACCATGCATCTGGGTCAAGAATTACCTTAACGGGCTTATTGTTTAGCTTTGGAGTCCATTTTTGGTTTTTTGAGTTAACTAGAATGGTTTTTCGTTCTGTTGAACCGTCCGAATACACTAATTCAATTTCTAAATTGAAAGTGAAATCTTCTTTCTGGGTTTGGTTCAACTCTAAGTTTAGTTGGCCATTAGAGTAACTCCATGTGGCTTCTATTTCTGGCTGACCTGCTTGATACACCCATTGTTTGAAAAAGGTATCAAAGTCTTTTCCCGATACATATTCGAACACTTCTTTTAGGTCATCTGATAAAGCGTTTGATAGTTTGTACTTGTCGTAGTATTGGCGAATGGCCTCCCAAAACATTTCGTCACCCACTTCTTTTCTAAGCATATGCAGCACCCAGCCGCCTTTTTGGTAAGTGTTGGCATTCAGAATTTCCATATAGTTTTCTACAGAAGTGTCTACAATAGGTACTCGGTTCTTTTTACTAAAAGCAATTACCTGATTTCTATTTCCTAAAACAGTTTCCCAAGCCTTGGTTCTGCCATATTTTTGTTCCATATAAAGAATGGTGAAATAGGTAGCAAAACCTTCGCTCAACCAAGCGTGATGCCAGTTGCCTTCCGATGCCGAATTACCAAACCACTGGTGGGCAATTTCGTGTGCGAGTAGTCCTTCTACACTTCGTTTTCCTGTTACAGAGTTTTCAGAATAGAAAATATTACCTGCGTTTTCCATTCCTCCAAACTGTGTTTTAGATTGAACATTGGCCAATTTGGCAAAAGGGTAATCACCCACATGGTTAATAAACCAATCTAAAATTGGAGCTGCAGGAGCATAATCATAAAAGCCTTTTTCTCTGTCTTGAGGGTAAATCCAACTAGAAACTGTTGCGCCATAAACATTGGCTACATTCTGAATTGCAAAACGAGCTACGCCAATCACCATTACTTTGGTAGGGAGTTCAACTTCTGTTTTCCAATGTGTGAGCATGGTTTTATCATTAATATTGGTGCGCTCTACCAAAAGCCCATTGCCCACTACCTGATAGTGACTCGGTGCAGTTACCACCCATTCCACAGTGGCTTTGTCAGAAGGGTGATCTACAATGGGCAGCCAGTGTTGACCACGATCGGGGTAATTATCTCCGAAGAAGGTGCGGTCGCCAAATTTGTTTTTGGAAATGATAAGGCCAGTTTCTGGAATTCCTTCATAGGCAATAGTGAAAGTTTGGCTTTGGCCTGCCTTGCCTGCATAGTTGATGTTTAATTTATTCCCAGAATGCTCAAAAGGTATTTTTTTATCATCGGCCATTAAGGCAATTACAGTCATGCCCTTGCCACTTGGTTTTGTTCTAACAAGGTCTAAATCGAACTGTTGAAGATCCTTCTTGAACTTCACTGTAACCAAAGCAACTCCATTGATTTTGTCAGAATCATCCGTCAATTGAATTTCAAACCGGTAATGCTGAACATCAATTGCACTGAGCCTTTCTTGGTGTTTTTGGGCAAGAAGCGAGAAGCACGTGAATAATATAGTTATGGAAAAGATTATTCTTTTCATATTGAACTTAGGTGTTGAAAGCTAAAAACGGAATTTAAATAAAAATCACTGTTTTTCCACTGTGATTTGCTTATTGTAAGCCTCAGTAATTTGTGCTAAGTAACTTTTAAGCTGTTTGTATTCTTTAGGGTCATAGACGGCTTTTTTTAATACGTAAGTTGAAATTGCTATCATTTTCTGCTTAGAAGGGTCTAAAAGAGTTTCAAATGAGAAATCAATTAATGAGTTTGAAAATTGAACACTCTCAGGTATTACTGAAAAAGAATAGCCATCTGGAATCTCAATAATTGTATTAAACTGCTTCTTCTGACTGTAGGTAAAATCTACGGGGTAAGTTCTGTCCTCGGCTTTTAGTGGGTTTATTGTAGGAGCCTTGTTCAAGAATGGGTGAAAATAAATTTTTCCTTCAAAAGTTGACACTGGGTATGAAGCTTCATACTTAAGTGTATAAGGTGTTGAAGGAGAGTTTGTTTCAGGGTATTGGATATCTCCAATAAGGTTATAACTATTGTTAAGCTCTGTTTGAATTAAATTCTTGTTTCTTATGTACCGGAGGGCATCGTAATCGGTTAATGTTTTTACAAATTCCCCCTCAAGTTTAAGTGTTGATGGATTCAATGTAAGTTTCATATCCTCACTTTCTAAAGAAGGCAAGGTTATATTTAGATCGACCCAACCTTGTTTTTCATTATCTATGATTAGCCCTTTCTCATTGAGGTATTCAGCGGGTAGTTTACCAAATTCTAACTCTTTTTCTGTGGCTTCTGTGAGATAAAGCTGCTGATCTACCTCAACTAAAATGGCCAAAGTATTAAAAAAACTCTCGAAAGGGTAATCGATCTTTATCTTTCCATGATCTCGAGTACTCAGTATAACGGGATAAGCTTCAATATCAAAAGCCCTTAACATTCCTATTAAGAAAAGGTTGAGTTCCGCAGTAGATCCTGTAGTTTCATTTAGAAACTCCTTTACATTTTTAGAGGCATATTTTCCTCTCATTCGATTCCATCTGTAGTTTTCTTTTACATACCGAGTGAGTTCTTTGGCTTTTTCAAAGTTTTCCAATTTTGAAATTTCTTGTAGGCGCTGATCATCTTTGATCATTTTCTCTACACTTTTTGAACTCGATTTGATGAACTTTCCGAAATTATCAGACTTGAGCATGCTCTCAACCATCTGAGCCCAAGTAGTTATTATTTCTTCTTTTGAACCATTCGGACGAATAATTTTTGCCAGCTGCCAATCCATTTTGATTATATAATCATTTATAGAGGTTATGTATTGAACATCAGTAAATGCAGGAGTGTCTTTCATGGCAAACTCGTACACCATTTCTTTAAAGTCTATCGTGGCAAACCTTCGGCTACCAATTCCCACATGTGAGTTTGAATAATCAAACTTCTTAATCCCTTGTGCTAGGTAGGTGTATTCATAAAAGGGCACCACATGCACTTCGTACTCACTGTATTGTGTAGGTATTTTACTTTGAAACTCCCAGTCAGGAAGGTTAAACATGAAAGGTGATTTCAATATGTAAGAATATTCGATTACCGACCCCTCCTTAACTCCTGGAATAGCAAATTTCTTTTGATGCCAATTGCTGTTGATCTTTTCGTCATAAATATCACTTTTGTTCAATTCATTTTTCTGATCAACTCCATTTACCAGTGTGTGGCTCATTGCTTTAATGTCATAAATCAATTCCGTATTTCGCATATCCTGCTGATAGTATGGAATATTGATATTTGAAAAATCTAAACCAGATTTTGTTAAAATCTTAATTCGTCTGGTTCTTTCAAACACTATAATGAACCTGCCTTCTTCCTCAATAAAGTTAGCCACTCCTCCATCAAAAAGAACAACTGCCTCAGCATCCTCGTATTTTTCGAAATCATCACTTTGAAGATCCGATAAACTAACTGCTCCAAATTTGATTTTCTCTCTTTGAGCCTTCAAACTCAAGCAAAAACAAAAAAGGAGAGTGGCGAAAAGAGGTTTGAAATAAGCTGTCATAATTATTTTAGCGTGATTAATGTCTTGGCTCTTGATTCATTAATAGAAGATATAAATTCAAAAAAATCAGTATAATCTTCAGGTTTGTATCGGCCAGATTTAATTATAAATTCTCGAGTCAGAATAATCTTATTATTTATTTTTTCGGATGTAACGGAAAAGCTTCCGAAAATTGAGTCAATATTATCATTTCCATTTGAAAGAGTAACCTTAATGCTCTCATCAATTGTTATCTCAAATTCATCTTTATAATGGATAGGGTAAGGAAAGAAGAGAGGAGATTTCCTTTCACTTGGTCTTTCAATTTTTGGAAAATCTAGTCTGGGTAAATTCAAGACTTTGGCTTCTCCAAACTGCTGACCATAGTCGGATAGATTCATTTCAGCTTCCACTATTATTTCTTGAGAATCACGCGTTTCTTGGTTGATTTTAGTGATGGTTGATGGAGACTGTTGATAGGGTAGCTTTGATTTTGCAAAACGATCTATTTCACTCTTAGATTCATTTTTCATGTAGTATAGTAAGGTTTCAAAGTCATCGCCCCTGAACTTGCTATTTACTTGTGCCTGTATTTTATTTTTAGCTTGGATGGAAATATCTATTCGTGTGTCTCTTCGCGTTTCTACATTGGTCATTGCAGGAATCTGGATGATTTTGCTTTGAGAAGAATTGACTAAAAGCGCTTTACGGTTTTGTGTAAAGGTTCCTAGATAACCAAAAGGGTTGATGTTACTTGTGGTCTCTAACCAAAGTGTATCTGTTTTGGTTGGAATGGCCAAAATGACATGATTAAACTGCTGACTTGGGAAATTAGTGTCGATATCAATAGGTACTTCATCTGCATATACATCAGTACAAAAGGCTTCAATACCCGCTTCTGCTAAAAGTGCCTGCATGTAATTGGTTAATGCCTTACAGTCACCATATCTATTTTGAGCCACGTAACTCGCGGGGTAAGGAAGCATTCCTCCAATACCAATTGCAACATTGATATACCTAATATTATCCTGTAAATAATGATAAAGGACATTGGCTTTTGACTCTATATCTGGCAAATCTTGAGTTAAATTTTTGACAACCTGCTTCTCACTTTCAGGTAAATCATGAAGGCCATAGCTCAACTGATTTAGCCATTCTCCATAAGACTGCCATGACTGAAAGCTTCCAGAGGGACCATATTCGAAGTTCAGAGGTACTATTGAGACTTTAGGAATGAGCTCATGAATAGGAGGAGAAAATACTTCTTTTTTAATGCTTTCAGCAGTGTAATTTCCTGTCCATTTATAAATCACTTTACCACCTTCTGTATTTTTAATGGCTTGATTTATATTCTGTTCTTTTATTGATAATTGAAAGTCGGTTGGTGTGGTTAAGGTTAATGATGCCTTTTTTGTATTTGTATTTAGAGCTATTACAGGAGTCCATTCATCAATCGAAAGAAAGCCATTGTAAGAAATAGAATAGCTGTATTTAAGCACGTAAGGATATTGATTGTAGCTTAACTCAAAGACTTTATTAAAATCATCTTCGTAAAGGGAGTAACCAGAAATGCTGCTTACATCTACAGCATCTCTCTTTTTTAGCTTTTTTACCTCATTGCCAGAGGCATTAATTATTGATGCACTAAGGTCTTTGATCTTATTCGATGCTGAAAAAGGTATAGCAACTTGGGTCATATGCTGACCGTCATGATTATTGATTTGAATCGATATTTCTACCCAAACTGAAAGTTTTTCCCCTTCAATTTCTATCTTTTTATCATAAGTTAAGACCTCAGCACTATTGTCATTTCTTGATTGCGCTGATAGTGTAAGGTGACAAAATAGGTAACCAATTAGAAATATGGTTATTGATAAAAAGGAACTGTTTTTCCTCATTGCAATTAATCTATCTGAGATACTTTGTATTTAGTAAAGTAAAAATAAAAATAGGAGCTTTCTGTGATCTGATAAACTAAAAGTTGTGATATGTTTTATTAGCGTGAGATTAAGCTTTGAATTGACTTAAATGATGGTCAAGGTGCTTATAAAACATATTGTTCCATTCGTTGATGCTTAGTCGTCCAAACGAAAGTGACTCCTTATTGTCGAAATGTGCTTCGCCAAGTTCTTGTGTTTTTGAGAGGTAGTCAATCAGTCTTTTTTTCTCAGTTTCGAAGTCTTTTTCGGTAGTCATTAAAAACTGAGGAGCGGTTCTTAAATTCTTTTTATATGGCTTCTCGCTTGTCACCATTCCTTTCACGAAAAACCTCAACATCAATTTCATCATTCCTTTTGGTGGCTGATGTGTGCCATCATAAATCATTTCGTAAGTCACACTGCAATGGGCTAGCATTTGCCCCACATTCATTTTGCCCCAAAGCGGTTGGCTTTCTGGTGTGAGTTTATTGATTCTGTCAATGACCTCTTGAGTTACCTCTGGCTTAAAAATGTTCTTCATTATTGTCTATTTAAAAAATTGAAATCTAATACATACCTACTTTGCCATTCATTGATTTAAAAATGGAAGGTGAATTAAAGCCTACGCCATCTTTAAACACAATTTCCATTTTACGGATATTGCTCACATCCGCTTCTAAATCTCCATCTATGATCAGGATGTCGGCTTGTTTTCCTACTTCTAGCGAGCCTACTTTATCGGCACGCTCTAAAAATTTAGCACCATCCAAAGTGGATATTTTTATTGCTTCTGTTAGCGTAAAGCCTGCCTCAATAAAAAGCTCGATCATGCGCTGATTGGCGTAGCCTGCAATGGTTCTACCCGCCCCAGTGGGGTCGGTGCCTGCCAAAAGTTTTCCGCCCATTTCGTAAAACATTTTCTCCCAAGCCATTTGTTTTTGAAATGCAATAATAGAAGTAGAGTCTCTTCCTTGCTGACGCTTATGGCTAGTTTCTAGGCTTTCACGAATTTCAGGACTCATGGCTTCTAAACCACCACCCAAAACTACTTCTCTATTGGTGTAAGGTTCAAAAACAGTAAGGGTAGAAGTTACCGCTACGTCTTTCTCGATTAAGAATTCCATCAATTCTTTCATTTCTGGAGCGTCTACTGGTAAGGCACGTAATGCTTGTCCGCGTTTAAAAGCAGGACAGAAGTCATCTACCTTGTCGCCTACAAAATCAGAGCTTTGGAAGAAACCATGCTCAATATTGTCTATGCCAATTTCGGCTGCTTCACGATAGGTGACAGAACAGATATGACCAGTTACTTTTTTGCCTTTGGCGTGCGCAGCGTTTACTACGCTTTTTAAGTCTTCCTTAGTAATGTTCTGATAAACTTTAAAGGAATTGATGCCTCGATCTGCCCAATAATTCACCATTTCTGCAGCTTCGTCTGAGCTTTCAATCACACCCACTTCCGGTACTGATGTGCCTTCTCTTTCTATAAAAGGACTTGTTAAGTCCATTTTGGGACCCAACATTTTTCCTTCCTCAATCCATTTTCTAATGTTCAAATCAGTTTGCGGTTCAATACTACCCGCAGTACGAATGGTGGTTACACCTCCGGCCAAATACAGACGAGGAAAAGTAAATGTCATTTGCGAAACGCTAAAAATTCCATCGAAAGGTTTGGGGTAGAAAATATGTTCGTGAAGCATGACCATTCCGGGCATTATTGTTTTGCCTGTGCAGTCAATCACCTTCGCGCCAGCCGGAATCGATACTTCACCCGTATTTCCCATGGCGGTAATAATTCCATTTTCGAAAACCAAAGTTTGATTCGTTTTGATATCTGCACCAGTGCCGTCAATGGTTTTAGCATGCGTAAGGGCAACAATATCTTCCTGAACAGCTACATAAGGACGAACTGCGCGTGAGAATTCTTGAGTAAACGATAATTGTATGGTAAGAAAGAAAAGCGAGGAGGTAAGGAGGCTTCTTAATTTCATGGTCGATGATTAATGATTGAAAGTTAAAGAATTATGCTTTCTAAATTAAGCTTGAACGTTGCATATGTTAGGCAGGCAGAATAAATTGTAAGATGGAAAGTTTGGTAAATTTCTTTGATAATATTCCCACAGAGTTTCGGGCGGGGATTTTAATTGGCGGAGTGGTGGTTTTTTGGGTTGTCGAAGGCACGCTTCCACTCTTTACTTTCCAGTATAAAAAAGTACGACACGCTGGGCTTAACCTATTTTTCACCTTAACTACAGCCATTATTGGTTTTGGTTTAGCCGGTGTACTCTTGGCGGCTTCAGATATGGTTGCTAATAATCAGTTTGGACTCCTTTATATCGTAGAATTACCACTTTGGGGACAATTGATTGTAGGTGTTTTATTGCTCGATTTTATTGGCGCTTACTTAGTGCATTATACCGAGCACAAAGTAAAATGGATGTGGAAATTTCATTTGGTACACCATAGCGATACCACGGTAGATGTTACTACGGGTTTGCGCCATCACCCAGGTGAAACCATTTTCAGAATTGGATTTACTATTCTTGCCGTAATTATTGTAGGCGCACCTATGTGGCTTATTATGGTGTACCAAAGCCTTTCTGTGCTCTTTGCTCATATAACTCATGCTAATATTCGCATGCCGAAATCAGTAGATAGAGTGCTTTCTTGGTTGTTTGTTACGCCATTAATGCATAAGGTGCATCATCATTATACGCAACCTTTAACCGATACTAACTTCGGAAATATCTTTTCTATCTGGGATCGTATTTTCGGCACTTTTGCCCAAGTGGAAGATACGAAAGAGTTGATTTATGGGATTGATACCCATATGAATCCTAAAGAGAATGATGATATGGTGAACCTGCTCAAAATTCCATTTCAGCCTTACCGGGTTCCAGAGAATGAACAAGTTCAAAACCTTGTACCGAAGAAATAAATGAAGCTTTCACTAGAGCAAAAGGCGATTCCTTATTTAACCAACCAGTTTGCTCAAGCTGGCAAGGTGATTTTTATTTCTATTCGACCTGAAAGAGGAAAATTGCCAATAACTATTGAAAAAGTTAATGCCATTGAAGGTGTAGGTTTAGCAGGCGACCATTACGCATCAAAAGGAGGAAAGAGGCAAGTAACGCTGATTCAAGCTGAGCATATTAAGGCTGTCGCTTCTATGGTTGGCCAAGCTGAAATTAACCCTTTATTATTAAGAAGAAATATTGTTGTGGAAGGAATTAATCTTCAAGCCTTAAAAGGAAAGAAATTCCGAATTGGAAATGCAGTGTTGGAACATACTGGCGATTGTCATCCTTGTTCCAGAATGGAAGAGAACTTAGGAAATGGCGGTTATAACGCCATGCGTGGGCACGGAGGAATAACCGCAAGAATCTTAACCTCTGGTTTGATTTCTCTTGATGACACGCTTAGTCCAATGGAGCAGCCTCAGGAATTTCCTTCACCAACTCTACATTCTGCGACTGATCAGGGCCTCCAGCCATAATTAATGTACCTCTGGTGCCATCATTGGCTTCGATTACAAAAATCTCTTCCTCATCACCTGGGTTCGTCATGCCATCAAAGCGATACGTTTTCACGATTTTGAGTTGGTAAGGTGTGTACTCCTTTTTGCTGGCTGTGGCCACAATATTCTTTTCCTTGGCCGTAAATTGCTCTTTAAAACCTTGTTCGTTTAATTCTGCCAATACTTGTGAAAGTGTTCTATCTGTAGTTTTCATAATGCGTTTTTTAAATTTGTTCTTACATAACCTTTTTAGGGGCGTAGGGTTTTAAAGAATAAGTATAAGTGCGGGTTTTGAAACTTTCTAGCAACATTCTTTTGTTCAAGATGTTTCAGAAGATGTAGAAAAGACCGTACTTTCGCAGATTCAATGGAAAGGCAAACGGCCTTTACTTATATAACATGGGGCCGACTGGAATTGACAGTAGGTGTAATGCAAGTGTAAGCATGCAGGGAGTTGTGAGTATTTCCCTTAAATAAAACTTTCACATTTATAATTGGCGAAAGACAATACGCCCTTGCTGCCTAATTAAGAATTAGTAGCAATGTGTCTCTCTCACCCCCTGGTTTGCCGGGTGAGAAATCGAGGCATCACACGCAAACCTGGCCATTTCTAGGTATCGTGATGGAAATGGTAAGATCAATTGCGAATAAGGTGTAGATTAGGTTGGTTGCTGACCTTGCTACACTCGAAAACTAATCAGCAAATAAGCATGTAGAAGGCGCTTAGTGTTCCTTATCTGGACGAGGGTTCGAACCCCTCCGGCTCCACCTTCGCCCACCGAAGCGCATTTGCGCGAAGGTGGGCTTTATTTTTTAAATCAATGCCTGTTGTTTCGAAGCCTTAGTGCGAGTTTCGGTCTGGGGTGTAATAAGTGTAGAATTTTTCAATTATAAATTTGGCTGGACTTCGTTGTGTAATATTATCTCTAATAACCCACTCGCTTCCTCCTCAATCCATTGATCTTTGCTGATCAGTTCTTCTATGAGTTGGATATGCTCCGGTTGAAAATCGGTAATCTCTAGTCCTGAAAGTGGTTGTTTATGATTCCAAAAGCTATTGTGATCAGGGGAATCTACTGGTAATCGATCTATAGTGTTAGGAGGCATTAATAGCGAAAGACTTACTCCTTTTTTCTCCAATTTGGTCTTAATATCTATGAAGATCTTCAGACCGTGGTAGTCCCAATCACAGGAGTAATAAATGGGTAAACGTAGCTTTTCATCGGGAATATCTTCGATAATTCGGGTGTTGTTTCCGCCTACATACCAAAGCTCTACATTGTTCTCTTTGGCTGGCCAAGGGTCTTTCAGGTAATTGATGTTTTCGCATAGAACGATAAGAGCGGGCTGTAAGCAGTCTACCACAAAACGCCATTGCAGATTTTTGGGGTCTTTTTCGGGGAAGTCCTGAATGTCCAGAATTTTACAAACGGCTTTTTTTATGCTTTCCTGCTGTTCCAGGTACTTGGAGCCTTTGCCTTTAAATATATTGGTGGAGAAAGTCCGTTGGGTGGTGAGTTCTGCTTTGAGTGTATCCCTTTTGGCGGCTATAAACATTAAGGTGAGAATATCTTCTTCAGGATAGGGACGTCTGCCGTCATGTTCAAGTTGCTCTTGCTCAAAAAAGTCCTTGTATCGCTGGAAGTAAGGTAAGAGGTGCTCATTGAAAAAGGGATAGTAGTCTTTCTGCGCTTCAAGTATGTTTAGATTTCCTGGTTTGGGTTTGATGAATTTCTTACGGTTAATCAGATGCTCTATATAATCGTGCCCTCTTAGACTGCTCCTGGTTTTCCCCTTTTCATAAAGCTCATTCAACGCCTTGAGGTGACGCCATGTGAGTTTTCTATTATGGATATGGTCTTTATTCATAGTTTATATCGGCTTGACTCCAGATGGCCATAGGTGGAAAATTGACAGGATCGTCTTGGTCTGTATTTTTATGTAAGATGTATACATACTGCGCTCCATCTCTAAAACGGCCAACGGAGCCTACAGACATGGAAATAATCTGGTAGTCGTACTCTTCAGCAATGTCGTAAAGCAGGTCAAAATTCGAGCCCAGGCCTTCGGCTTCATCTATGGGCATAAAGCGCAAACCCGTTTTTTGACGTTCCTTTTCTTTCCGCCCTATTACCGATAAACGGGCAATACATAATAATGAGATAGCCGCATAGGTCTGTCCGGTGCTGCCAATGTTGGTTCTTCCAGTAGCCGACTTCATTGAAAAAGTAAGATCGTAATAGGAAGCGGGATCGAGAAGCCTTGGAATATCTGCTTTCACAGTTTTAGAACCGCCACAAGTATAAAAGGCTTTGACCATAACCTCTTCCAAGCTTCTTTCTAAGGCCAATTCATTGAAAAGATCTTTGCCGGAATTATCCGAAAAAAGGCTCGTTTGATTGTCTACATCATTTTTAAAAGTGTTAATCCATTCTTTGAGGTAGTTAGAAGAATGGGCTCTGTTTAGCCGCACCTGGTAACCGCCTGTGATCTGCTTTTCATCGGCAGTAAAAAAATTATCAATTCTCCGAGCAACGTTCAGTTGTTCGCCTACAGCAGCATCTACTTCATCTAAAATGGACTTTATTTTCTGAATTTTACGAGAGGTGATTTGACGGTTCTTTTCATTGATTTCATTGAGGTAGTGCTGAATTCGGTCTATAATATTTTGTTCCGTAACCGCCTGATCTCGTAGTGCCTCTGGTAAAAGGTTTTCTCCTAGCTCCATAAAATCGAAGTTGGTTCCGAATTTATATTGATCGCCTATTAAATAGGTGCTGATTATATGCTTGTAATGGGCTTGATAGTCTGTTTCTGCTGTATTGAATACTAACCGCTCTTTAATAGGTTCTTGTACATAATGGTACTCTCCTTCTTCAAGATTGGGCAATTGATCGCTGAATTTCAGCCAGGTTGTTTTAGAATCTTCCAACCCTTTGTCAGCTTCTTTAAAGTGGTTCGAAAGATCAACTATTTGGCGAGCATCAACTTTTTGTTGGTGACTCGCAATTTTGGAGCTTATAGTTTCTGTTTCCTCACTGTCAAAATCGTAATGTTCAATAGTCTCGGGTTCAAGAGTATACTCTTCCAGTATTTCATTGAATTGAGCTGTAGTATCGCCATTATCTTTCCATCTCTCATTGGGCTGTGTAGAAGTTTTGGCAGGGTTAGTCAACAATTCGAGAATGGCTTTAAGGCTTTTCTGCTTTTTCTCCCTCCATTCATTATCCATTAAAGCTTGCTGGTAGTCTTTATGTGCCTGTTCATAATCTTCGGTAATCCTCTTCTCGTCCTTAAGGCAGTGAAGTGATTTTTCAAATTCTTCCTGGCTCAGGTTAAGGCCATCAATCTCCCGTTCGGGAAGTTCCTTGTCTGGCTGTCGATAGGTTTCATATTCCTTTTTGGGGTTTTCTCTTTCCTCAAATAGCCTTTGCAAACTCTTTAGCTGCTCTGTTTCTTCCTGAAGCAAATCGATCTCGGAATCCAGTTTATCACTAAAAGCATTAAAGTAGGCTTTAATCTTTTCCTTATCTGTGGTATCAAAAATGCGCTGGGGAGTATAAGATACGAATTCCCGGATGCCATTTAAGTTCAGCCAAAATCCATCCTCTTCCGGATCTATTATGGAAAGTGCCTGGATAAATTCCTCAGGTGAGGGTAAAAATTGTCCGCGATCAACGGGTTTAACACGGGGTAATTTTTGAAAATGCACCAGGGCACTTTCTTCTTCCCGGCTAAGTGCTCTCTCTTGATGCAAAGCCCAATATCCCAAAGATTCGGGGTTGGTAAGGTTGGCATAACCTTTAAGTGTATTTTTTAGCTTTAGTTCTGCTGTTAACTTTTCCAGTTTGGCCTGAATTGCGATTACAAATTCTTTATAAGTTTCCGGCCATTGGTTTTCTTTAAAATAGGTTTGCAAACCTATAGCGGTAAGGTTGTTCTGAATGGCTTTAATGATGTGGTTCTGATGGCGTAAGGCACGGTTTTGTTCGTAGTGTTTTTGAAGGGATTGTGCGTTGCAATTTAGCTTTACGAGCAGATTTTGAGCCTTTTTCAGCGAATTATGTTCTGGTACAAGATCATCATAAGCCATTTTTGCCCGGTCGGTTTGGTCTGCTGTTCCTTGAGAGGCTTCGCTGATCTTGTCATTTTCTGTGGTGGCCCAGTTTTCCACCTGCATTAAGTACTGGGAGGCTTGGCGATAATCCGATATACTTTCCTTCAGTTTCTCCAGAAGTGTGTTTCGGTTTTGGTACTTGTACAAGAGGTCTTGTTTAAGCCAGGTTCTTTGCGTTTCGTCTCGCTTATCTTTCTTTTGCTTTAGCTCAGCATAGTCTTTTTGTTTCCGTGTAACGCGATCAATTTCCTGTCTGTTTCTGCCATATTCCCCCATTTCCGATTCAAAATCTTTCACGGCTTCTTTGAACTTCTTGTGAATTCTTTTGGCTTCACTATCTCCAAACAGAAAGTTTTTTAAGCTGCTACTTTTGTTAGTTTCAAGTGTTTTGCCTCTTGAAAAGGATTGGATGATCTGGGCAAAGTCCTTTAGGGTTTTATCATTCTCGGCCAAATTGAGCGGCAGGAGATTGTTATTGTAAAGGATCTCGTGATAGCTCTTTAATCTTTGCCAAGATTCGCAGATAAGGCCTTCATTTTCCAAATGTTCTTTTAAAACATCCAGCGGAAGAATTTCTTCATTCTTTGAGAAATGTTGGGTTTCAAGAGGCTTTGCAAAGGAAGTTAATTGCTCAAAATTGTATCCGCTTTGTACAATGAAGGCTTCCGTATGACTTCCGGTAGATTCTATATAGACTCCCAGGCCAATGAACTGACTCTGTTTCACTTCTACATTCAAAAAGGCGTAGCCCATATCGGTGCCTCTGCCTGTTGATTGCAAAACCATGCCAGCCGGTTTACGTTCGTCCGTACCCTTAGTGGCCGATTCGAATGCGGCTGAACCTACAAAGATGAGTTGTAACAAGTCACTGATCATGCTTTTTCCCGTTCCGCTATCCCCAATAAAATCGGTTCTTAAAGGGTGAAACCGATAGTTAAAATCCTGGTGATGGATGAGTCCCAGAGTGGATAAACTGTACAGACGAGGGAATTCTTTCATATCATAGAGGAGTATTGGTCTTCAGCCACTCTTCCAGGCCGTTGATGTAGTCTGCGTAAATTTTATGGATACGCTGAAAAGCGGGCCAGGTGTCAAAGGTGTCGTCATCTAATGTAATCCAACCAATTTTAGAGAATTCCCTAAGTGCATCAGAAATGATCTTATCCAGCGCATCATCATTCATTCGCGTGGGATTGGTGCGCTTGGCTTTTGCAAGGGTGCGGTAAAGGCCGGGTTTAAGGTCTTCATATTCCAGTCGGATCAAGCGCTGAAGTTGCCTTACGGAATGGAGTTCCACATATCCGTCTATAAAGACAATTTTGTAGAGCATAAAGGCTACAATGACATACTCATTGGGCATAAAATACCGGTGTTCTGCATCAATATTGCCTCTGGATCCAGAGCCGAAGTTGAGGAAATAATACTTTTCGGAAGACTCGCCTCCATGATCGAGAAATACCTGATAAAACTCCTGATAATAGTCTTTTAAGGAATCTTCATGCTTTTCCAAAAAACGAAACCAATCGGATTGGGTAACTACATTTTGGATAAACACACCTTCTTTTAAGGCATAGTCCAACCGGGCAAAAAGCTCAGGGGCTTCGGGATCGGAGAAAAAGTCAAACTGCTTCATGCTGCTTCTTTTGGATCAACATTTTCCGAATCTGTAAAGGCTTATTTCCCTGATTTTCAGTCATTCCCTCATCAAAGTACAATTGCCATCCATACAGGCTATGCTCCTGAAGCACCCGGTAAGCAAGGTCAATAGCCAATTCCAGGTTTTGATCGTTTTCATTTAAGGCTTTAAAAAAGTAGGGAGTGAACGAAATCTCAGGTGTTTGCTGCAGGTCTTTCTTGATTTGATTTAACCAGATGTCGACCTTGTTTTGTTGCTGAAACCGCTCCCTGGATCTTTGGTAGACTTTCTTTTTGTTTTCCTTATTTTCAGTGTACGTGTGTTTCCTTTTAGCGGTAGAAGGGAAAAGGTCTTTCTTACGCTCTACTATGGTAAACTTCGGCTTCTGCCTGTAAAAAATCCACTCTGGTACAGGATCGGGTAGCTGCAATACTTTTTTGGAATGTACCGTTTCCACTGTGCTGTATTCCAGTAGGTAAACCAAAAAATTTTCTATTCGGGTATTGAAGAGGGGTTTATTGAGATTGGTGAACAGTTGTTTGACCTTGGGTTGAATACGGTCTAAACGCTGGTCTACCATGCTCAACAGCTTTTTCATCTCCTGAATGAATTGTTGAACAGAAAATACCTTATCACTCAGCTCTTTATCATCAATGCGAATGGCTTTCTGTTCCAGCAATTGTTTGATGTGGTCTAATTCCCGAAAAGCAGCATTCAACTCTTTGTTTTGCTTCCGGATCAGGTCAAAACGTTCGCTGATTTCCTTGAGGTTTTCGAGTATAGAAGTATCGTCCTTTTTAATCTGGCTCTGTCTTATTTCGTGAACAGACTGATCAATTTGTCGTTCGAGATAGTCTATCTGATGTCTTAGCTGTGGCTTGAACGTATTAAACTTAATGTCCAGCCAGTCCTTAAGGACTGATTCTGTATCGCAAGCTTCTAAGTCCTTCTTTAGTTCTGTACATATTTTTTCTATTCGTGTCGGTTCAAAATTGCCATATAATGTTTCCGAAGCACGCTTGCAAAATTCACAACCATATTCCTTAAAGAAGTATGCCTGTCTGTCCTCATCATATCGTATAAAATAGTGTTGCAGATCTGATACAACGATATTGAAGTGATCGGTCTGTTTCCGGTGATCTGGCTCTTTGGCTCCAGGGTGCATTTTGTCCAAAGCTTCGTGAATGTCAGACTCTTTAAAAGTGCCGTCCCGAAATGCTCCATCAAGAATTTGCTGATACAACCAAGCTATAGCCAAGCCAACCTCTCTCTTGGGAAATAAAAGGTTATAATGGTTTTCTTTGTTGAGTTCTTTAAAGAAGTCAAAAGAAGTTTCATTCATGATTTAATAACAGACAATCGTTAAATTCGGCAGTAAACTTTATTCCCTAGGAGGCATGGTTTAGTAAAGTACTAAATCTATATAGATTATAATAATAAACGAGTTAAATTTATTGTCGTCTATGATCGACCCTGTGTTGACCTGTTTAAATTCTGAATGGTTTATGAGAGGCTACATGAAAATACCGTATTATACAAGTGACATAATTCTTAACATATTAGGTTAGAGAAAATCAGAAATATTAACATATTTATTTGATAATAGACATGAAGAGCTTATACTTTGCAGTCTGTTAAATCAAGGTGACTTGGGGTTTTGCTTATTTAGATTACCTTAACCAATTCCTCTTCAGTATCTTTGCGCTATGCGTTGCTCCTCAGGTAAAATTCAATACGATTCTCAGCACTTGGCCGAAAATGCCCTGATCGATCAGCATATCTATAAAGGCTTTGCAGAGCACCAAGGGCCACAGAATGTATATGAATGTCGTGACTGCGGTTATTGGCATATGACCTCTAAAAATGCGGAACGTTTGCCCCGCCTTCAAGAAATGATTGACTCTGGCGAAATGCGAAAAAAACAACAAGCCAGCCAGTGGGAGCGAAGGTTTTGATGCTCTTGATAAACTCTCCAAAAGTTTAGCTCGTAATAAAACCGACTTATATAGAACCATAGAAAATTGTTGAATAACTTTTGGCGAGTTGTCATCACTCTTCTCACATAACCTTCCTAATTTCGTTGCATGGAAATGTCTCAAAAACCCCTTGCCGAACGCATCCGTCCCCAAACTTTAGACGACCTGATTGGTCAAGAACATTTGGTAGGAAAAAACGGGGTGTTGCGCAGGGCCATAGAGTCGGGAGGAATTCCATCCATGATTCTATGGGGACCTCCTGGTGTGGGTAAAACCACCATCGCCAATATTATTGCGAATACGGTTAAAGCGCCTTTCATCCCTTTGAGTGCCATCAGTTCTGGCGTAAAAGAGATAAGAGAAGTAATTCAAAGAGCAAAATTTCAATCGAAAACCATTCTTTTTATTGACGAAATTCACCGCTTTAATAAGTCGCAGCAAGATGCCCTTTTGGGTGCGGTAGAAAAGGGAGATGTTACCTTGATTGGTGCTACCACAGAAAATCCTTCGTTTGAGGTTAACTCGGCCCTTTTGTCGCGATCGCAGGTGTACACGCTCAAAGCGCTCTCTAAAGAAGACCTGCTTCGTTTGGTGGAAAGCGCCATTCAGAAGGATAAGATTTTGAGTCAGAAAACTGTCCATTTAAAGGAAACCCAAGCACTGTTTAGTATTTCTGGTGGCGATGCCAGAAAGCTGCTAAACTTACTCGATTTGGTGGTGGAGAATCTTGGAGGAGAAGAAGTAGAGATAACGGATGACAAAGTAATCGACATTGCACAACAGCGAGTGGCCATTTACGATAAGTCGGGTGAACAACATTACGATATCATTTCCGCTTTCATTAAATCTATTCGCGGCAGCGACCCCAATGCTGCGGTGTATTATTTAGCGAGAATGATTGAAGGCGGTGAAGACATCAAGTTTATTGCCCGTAGGTTGGTCATATTGGCTTCGGAAGATATTGGCAATGCCAACCCAACGGCATTAGTAATTGCCACCAATGCATTTCAGGCGGTGAGTATGATCGGCTATCCTGAAGGTAGAATCATTTTGTCGCAGTGCGTTACTTATTTGGCGGCTTCCGCTAAAAGTAATGCAGCCTATATGGCCATAAATGAAGCCCAAGCTTTGGTGCGTCAAACGGGCGATTTACAAGTGCCATTGCCTATTCGTAATGCGCCTACCAAATTGATGAAGGAAGAGGGCTATGGCAAAGGCTACAAATACTCGCATGACTTCCCTGGCAACTTTGTAAACCAAGAATTTATGCCTGCCGAAATCAAAGGAACTAAACTGTACGACCCGGGTAAAAACCCACGCGAAGAAGAAATGCGCAAGCGCTTACAAGCCATGTGGAAAGAAAAGTATGGGTATTGAAGTAGTATTGAGTACCTAGTATTTAGATTTTGGACTTTGATATCCACAATTAATGGTCGGAACCCTCCAAAAGTTCTCTTTTATTGATTGAATGAAGCCATTAACTCCTGTTGATCTAGGAGCATCAACTTTTGGAGGGTTTTCTCAGAGTATAGTAGAAACTAAGCCTTGATTAGCGAATTCTGAACTACATAATTAGCGGTTTCCTTTGCCCAAACCTGATAGGTAAGTTTAGAGGGGTGAACGCCATCACTAAAGAAATCGGAAGTGGTCATGGACGGATCTATTTTATCGATCCAATTTTCAAAACTGATTTTCTGGGCATCGTAATAAACATTTTCATGTTTGGCGATGGTTTGCTCAAGCCTTTCGCCCATCATTTCAACCAAGTTCCCCATAGAAAACTTAATGAGGCTGGTAAAAGCAGGAAATAGCTTAATTGGGGGCATGCTGGTGAAGAGAATCGGAGTGTTTCCGAACTTTCTCTTCAAAGCAATAATCAAAGCATCAATATCTTTTGCCCACTGATTTGGGCTGTTGAAAGTAAACGAATCGTTTCCGCCAAGGCCAACCACGAGGAGGTCGGCTTCTGTTTCTTTAATTTTTGGGATTAACCTTTCCGTTACGCGCTTAGCAGTATAGCCGCTTTTCGCATATACCTTCCAGTTGATATTTGTATTGAGTTCAGTGGCCAAGTGATTGGCAAAAGTTCCGGTAAAGCCTTCTTCGTGCGTTTTCACACCCACCCCGGCAATGGTGCTTTCGCCAAGGGTAATGATTTTAAGTGGTTCGGAAGAAGGGAATGATGTGACTGTTCCTTCAGTACCTCTGGCTTCGGGTAAGGAAGGCACGCTGGCGCGTATTCTTTTGCCTTGAAAGTACATAATTGGCAACAGGGGAATGGTAATCAGTGCGCCCAAAATGTACTTGCTGTTCATCTTTTATCCTCTACATTCAGAAATGGCCTTCTCCAAAATACCGAGTACTTTGTCTTTGTTCATGCCAATCATTGAGGCAGGAAAACCCACTTCCAAATTAGAAATGCTTAGGCTTTCTTCGGCTTCAGAGTAATTGAAATCGAGCGAAATTCCATTTTTGGAAAGGTAACCGCTAATGCCTTGAAGTTCGATGCCCTGACTTTTCAATTTAGCCCTTAAGCATTCGAATGCTGCGGGATTTACTTGATCAAATTTCGTCATCTTCTTCGTCTTCTTCTGGTGAACCCTGAACTTCAGCAATAGGCTTAAAACCTTCTGGTACTTTTTGCTCTGCTGTATGATGGAAAATCTCCAAAACTGGCGATTCCTTCACTTCAGGAATGGTAAAGGTAACCAACATATTGTTCAAGCTTTCGCGAATACGTTCATAAGCTTGTTTTACATCGCTGGCGGTTACCATCATCAAGTTAGAAATCTTCTTTTCTTTACCTGAATCGGCATCTGCAGCCATGTATACTACTTTGCAATTAAAGAATGTATCAGCATCTGGGTATTCGAAAACATCGGTTACCCTACTTTTTGCTATGCCAGTTACTTGAAATTCGCCCATTACACGCTGGCCAATTTCTTCATAAATTTTAGCTTCGGCTTCGGTAAAAGAAAGGGCATCGGCCAAGTAAGTTTCGCTCACGCTTTTAGTGCGACCTTGCTCGTCTTCCTTCATATACTTCACCTTACAGGTAAACCAAGTCTTCATAATTCCATTCTTTAAATGAGGGGTCAAAAATACAATTGATATTGATGAAAACAGTAGAGATTTGGAATTTCTATCGAAGAAAATTGCCCAAGATTTAGATGTAATTACCTCTGGCTTATAAGTTTTATATCAGCTATCTTCTCGAAGTCGAATTTTTTGTTAAAAATTTCGGTACTTCACGCCAATATGAGTCAAGTATTCCCTTACCCCAGTCAAATTGTTGTTACTTGTTTTCCAAAACAAAGCCCTTGGCTTGCTCAAGAAATTGAAGCGCTAGGCTTTAAAATTGAAAGCCAGAGTATTACAGAAGTAGAAGTAAACGGCTTTATGGATGATTGTTTAAAGCTCAATATGTTTTTGCGTACTGCAGGGCGGGTGCTTTTTCAAATCAGAAGATTTAGGGCGAAAAATGCGGATGAGCTCTACAGAGAACTGTCCAAGATTCCTTGGGAAGAATATTTCGACACAGATGATTACTTTTCGATTACCTCTTATGTAAAGAATGACACCATTACAGATGATCGTTTTGCCAACCTAAGAGCGAAAGACGCTATTGCTGATCGGTTTGTGAAGAAAACAGGTAAGCGTCCAGACTCTGGCTCAGATAGAGATGGTGCTGTTGTTCATTTATACTGGAAAGAGGATAAAGTGCGTGTTTACTTCGATACTTCAGGGCAAACCATTGCCAAGCACGGTTATAGAAAAATACCAGGAAAGGCGCCAATGATTGAGTCTCTGGCGGCCTCGGCTATCATTGCCAGTAATTGGGATAGAAAGAGCACATTTGTAAATCCAATGTGTGGAAGTGGCACTTTAGCCATTGAAGCAGCTTTGCTAGCTACCAATACCGCCCCGGGTTTATTCCGCGAAAACTTCGGTTTTATGCATATTAACGGCTATAGCGAAGACTCATGGCAAGGTTATATACGTTTGGCAGAATTGCAGCGTAAAAATCAGCTCGACTTTAAAATTATTGCATCAGACTTGAGTAGTAGTGCGGTTACAGCCGCTAAAATGAATGCTCGAACCGCGGGTGTTGATCACTTAATAGATTTTCAGGTTTGTGATTTCAGAGAAACAGAAATTCCTGAAGAGCCTGGTGTAGTAATGTTCAACCCCGAATATGGAGAACGACTAGGGGCCGATAAAGACTTGGAAGAAATCTACTCTGCCATTGGCGACTTTTTCAAACAACAGTGTAAAGGGTACATGGGCTATGTGTTTACCGGAAATTTAGACTTGGCCAAACGAATAGGTTTACGTACCAAGAGAAGGGTAGAGTTTTACAATGCAAAAATCGACTCACGTTTGTTAGAGTATGAATTATATGCAGGAACACGTAAAGAAAAGTAATTGAAAATATTAAAGAAGATATGGTCTAGTTTTCCTGTGCAACTACTGGTTGTACATGTTAAATACAACCAATTTTTATTGGTGTACTGGTTCATTTTGTTTTCGTCAGTAGGAGGAAGTTTTGGCGAAAATTTAGGAATACCATATCTGTTTTTAGACCCTGTTTATTTAGATGAAGTTTCCATTTGGGGCTTTTTTATCATGGGTATAGCTGTGGCTGGATTTGGCATGGCCTTTAATATTACCAGCTATATTCTAGATGGGTTCAGGTTTCCTTTTTTGGGTACTTTACCCAAACCTTTGGCTCATTTTTGCATTAATAACTCCATAATTCCTTTTAGCTTTTTGGTGTTTTATGTGATTAAAATAATCCAGTTTCAACACGATACAGGAGGAGGAGCTGGTCAAGGAATTGCAATTAAAGTAGCTGGAGTGTTGTTGGGGTGTATTGCCTTTTTGATTTTCCTGTTTGCCTACTTCTTTAAAACCAATCGAGATATTTTTAAGGTATTGGGGATTAACCAGCAACTAAAAATAAAAAGAACCAACAGCCAAAAACTCAAAGCCTTTAGAAAATTGCAATCCTTGAGAAGAAGTAGGGTGAAGGTGAATTATTATTTGAGCCTCAATTTTAAATTTTATTCTACCAGACGTTTCGAGGAGTATTATGATAGAATGGCAATTTTAAGGGTTTTTCTTCAGAATCAACGAAATGCCATTATCATAGAATCACTGGTGCTTTTGATTATTTTTGGTCTGGGGCTTTTTCAAGACGTAGCCATTTTTCAAATACCAGCAGCAGCTTCTGGGGTACTTTTGCTTACAATGATTGTGATGCTTACCGGTGCTTTAAGCTTTTGGTTTAGGTCATGGATTATCAGTGGAATTGTAGGCGTATTTATACTGCTGAACATTGTGTTTGCTACGGATTTTCTTAGTTATCAGTATCCAGCTTATGGTCTAAATTATGAGAGTGCTCCGGCTGAATATAAGCTAGAAAATCTTCAAGAATATGCTTCTGAGCAAAATGTAGAGGCCTCTAAAGAATATATGCTTAAGGTGCTTGAAAATTGGAAAGCAAAGTTTAAGGAGGAAAAACCTAAAATGGTGTTGGTAACTGTGAGTGGTGGAGGGCAGCGTTCGGCATTATGGACTACCAATGTGCTACAACATGCCGATTCTGTATTTGAAGGTGAATTAATGAATAACACCTTTATGATTACTGGTGCTTCGGGAGGATTGTTTGGAGCCGCTTTTTACCGAGAATTAGCCTGGAAGAATTTGAATCCACAAGCCCATGAGCATTTGGTCGATATAAGTAAAGATGTGCTCAATCCCGTTATTTTCACCCTACTGGTAAACGACCTTTTCGTGAAGTTCAGAAGCTTTGAATACGGTGGGTTTAAGTATAAAAAAGAAAGGGGTTATGAGTTTGAACAGCGACTAAAATCTAACCTCCATGGCTTATTGGATCGGCCTATTTCTGCGTACCGAGTGCCAGAATATAATGCTGAAATTCCTTTGCTAATTGTAGGCTCAACCATTACAAATGATGGACGAAAATTGTATGTTTCTCCTCATCCAACCGCATTTTTTAATACAGGCGCGAACAAAGATCATTCGAAAATTCAAGGAGTAGACTTTAATTTGCTTTTGGCTCAACATCAGCCCGATAGCCTAAGGTTTTTAACTGCGTTGCGAATGAGTGCTACGTTTCCGTATTTTTCTCCTTCTATATCTTTGCCTACAACTCCCAAAATGAGTATTGCCGATGCTGGGATTTCCGATAATTACGGAATTTCTGATGCCACCACATTTCTGCATGTCTTTAAAGATTGGATCAAAGAGAATACTTCGGAAGTAGTGATGATTACCATCCGAGACTCAAGCAAAGAGCCTCCAGTGGAAGAAGATCATTCAAAGAACTTAGTTCAGAAATTTATTTCACCTATTCAAGGTGCAGTGAGAAGCTGGGATCAAATTCAGACCATTAAAAACGAACAGCGCTTCGATATGATTTCATCTGATTATGGAAGTCATTTAAGACGTGTGGAATTCGAATATCAAAATCAGAAGTCGAACCGCGCTTCTTTAAGTTGGCGATTAACAGACCGTGAAATCCAGAATATTCTGGATGGAATTAAAGACGACATCAACCAAAAAGCCTTGAAGGAACTAGAGAAGTGATGCTATTTCAGTTCTTGATAGATGTTTTACTCTATCATTTCATTTGCAAAGACACAGTTCTCCATTCCTCCTAACAACTGTTAGGAAACTCACGGCTTTTGCTTAAATTCGCAATCCAATAGCTTAGAACACCATTTTATGCAAGAAGTAGCACCATACAAACCCAAAAATAAAGTAAGATTAGTAACAGCCGCCTCCCTTTTCGATGGCCATGATGCCGCCATCAACATTATGCGGAGAATCATTCAAGCCACTGGCTGTGAGGTAATCCATTTGGGGCATGATAGAAGTGTAGAAGAAGTAGTGAATACTGCCATTCAAGAAGATGCTCAGGCGATTGCCATGACTTCTTACCAAGGTGGGCACGTGGAGTACTTTAAATACATGCACGATTTATTGAAGGAAAAAGGTGCTGGGCACATCAAGATTTTTGGTGGAGGTGGAGGTGTAATTCTGCCAGAAGAAATTAAAGAATTGATGGATTACGGCATTACCCGAATTTACTCTCCAGATGATGGACGTAAAATGGGTTTGCAAGGCATGATTAACGACATGGTGCAGCAGTGCGATTTTCCTACAGGAGAAAACCTGACAGATGAAGTAGATCATATCGTAGAAAAGAACATAAAGTCGATTGCGCGAATGATCTCTGCTGCGGAAAATTTCCCTGAAGAATCGAAAAGCGAAATGGACAAGGTGCACACCATGGCCGACAAGGTTGAAACGCCTATTCTTGGAATTACAGGAACAGGTGGCTCTGGAAAATCATCTTTGGTTGATGAATTAGTACGCAGGTTCTTAATGGACTTTGAAGATAAATCCATCGCTATTGTATCGGTAGATCCTTCGAAAAGGAAAACAGGCGGAGCACTTTTGGGCGATAGAATTCGAATGAATTCAATTAACAATTCTCGTGTTTATATGCGTTCGCTGGCCACTCGTCAATCGAATTTGGCACTTTCAAAGCACGTTCGCGAAGCGGTTCAAATCTTAAAAGCCGCTCAGTACGACCTTATCATTTTAGAAACTTCTGGTATTGGGCAATCAGATACCGAAATATTAGACCACTCTGATGTATCGCTTTATGTGATGACGCCAGAGTATGGAGCTGCAACACAGTTGGAAAAAATCGATATGCTCGATTTTGCCGATGTGATTGCCCTCAATAAATTCGACAAACGTGGTGCGTTAGATGCACTGCGTGATGTTAAAAAACAATTCCAGCGTAACCACGGACTGTGGTCTGCTAAGGTGGATGATATGCCAGTTTATGGCACCATCGCTTCGCAGTTCAACGACCCAGGAATGAACTCACTTTACCGTGTAATTATGGATAAAGTGGTAGAAAAAACTGGCGCTCAACTGGAATCTACCTTTGAGATTACCAACGAGATGTCGGAGAAGATCTTCGTGATTCCTCCACATAGAACGCGTTACCTTTCAGAAATTTCTGAGTCAAATCGTTCCTACGATGAGTGGGCGTTAAACCAAGCTGAAGTGGCCGATAAACTTTACGGTTTGCACACCTCAATGGAAACGCTTAAAAATTCGACTATTGCCGATCGCGACCGATTGATTAAAGGCTTACAAGAAACTTACGAAACCGTTAAATTAGATCTTGATCCAAGAAATTGGATTATGATTGAAGAGTGGGAAGCGAAAAAGAAAACCTATACCGACCCTGTTTACTCTTTCAAGGTTCGTGACAAAGAGATTAAAATCAAGACACATACGGAGTCGCTTTCTCACACGCAAGTGCCAAAAGTATCTTTGCCAAAATTCAGAAGTTGGGGAGATATTCTAAGATGGTCGTTGCAAGAGAATGTACCGGGCGAATTCCCTTATACTGCTGGTATCTATCCTTTCAAAAGAGAAGGCGAAGACCCAACCCGTATGTTTGCGGGTGAAGGCGGGCCAGAAAGGACTAACAGACGTTTTCACTATGTAAGTTTAGGAATGCCAGCAGCGCGCCTGTCTACGGCTTTCGATTCAGTAACACTCTACGGAAACGACCCAGGTTACCGACCAGATATTCATGGTAAAATTGGTAACTCTGGCGTAAGTATATGCTGCCTAGACGATGCTAAAAAACTGTATTCAGGCTTCAACTTGTCTGATCCAACCACATCTGTTTCAATGACCATCAATGGCCCTGCGCCAATGTTGCTTGGTTTCTTTATGAATGCCGCCATTGACCAACAATGTGAGATTTACATCAAGGAGAATGGATTGGAAGCTGAGGTTGAAGAAAAAATCAAAGCGATTTACAAAAAGAAAGGAGTGACGCGTCCACAATACCAAGGCGAGCTTCCTGAAGGAAATGATGGTTTGGGGCTGATGCTTTTGGGCGTTACAGGCGATCAGGTTTTGCCTGCCGATGTTTACCAAGAAATTAAAACCAGAACACTTTCAGTGGTGCGAGGTACGGTGCAGGCCGATATTTTAAAAGAAGACCAAGCGCAGAATACTTGTATTTTCTCTACTGAATTTGCCCTTCGTTTGATGGGTGATGTTCAACAATATTTCATCGATAAGAATGTAAGAAACTTCTATTCCGTATCCATTTCGGGTTACCATATTGCCGAAGCGGGCGCAAATCCAATTTCACAATTGGCCTTTACTTTGGCGAATGGCTTCACTTATGTAGAATATTACTTGAGCCGTGGAATGGACATTGATAAGTTCGGGCCGAACCTTTCTTTCTTCTTCTCGAATGGAATTGATCCTGAATATGCGGTGATTGGCCGTGTAGCCAGAAGAATTTGGGCGAAAGCCATGAAGCAGAAGTATGGGGCAAATGCCAGAGCGCAAATGCTGAAATACCATATTCAAACTTCAGGTCGTTCGTTGCATGCGCAAGAAATTGATTTCAA
Organism: Roseivirga seohaensis subsp. aquiponti; assembly: GCF_001267955.1. NCBI lineage: Bacteria > Pseudomonadati > Bacteroidota > Cytophagia > Cytophagales > Roseivirgaceae > Roseivirga > Roseivirga seohaensis. The sequence goes on from NZ_JSVA01000010.1 coordinate 283,690, forward strand.
TGATATCAGAACTACACTTCAGGCTTTGTATGCGATTTACGATAACTGTAACTCGCTGCATACCAATGCTTATGATGAGGCGATCACCACTCCAACCGAAGAGTCGGTGCGTAGAGCAATGGCGATTCAGTTGATCATTAATAAGGAACTAGGTTTAGCGACTAACGAAAATCCGCTTCAAGGGTCGTTCATTATTGAAGAACTGACCGAATTAGTAGAAGAGGCTGTTCTTTTAGAGTTCGATAGAATTACCGAGCGAGGGGGCGTTCTTGGTGCGATGGAAACCATGTACCAGCGAGGTAAAATTCAGGAAGAATCACTTTACTACGAAACGCTAAAGCATACGGGTGAATTCCCAATTATTGGGGTGAACACTTTCTTGAGCTCTAAAGGTTCGCCAACGGTATTGCCAAAAGAGGTGATTCGTGCTACGCCTGAAGAGAAAGAATATCAGATTAAAATGCTTGAGCAACTTCAAAAAGGAAATGCAGATAAAGCAGAAGAACTGATTAAGAAAATTCAAACGGCAGCAGTTCAGAATCAAAATATTTTTGAAGAATTGATGGAGGCTTGTAAGTATTGCTCACTTGGTCAAATTACTTCGGCATTATTTGAAGTAGGCGGCCAGTATAGAAGGAATATGTAATTGGAAGAATGGTTGATTAGTGAATTGGTCATTTGCCAGGAGTCTATGGCATAGAGTCGATAGACATAGTCAACTAACCGTCACTTTGAACTCGTCCACGGTATGACAGTTTAAAGTGACTTTGTTTATTCAATTTCTCAATTTTATCTCTCTTTTTGTAGCTACCTTGTGGATGTTGAAACGCTGGGATATAAGTAGCGTGATTGCACAAACCATCCCAGAAGTTTCGGACCCCGTGAAGGAAGGAGTCTCCTTTTGAGTTTAGACTGTTTCCACTGAAGAATTTTTTGATGGAGTTGATGGGTGAAGGATTAAAAAATTATATAGATGTCAGTAAAACACTAACTCATGGCCATTCGCTTAGTTCTATTTTTTACAATAACTCTTTCGAGCCTCAGTTTACATTCCCAAATCATAGATAACGATTATAGTAAGATTGGAGAGATCCAAAGTGACCCACACGTTCGGGATAAATTGCCTTTTCAATTTTTCGTTAATGTTGACAGAGATATTGTCCTGATCGGCTATGGTATTAAGCCTACAAAATTTGTGGCGTACAGGTTAAGCGATTGGTCGGTAGTTAGTTCCTTCGACACAAAAGGTTATGTGTCTGAAGCAAAGAGTTATTTTGATGAAGAAAATAACGATATCTTTTATGTGAAAAAGAGCAGAGGTAAGTCGGTTTTCAGAGTTGATTTTAGAACGGGATATGTTGAGAAAATGAAATGCAAGGAGACACCTAAAGGATGTGATTTCTATAATTCAAAAGACAAGGATTATGTCTCATTATGGGATCAGAACTATAGTGATTTCTATTTTTTCTATAAGAGCTATCTGATTTTTAACAATAGGAAAAGCATTAGTCTTTACAAACGCATTAATCCTTAATACGTGTTTTTTATCAAAATGGAGTCTAAATGGTTTAGTAGGGTTTTATCTAAAGTATCAATATTGAAAAAGCTCATCAGTCTTTTATTTTTTATTGTTGGGCTTCAAATATCTCTCAAAGGAGATTTGGTTGCGCAAACCCCGTCTAATGAACAGTCCATTTATCTTCAACTCAATAAATCGGTTTTTGAATTGGGAGAAGACCTGTGGTTTAGCGCTACTGTTTTAAACGCGCAGAGTTTACTTCCTTCCAGGCAGGATTCTTCCTTGTTTGTAGAGTTAAGGAGTAAGGCTGAAAATCAAGTTGTTTTTAAAGAGATTTTCGAAATCAGCAATGGCTTTGCAGAGGGGCATATTTTTTTAGCCGACACATTAAAACAGGGCGAGTATAGTCTTTTTGCCTTTACTCGAAATTCCTTTTCCGATGAGGTAAAAAAGGCCAAAAGCATTCTGCTTAAATCAAGAATTACCCCTTCAATATTAGTAGATGTAAACTTCGATAATGCCTTAATGACCAAGGAAAATTCGTTGTCGCCAAAAGTTAAAGTGGTGAGAAGGTCTGGTGAGTTGGTAAAGAACGCTAAAATTAATGCTGAAATATGGAACGAGAATAAACGTGTAGCTAGAGTCAAAACTACCACCGATAGTCTAGGGATTGCGATACCCATATTTAGCAAATTAAAAACATTCGAAAATTTAGTGTTGAAGATTGACGTGGATTCCGATTTGGGTGAAGAGCAATTTGAACTTCCAGTTACCCTGCCAACAAATACCCAACGTATCCAATTCAATTTGATGCCAGAAGGAGGAAACCTTGTACAAGGAGTTTCTTCTCAAATTGCTTTTAAGGCGGTTCAGCAAAACGGAACACCCATTAATATTGACTCTGCTGTTGTTATAGATGAAAAAGGAGCGTTGGTTACCTCCTTTAAATCGCGCCATAACGGAATGGGCAGCTTTTACTTTTTACCGCTTCCATCCAAGCAATATTCGGTTTCTATTATTGCCCCTAAAATCGATTCGATTTTTAACTTCCCTCAAATATATGAGGCTGGGTTTGTTTTAAATGTGTCCAAACAAACCGAAAATGAAGTTCTTTTTGCTGTTAAAAAAAGTGAAGGTTTTGAAGGAGATTCATTGACCTTTAGGATAGAACAACGTGGCCAGTTATTTTATGAGTCCAGAATCATTATGTCGGGTGATGGCGCCCTAGTGAAAATACCAACACAATCGTTGCCTAGGGGTATTCTTAAAGCTAACCTGTCGAATAGTGCTGGGCAAATATTGTCGGAGCGTTTGGTTTTCGTAAATAACCAAAACAGTCTGAATATCACTTACAAGCTCAATAAGGCCAATTATACCACAAAGGAAAGGGTTGATCTCAAACTAAAGGTGACGGATAATCAGGGTGCCCCAGTTCAGACTGTGCTTGGTCTGTCGGTTGTGGATGAAATTTTCAAATCTGTTTTTGATGAAGATAATATTGTTTCCTTTTTCTATTTGTCGAATGAAATTAGGGGGCAAGTGCATAACCCCAAGAGCTATTTTTCTGGTGATTTAAAAAGAGATAGAGATAATTTAGATTTGCTTATGCTTACCCAAGGCTGGCGTTCTTACCGTTGGCCTCGAATTCTATCAGAAAATTTAACCGATTCAGACTTAAAAGTTACGGTAAAGATTAATCCTAATTCGGTATCGAAAAAGGTGCTTAAGGCCCTTGACCAACAAAAAATACAGGTGGTATCTATGTTTGGAGCTTCAATTTTAAGCACAGATAAGAGCGGAGAACTGTTAATATCAGACAGTATGTTGTATTGGTCAAAAGGCGGTAAAATGTTTTTTAAAACCGATCAGCTTGAAGGGGCTCTTTTAAATTTTCATACACCTTTTGATGCTACGGTTAAATGGAGTTGGGATATGCTTGACCAGCAAAAGAGAATATTTGCTTCAACCAAAAACTGGAATGTTCTTCCTCAAATAGAAAATGATGTAAAAAGGCTTGACGACTTTGTGGTTGAAGCAACTCAAGATCAATATGGAGTTGCTGGTGGCCATGCAAGGAATATAATTGAAGGTAAGAATACCGACTATGTTTGCACATTTGACATTCTTAACTGCCGTAACCATTCGTTTGGCAGAAAACCTAGGGACGGTGAACGGCTCTATATAAATGGAGTTCTAAAAACCTACAGAGCGCCTAAAGAAGCAAACTCTACTACTTACTTTAATGGTTATTATGGGATTCCTGAAGTGTATGAACCAGATTACGATAAAGTACCAGAAGATAGAGTTTTTACCGATTTTCGAAATTCATTGATTTGGAGACCAAGTATTCTCACCAATGAAAATGGTGAGGCAACGGTCTTATTTTTTACTTCAGATATCCGATCCATTTTTAATGTTCATATTGACGCTTATGGTGATAATGGGCAAATGGGAGCGCTCAAGTTTGATATTAAAGTGTTGAAGTAAGAAATACATTTATGTCTACGGTTATGTATTTGGCAGGTGAATGTTTATTTTTCTAGCTATGTCAAGCCTTCATATCAGACCACGGTTTAAAGAGACTGTAACCGGAACCGCCAAAGAATACATTAGTACTATCAAAGAAGCCATGGATCAGAATCAAGAATTCATAGGGCTTGTTTCCGAACAATATTGTGTGATTAAAATTTGCCTTGAAGAAAGGCATTATTGGTCGCCAGAACTGACGCTTACTTTGGAAGAAATATCAGAGGGGAGTTTAGAGGTAAGAGGTCTGTATGGCCCGAAACCAAGTGTTTGGGCTGTGTTTTTTATGTCCTATGCTGCGCTTGGGGTACTTTCTTTGTTTGCTGGGGTATACGGGCTTTCTCAGATAATGCTTGAAAAGGAAGCTCCTATTTTATGGGTTATCCCAATATTGGCCGCTATTGCAATAGGCTTGTATTTAGTGGCTCAAGCCGGCCAAAAAGTAGGTGCCGAGCAAATGTTCAGAATCCATCATTTTTATGAGCAAGCTATAAAGCACAGGGTAAGTTTGGAATAAAGAAACTACTGTCACTTTGTAATAAGATCTCGCAACTGTCGCAGGTTCTCCGAACCTGTGACTTACTTTGGACTTTAAGACTCTGTCCGTTTAATATTAAAGAAGAGCCTAAATATACTGAACCTCAATAGGTGGTGTTCCTTCTACCATTTCATTGATTTTAGGTTGAATGAACCAAATACCAACAGGGTAAAACCAGATCATAAAAAACTCTCCCGCAAAATCACTGAAGCTAACTTCTCTTTGTAATTCAGCCGTTTTATAGGTTTTCGCTACAAAATATAGCGAGTAGAAAATGCCAAACATAGAAAGAAAATGGAGAGGGAGCATAATTGCAAGTAAACCAACGGGAAGAACGGAGTTAAAATCGGAGTTCAACTCAAAATCACTTAACCCAAATAGAGTCATAAAAACCAATACTGAAAAGATATAGACAATTGGAATGAAGAAAAATACTTTGAACTTATTAACCTTCATTTTTACAGTAGGAGGAATTTTTGACTGCAAACCGATGGCAATTGACCAAAACCAACCGAAGAGTATGGACATTACGAGAATTACAATAGCAGGAATGATGACGGTAAAACTTTTCAATGTAGTATCGTCCAAATCATTGGTTGTAGTAGCATAGCTAAATAGGAGGGCGAACATAATCATGTAACCTAAAATGGGAAGCCCGATGAGCATTGAGAATAATTGCCAGTGCTTTGCTTTGAGAAAAAGGTTAGTCATGCTTTAGAGGTTTAGTGTTTTATTAAAGCAATATAGTTAATGTTTTAATAAGAATAAGCATACTAAAGAAATGTGTGATTAAACAGCAACTCAACTGTCGCAGGTTCTCCGATTTATCTGCCTTTGGCAGAACCTGTGACTTATTATGGGTTTTAGGGCTCTGTGTCTTGTCCTGAAATAGGATTACACAAAAGGTAATGTTATAAAGAAGAGAATTCAAGTGCAGGAGCTTATGCTGGAGAAATGGGTTTAGTGAATGTAGATTTAGTTTAATCGGGACAGAGTCCCTTTTTAATAAGTCGTCACAGGTTCGGAGAACCTGCGACAGGTGAGTCAGTTTAGAAAATTGAGCCAGTTTAATATCTCATACTCACTCGCAACACTTGTTAAATATTTTACTTTAGATAATCGCCCCTTCTTGTACTTAAGCGTTGCGATATGTTCATTCAGCTCATTGTAGTACGGCCAGTTTCCTATCAAGGAATAATGATGGAAAGTGTCTTCGAAGTTATCATTTGAAGAAATAACATATTTACCTTTTGTTAGCACTCGGTTTTTGTCTTGATAAAAGGTGATGAAACCTTCATTTTTATTCTCGATTGAATGTTTGTCAGTGAAGACTTTGAATCCCTTTTCATTATATGTTGTGGTATAGTCCGTAAGCCTATTTGACAGAGAGTCTTTTACTATTTTAGTTTCAGAAGATAAATAATTGTCTTTGTATACTCTCGAAATATTCCAAAGGCTTTCATCTATTGTATTGGGAGGATAGTTTAATTCCCAAAGTGGTAGGTCACTCTGAATTTGAAATAGAACGGATTTTAAAATGAAACCTTCATTGTAAAGTATTTCAGAGTGTTTGTATAGTTCTGATTTTGTAAATGTTTGAGTCGAAATGGATTCATCGTCTATCGCTAGACATAGGCTTTCGTTCCATTCAATCCAAAGGCCATCTTTTACGCCCTTTTTGGAGAATTCAGCTTGCCTAAGAGTGTCAGTTCCACAATCATGTTTGCGTATTTGATAATATTTACCAGGTGGAAGGTGATCTTTGAATACCCAAATATCTGGGGAGAAATTGTCGAATTTCATTTCCTTTTTCAAGTACAAAGTATCATTTCCTTCAAAGGTAATTACCTGAGAATTTGCCATTGTACTTATAAAAAGGCACAGCAAGAGGATTGGTAAGAATTTGTGCATCATTTTAACCTAAAATAGCTAAAGTAATTAAGTAATGAAAAGAGACTTCTATGTGCTCAACGGAGAGGTGTTCAACTGTTCCTACTGTCGCAGGTTCTCCGAACCCGTGACTAACCATGGGCTTTAGGACTCTGTCCACATAACACTGTGTTACCCTACCCGCTAAGTTTCGTGGTGATTCAGGGTCTGTACGCTTTTAAGCCAAACCTATAAGGTTTTTAAAACCTTATAGGTTTCATTCCTTTAACCTTCCAGCTTCTTCAATACTTCTTCGCGGTAGGCTTGGCCAATGGGAATTTTGTGTTGCGGAAGCTGAATCTGATTTCCTTCTAAGTATTCGATTTTACTTTTGGCAATGATATAGGACTTATGCGTGCGCATAAATGCAGAAGAAGGTAATTCTTCCATAAGCTTTTTTAAGGTGGTAGTGACAATCAGCACTTTGTCTTGCAAATGCGCTTTTACATAATCGCCAAGGGCTTCGAAAAAGAGAATTTCTGAGAAATCAACTTTATACACTTTTCTATCGGCTTTGAGTAAGATGTACTTTTCGTCCGTGTCAATTTGGTTGATGCTTTTCTCTTTTACCTTATTCACCGCTTTTACAAAGCGCTCGAAAGAGAAGGGTTTTAGTAAATAATCGATAGCATCTAGTTCAAAACCTTCTACGGCAAACTCAGGGTAAGCCGTGGTAAATACCACCATCGGTTTCTGGTTCAGCGACTTGTAAAAGTTGATGCCTGATAATTTTGGCATGTTGACATCCAAAAAAATCAAATCAACGCTTGACTTGCCGAGCGCATTCATGGCTTCAAAAGCATCTTTACAGAGGGCCGTAATTTCCAAATCAGGATGATCTGTGCAATAGGTTTTCAGCACATCGCGTGAAAGCGGCTCATCGTCTACTATCAGGCATTTAATCATAGCTTAATTGTTAAATGGACAGAGAATTTGTCTTGCTCGTCTTCTACTTTAAATTCGTGCTTTTTCGGGTAAATCAAGGCCAACCGAGAAGATACGTTCTGCAAACCAATTCCACCATATTGTCCCGCTTCCATGTCATCAATTTCGCCTTTGTTGTTCACAATGCTAAAATCAATTTGATCATTGCTGCACTTTAAATGCATATGCACAAAAGCCGAATCTGAAACCCCTTTTACGCCATGTTTAAAGCTGTTTTCAATCAGTGGAAAGAACAAAAGTGGAGCAATCATTTTTCCATTGAGGTCACCTTCAATTTTGAAATTTACCTCGGTGCTGGCATCGGAACGCAAGCGCTGTAAGTCAAGGTAGCCCTGAATAATTTCTACTTCTTTTTCTAGACTTACACGTTTGTCGCCCACTTCGTAAATCATGTAGCGCAATAGATTGGAGAGTTCTAAAACCGAAGCCGCAGTTTTATCGCTTTTCACCAAAGCCATGGCATAAATACTGTTCAGGCTATTGAAGAGAAAATGAGGATTGACCTGCATTTTCAATGACTTCAATTCCAGTTCTACCTTTTCCTTTTCTACCTGTTGCAAAGTGTACCAAGATTTGGACAGTTTGAGCAAAGTGGTGAGTACGAGGTAAATGATAAAAATATTGATCAAAACCTGCCATTCCGTAAAGGAAACCATATAGAATTCCGTTGGTAGAACAGGCAAAAGAATTTCAAAAGTGAATTCGTGAACGAGGTAAGCCAAAGCAATGTCTACCGCTACGAAAAGTACATAAAGTAGATATTTACCCTTCTGAAGAAAACTTGGAATTAACAGGCGCAAATTCACATAGACCAAGAAGATCAATGGGATGTGAAATAGGATAGCGTAGAAGTAATCGATGAAAGCAAAAAGTGCAATGGCAATGGAGAAATAACTCCCAATTGCGTAAATGGACAGCATCCAGAAGGCTGAATGCTGTAACCATTTTAAGCGTATAAGTTTGTTCAGGAACTTCATTGGGCTACACGAGTGTAAGTTTCGGGATCATCGAAAACACTTTCGTCTTCTGAGTATTTGTCCAAAAATTTCTGAAGCTCTTTAGGCTGGGCGGTGATCAAAATGGTGCCGTCTACATTTTCGTATCGTAAACGAATCAAGTTACTTTTGAACAGTTTATTGAGCTTGTCTAAATCGAATTGGGTAAGCTTAAGCTGATCTCCGTCCAGGTCCATTTTCATAAAGGTATGCACTGGGAACCATACCCTCGACTCAAAAGCTGCATCACTATAATCGCTATCTGTAGCGGCCAAGTCCATAAAAATGTCATCGCCAATTTTCACCAAATGCAGCTCATATTTAATGGGTTCGCCATCATCAACCACTGTCATTAAATAAGACTTCCCACCAATGGTATAGCTTTTTGGTTTGTTTGGTTTACCCAAGTCGTTAAGCCTATTTCCAAATTCACTTAGGTTTTCACCAAACTTCCTAAAGTTATCTTTCATTTCTTTACTTGAGATGAGAGAGTCGAACTGCTTTTCATAATAAGCTTGAATTTTTGCTTGATCTCTTACTGTATCACCTTCGATAATGGCATAATCACCTTCATCAATGGTTACCGAAAAAGTGGGTTTGCTGATTTTAACTTCATTTTCTTTCGCAGTTTTGTTTTCAGACTCTGTAACAGTAACGGTTCCTTCCACCGAAACCCCATCAGAAATTAGAATGTAATCTTCTTCATCGCTTCCGCTTTGCCATTTACCCACGATTTCAGGCAAATACACGAGTGTGTCGTCCGTGTAAATAGGAAACAATGAATAAACGCAAGAGCTTAGAAAGAAGCACAGCAGTAGGAGCGTGGCAAATATTTTGGTTTTCTTTTTCATGTGTTAGATATTTTGAGTTTTTGATTGATTCAAAATTGGTATCTGAACCTAACCCAGCCAAAAAATATCGGTGAACGCCTTATTTCTCTGGATGAAACCTGAAAAATTTATCCTTCACCAAGAATAGCATCTACAACTTCCGTAAAAGTATGGGCTACCACTTCGGCCAACTCACTTTTTCCCACCATAGCCATTAACTGTATTCTTCTGATGCCCAGCTTCTTTGCAGGAATCAAATCACGCTCCTTATCGCCCACCATCCACGATTGGGCGGGATCCACATTGAATTTGGCTATTCCTTTCTCTAGCATAAGCGAGTCTGGCTTGCGCATTAAAGATTTACTTACGCTATCTACCAAAGGCGCATAATAAAATTGATCAATTAAATTTCCGCAAGCTTCTTGAAGTAAATCATGACAGTCGTCTACCAATTTATCATCATAGTATTTTCTAGCAATTCCGCTTTGGTTGGTGACTACAACTAGTTTATAACCAGCTTCTTTTAGTCTTTTCAAACCATTCGGAACGTCTTCAGGAATTATAAATTCTTCAATTTTTAGAATGTGTCGGCCTAACTCTTTGTTTAACACACCGTCCCTATCCATGAAAACACATTTGCTCATTTTATTCACTTGCTTTTCTTTTGTGATTAACATTTAATTAACTTCCCCGTTTTAAACTTTACGGGGCTCAACTCCCAGACCGATAAAACTAATGAATTTAACTGCTTTGAAGGAATTATTCTTTCAGTGTAGATTTTTTGAACCATGTAATGAAAGATAGCCTAGTCATTATTCCAACTTATAATGAAAAAGAGAATGTCGCGGAAATTGTTCGTGCTGTTCTTTCTCAACCTTCTGGATTTGAGTTACTTATTGTGGATGATAATTCGCCAGATGGCACGGCCGATATCGTAAAAAACTTAATGTTGGAATATCCTGATCGCTTACATTTAGAAGAGCGGGCAGGGAAACTGGGTTTAGGCACCGCATATATTCATGGTTTTCGTTGGGCTTTGGCCCGTCATTATGAATATATTTTTGAGATGGATGCCGATTTTTCACATCCCCCCGAAGATTTAAACAACTTATATCACGCTTGTAAAACCGATGGAAACGATGTGGCCATTGGATCGCGATACGTAACAGGAGTGAATGTGGTAAACTGGCCTATGAGCCGTGTAATGCTTTCGTTTTTCGCCAGCTACTACGTGCGCATGGTAACGGGAATGCCTTTTAGAGACACTACTGCAGGTTTTAAATGCTACAGACGTTCGGTACTCGAAACCATAGATTTAGATAAAGTCCGCTTTATGGGCTATGCCTTTCAAATCGAAATGAAATTCTTGGCTTGGAAATTCGGCTTCAATATTACGGAAGTGCCGATCATTTTTACTGACCGCACCAAAGGTAAATCTAAAATGAGTGGCGGAATTGTGAAAGAAGCAGTGTTGGGCGTTATGCAAATTAAAATCGGGAGCTTTTTCAGAACTTATAGAAGAGAAGCTGAAGCGGATTTGGAACAGTCGTTCAATTACGCAGAAAAGGAAGCCTAAACTTCTTAAAGGAGCAATTCAATCAAACCTAATGGCCGTTACTGGTTTTATTCTGGCAATAATGGTCGTAGGAATAATCAGCACAAAGGATACTAAGATCAACGTTAGCAAATTGAGGCCAATGGTCACCGACCAATCCCATTCAATGGGCACATATTCCATATAGTAGTTGGCGGCATCTAGGGGAATTATATGGAAGAAATCTTGAAGTAAAGCAAAGCCAATGGCTATCGCATTCCCCACCAATAAACCTTTGAGTACTAATCTAATACCATTGTAGGAAAATATTCTTCTGATCAGGCTATTCGAAGCCCCCAATGCCTTGAAGGTTCCAATCATTTGGGTACGCTCCATAATGAGGATAAACAATACCGAAACCATATTAAATGAGGCGACTAATAGAATGAGCCAGATGAAAATACTCACGTTTTTACTGAGCAGATTAAGCCAGTCGAAAATCTGAACGAATTTTTCGTCTACTCTTTCTGTATAATGCTCTACACTTAATTCGCCAATAATGGCATCATCCGCAGCAGCAATATCATCTATGTTTTTGAGGTAAACTTCATAGCCTCCCACCTCATCATTCTTCCAGCCATTTAAACTTCGAACTACATTGATATCACCAATCATCATTTGGTCGTCAAACGTATCGAGGCCAGTGCTGTAAATTCCTTTTACCGTTACTCTGCGGGTTTTGGGCGGATCCATAATAAAGTAATTGATCACCTTGTCGCCAATTTTTAAACCCAAGTTTTTGGCCATTTTAGAGCTGATCATCACATCGGTGGAAGTGCTATCGTTAAAACTGATGAATTCGCCTTCCACCATGTATTTATCAAACAATGTTTCGTTAAAGCTCGGTGCTACCCCCTTAAAAAGCACCCCGTATACTTCACCATCTTTCGAGATCAGTCCAGGTTTATGGGCATATTCCTGTACATGAACAACATATGGGTCTGTTGCCACTGCCTTCAAACGGTTGGAATCCACAACAATGGGTTCTTCCTCATAGGAATTGTTAAGGGAGAATTTTTTGATTTGAATGTGGCCAGAAAAGCTAAAAATCTTGTCTTTGATATTTTCTTGAAAGCCCCCAAGCACAAAAAAAGCAATCATCATAATAGCCAAACCCAGTGCAACACTGGCAATGGCAATCTTATGGATTACGGCAGAGAAGCTGTTATCGCCCGGGTTGCTGATTCTTTTTGCTATGAAATAAGGGAGGTTCAAGAATATGGTTAATTTTGATGCTACCGTTAAATTTCAAAGATAACGAACCGAATGAATAGACTGCTATTTGCCCTTTTTATTTTAATCACATGTTTTGGCTGTCAATCGCAAACCGAGCAAAAGGAAGCCCTTCAAGTAGGAGCCGAAAGAATGCAGGAATACTTACCCTTGCTGGAAGGAAAAAGAGTGGCTTTGGTGGTCAATCAAACTTCTATGGTGGGTCAAACGCATTTGGTCGACACGCTCAGCAGCTTAGGTGTCGATATAAAAAAGGTAATGGCACCTGAGCATGGCTTTAGGGGCGAAGCGCCAGATGGTGAAAAAATTAATGATTCTAAAGACGAAAAAACAGGCATTCCAATCGTTTCGATTTACGGTAGCAATAAAAAACCAACGCCAGAAATGTTGGAAGATGTGGACGTTCTCATTTTCGATATTCAAGATGTGGGGGTTCGTTTTTACACCTTTATCAGTACCATGCATTATATTATGGAGGCCGCAGCTGAAAACAACAAGCAAGTTATTGTGCTCGACAGGCCCAACCCGAACGGCATGTACATTGACGGCCCTGTAAAAGAGGATAGTGTCAATTCTTTTGTTGGAATGCATCCAATTCCGGTGGTTCATGGCCTCACGGTGGGCGAACTGGCGCAAATGATTAATGGAGAAGGATGGTTAGAAAATGGCGTAAAAGCTGATTTAACCGTCATAAAAATGAAAGGCTGGGACCATAATGCTACTTATTCTTTGCCTGTAAAACCTTCGCCCAATTTACCGACCGACAATGCAATTGCGCTTTATCCTTCCTTCGGTTTTTTTGAGGGCACGGTAGTGAGCGTAGGCCGAGGAACCGATTTTCCTTTCGAAGTGATTGGCCACCCTGACTTTAGTTTGGGTTCTTACACTTTCACTCCGCAACCCAATGAAGGCTCTAAATATCCACCACTGGAAGGCAAAGAATGCTTCGGTCAAAGCTTTTCTGGAGTAGATCAACCGCATGAGCTTACGCTGCGCTATTTGATTACTTATTACAAAGCCTTAAAAGACAAAACGGAATTCTTTAAAGATTACCTTACCCTTTTGGCTGGAACTGCCGAACTGCAAAAGCAGATCGAGGCCGGAATGACCGAGGAAGAAATTAAAGCGACTTGGCAAGGAGATTTGAACGCTTACAAGGCCAAGCGGAAGCAATATTTGTTGTATAGAGATTTTGAATGAACGAACAGAAACTTGTAAATAAGGCTATTACACGGGGTCAGTTAGTTATTAATCTACCTGTAATAATTATTCTGATCACAACCATTGGCGTCTTCCTTTCTTTCCAAAGAAAACTTGGGTATTCAGAATATTTCACCCTCTTAGGCCTGCTTTCTGGTTTTATATTAAGTTGGCTTTACTGGAGTTTATCGGTAGCAAGATGGAAGGTTTGGGCCTATTCCAATGTAAATGACCTTGAACTACTTAAAAATGAAGCTGTAAAGGCTAACATAATATGGCCAGAAAGTAATTTCTTTAATCGTACGATTATTTATAGTAGAAGTCAAAGGAATCAGCTGATAGAACTAGAAAACAAGAACTACAGAATACCGTTTCTCAAAATTGATAAAACAGACCTACCCAAGACAACAGTTCTAAAATACCCTATAGTAAATACTGTTTTCAACCTTGTTTTGCCTGTTTTCATGGTTTCGGTAGGGGTGTATCTGATTCTGTCAGGCAGAAATATAATTGGGGGAATAATTGTTTTATTTAGTTTACTGAGGCTAGTAAAGGCTCTAAAAAATCTGGTTAATAAAAATGAAATAATTATTACTCTGCATGAAAAGGGGATTACCATCGGTAAGGATAGGTTTGGTTGGAACGAAATTATTGAAATTGAAGCTACATTTGGAGTAGCGGGCAGGGAAGATCAAGTGTTGAAAATAAAGACCTTAAACAATGTTTTTAACCTTAGTATAGGAGATTATAACCTCCCGGCTGATGAGATAAATGAGCGAATTTACATTTATAGAAATATGGGTCGAATATGAAAGACTTAAGAATTATATATATGGGCACGCCTGAGTTTGCGGTGCCTAGCTTACAAATTTTGGTAGAAAATGGCGTCAATGTGGTGGCCGTTGTGACTGCACCTGACCGTCCGAAAGGCAGGGGGCAAAAATTAACCACTACGCCCGTGAAGGATTATGCCGTTTCGCAGGATATTCCTGTGTTGCAGCCTACCAATTTAAAGTCGCCAGAGTTTTTAGAAGAGCTAAAAAGCTACAATGCCAACCTGCAAATTGTGGTGGCTTTTAGAATGCTGCCCGTAGCCGTTTGGGACATGCCCGAAATTGGTACTTTCAACCTACATGGTTCTTTATTGCCGCAATACCGAGGGGCTGCTCCTATCAATTGGGCGATTATTAATGGTGAAAAGGAGACAGGCGTAACCACCTTCTTCCTAAAACATGAGATTGATACTGGGAATGTTATTTTCCAAGAAAAAGAACCCATTGGCGAAGAAGACAATGTAGGCGATGTATATGAAAGGCTAATGCACCGTGGCGCCAAATTGGTGCTCAAAACGGTTCGTGCCATTGAAGCAGGTGATTATCCGCAACTGCCACAAGACGAGTCGGTGGAGATTAAACATGCGCCAAAAATATTTAAAGAAACCTGCGAGATCGACTGGAAGAAATCGAGCGAAGAAGTCTATAATTTCATTCGAGGTTTATCGCCTTATCCCGCAGCTTGGACAACTATTAATGATAAGAATTTCAAAATCTTCGCTACCAAAAAAATAGACTCAGGTAAAAAAACTGAACCAGGCGAATACAAAACAGACAATAAAACTTTCCTTCATATTCAAACCGGAACGGGCGCTTTGGCCATTACCGAATTGCAAATGGAAGGAAAAAAACGAATGGATATTGAATCGTTTTTAAGAGGGACACAATTATGATAAGGACCATTGTAGTAGCGATTTCAGAGAATTACGCCATCGGCAAAGACAACGATTTGCTTTGGCGACTGCCCGATGATTTCAAATTCTTCAAGACAGTGACCTCAGGAAATCATATTCTGATGGGGCGAAAGACTTATGAGTCGCTTGGCAAGCCCTTGCCTAACCGTACTTCGGTGGTGATTACGCGAAATAAAGATTTTGAAATGCCCGAAGGCCATGTAGTAACGCACAGCTTAGAAGAGGCTTTGGTCTATTGCGAAAAACAGGGGTTGAGCGAATGCATGATTATTGGCGGTGGAAAAATTTATACCGAAGCCATTGAAAAGGGATTGGTAGATAGAATGTTGATTACCGAAGTACAAGCCTCTTTTGATGATGCCGAAGTCTTCTTCCCTAAATTCGATAAAAGTGAATGGAAGGAAGAAAGAAGGGAGTATCATGGTACAGATGAAAAGCACAAATATGCTTTCGACTTTGTAACTTATGTTCGAAAGTGATGTCTTTTTTGCCAACCTTTCCAAAAGTTCGAACTTTTGGAAAGTTAAGCCATGAGTCAAATTCCATAATAAATGTCTTTAGCTAACAAAACTATTTGGATCACAGGCGCTTCTTCAGGAATTGGAGAAGCTTTGGCCATGCAGCTTTCTTCGCAAGGTGCACAACTGATTCTTTCTGCCCGTAGACAGACCGAATTAGAAAGGGTAAAGTCTAATTGCTCCAATCAAGACAACATCAAAATCCTTACCCTTGATTTAGCCGAAGCCGATAGCTTGGCCACCAAGACCAACCAAGCCATTGCACTTTTCGGTCAGGTGGATATTCTAATTAATAATGGCGGCATCAGTCAGCGCTCTTTGGTGAAGGATACTAAACTTGAAGTAGATCGAAATTTGATGGAAGTCAACTACTTTGGGAATATTGCTTTGGCCAAAAACCTGCTTCCGCATATGCTCAAAAAGGGGAGTGGCCATTTTGTAGTGGTGACGAGTTTGACTGGAATTTTCGGAACGCCTTATCGTTCTGGCTATGCAGCCACAAAACATGCGCTTCACGGCTTTTACGATAGTCTTCGTGCCGAATTGGAAGATGACGGAATCAAAGTAACGATAGCCGCACCGGGTTTCGTAAAAACCAATGTGTCGGTGAATGCGCTGGTAGGCGATGGCTCAAAAGCCAATGTGATGGACGATGCCCAAGCCAAAGGGATTTCCGCTGAAGATTGTGCTAAAGCCATCATCAAGGCGATCAAAAAAGAAAAGCGTGAAATTTATATTGGCAGAGAATCTTATGGAGCTTATGCCAAACGATTCGTTCCGGGCTTGTTTGCTAGAATGATTAAAAAGGCGAAAGTGAGGTAGTTTTTCAAAAACCTGGGGTCGATTAATAAAACAACCAAAAACAATTATAGCCGAGCTTTTGCGTAGAAAAACCCTCCAAAAGTTCTTATTCACAGTTCAGATGAACTCATTTGCTCTGAATGAGAATATAACACCAACTTTTGGAGGGTTCTTGCTGTATTTTAAAGTCCCCGAGTTTATGTTAAAAAAGAAGTCGCCCTGAATGTTCAAAAGCGACTTCTCTTGAAACTTTACATATCAGCAATTTCTCTTACTTCGATATGCCCATCTTTGGCTTTTAAGATTGGGCAACCTTTCGATATTTCTACGGCTTGGTTCATGTCGGTAGCGTTTACCATCAAGTAACCACCAACAATTTCGGCACCTTCGGCAAAAGGCCCATCGGTAATTAGCTGTCCTCCTTTTGATACTTGCATACCTTCCGCTTTCAATGGTAATCCATCAATCAATTGACCTTTTTCGGCCAAACCTTGCATCCATTCACCCCATTTGGCCATTTCAGCTTGAACTTCTTCTGGAGACATTTCGGCCATTCTTGCATCGCCACCTCTAAACAGGTATAAAAACTTTTTCATTGTGTTAAAAAATTATGGTTTAAAATCGAGTTCTCTTTTTGAGATTCACCCTATTGACGAAAGCCATGTTGAGCAGGAGACAATTTCTAGAAATTAATTTTCATTTTCTTTTTTCATTGCTGATTTAAGAATGAGAACGGCCTTTGTTTGTTCTTCAAAATTTAAAGAAGCAAAGCCCAAACGGATACCATTATGGCCTGAATTATGGCTGTCGTAGTTTTTCCAGTCTGGAATTACCAATTCATTTTCCAAGCAAGTTTTAGCAATTGCTTCCCAGATCAAACCCTCTCTAAGTGTAACCCAAAAGGCCATTCCGCCTTCGGGAACCTGAAAACTGATGAATTCTGAAAGATGATCTGTGAGCAATTGATGGAAATGATCTCTCCGTTCGTGATAAAGTTTGAGTGCTTTTCTACTGTGCCGCTGAAGGTCACCTTGCTCAATCATTTGAGCCAAAGCCCTTTCTAATATGGTATCTCCTTGGCGGTCAATCGTTCTTCTTAAATGCGCTGCTGCTGAAATAAAGTCAGCTGGCCCTACCATGTAGCCCACTCGAATGGCTGGCGCAATAATCTTACAAACCGCTCCCATATAAATCACATGATTTCCTTCATCAGCACTGGCTAAAGGCAAAAGCGGAGCCCGTTGATAATGGAAGTCGTAATCATAATCATCTTCCAAAATGGCAAAGCCATATTGATGTGCTAGCTCGATTAAATGTAGCCTTCTTTCGGGGCTAAGCGTTACCGTAGTGGGGTGGTGATGATGGGAAGTAACATACACCGATTTGATTTTATGCTTTTCGCAGAGCGCTTGAATGTCATTGGTATTCAAGCCGTTTTCATCCACACGTACGTGAAGCAGAGAAGCCCCAGCATCGGTTAAAGTCAAGTTTGCGGCAATGTAATTGGTTTCCCCCACAATACTGAAACCTCCTTTTTGGTGAATCAATTGCGAAGCCAAATACATTCCCATTTGGCTTCCTCTTGTGATCAAGATATTCTCTTTTTGGCAGGCAATCCCTCGGGTTTCTTGGAGGTAGTTGGCTAAAATTTCCCGAAGGGAATCATCTCCGAAAAATGAGCCATAACTCAAATACTTGGCATTGTAACTGCGCGAAATAATACTGCGGTAATGGCGTAAAATCTCCACTATGGGCGCAATCCGAACATCTGGAATTCCTTCATCAATCGTAAGCATGGAAGGCAGTTGTGCATAAGGGCGATGAAGATGCTTTCTGGCTTCAAAAGAAAAACCAGCCGCTGATTCTGGTCCCTGTTCAATACCCTTGCCTCGTGGTTTTACTTCAGGAAGTTTAGTGCTTACAAAAGTGCCCTTGGCTGGAATAGCGGTAATCCATCCTTGCCCCATCAATTCGTCATAGGCGGCAATCACGGTTTTTCTATGCAGACCAATTTGCATGGAAAGACTTCGAGTACCCGGTAGTTTTGCGCCACTTTGGATGACTCCCGATTTGATCATTTTAATAATGGCGTTGTGCAGCTGAAGATAGATGGGAGTTTCAGCGCTGCGATCTATATGGATTAAATTCTTAAATGAAACCATAGTGGACTACTTAATTGTATCGAAGTGGGTTGCTCTAATAGTCCGATCAATTTAGATATTCGTAGCATATAACAACAATATTATGTCTGAATTTTCTAAATCTACTTACAATAAAGTAACCAGAGGAAGCAAGAGAGCACACTACGATAAGGCTTTGGTCTACGAAATTCTCGATTCCCATTTTCTTTGTCACGTGCCCTACGTGCATGAAAACGCAGCCATTGTAATTCCAACGGCCTATGGTCGAAAAGGAGATCGACTTTTTATTCATGGTTCGATGAAGAACAGAATGATGCTTTCGCTTTTGGAGCAAGAGAAAGTGAGTTTGTCAGTCACTCATTTGGATGGGCTTGTGCTGGCACGTTCGGTATTTCATCATTCGGTGAATTATAGGTCGGTGGTGGTTTTTGGCTCGTCTGTATTGATTGAAGATCCTGCTGAGAAAATGGAAGCATTAGAAATCATCACTGAAAATATTATTGCTGGTCGCTGGGCAGAGGCTCGCGAGCCCAATGAAAAGGAATTGAACAGTACCCTGGTCATCGGCATTGACATCACAGAAGCTTCTGCTAAAGTGCGTGATGAAGGCGCGGTTGACGAAACTTTTGATCTTGACCTCGATGTTTGGGCAGGGGTGTTGGAAATTGAAACCCATCCAGGTAGAGTGGTTAAGAATGAAGACTGCAAAGCAGGTTTAGCTACTCCAGCTTCGGTACTAAATTTTAAGTTTCAGAATAAGGGGGTGAAGCGTTAAATTTCCTCCTCGCATTAGAAATTCACATGATAGAAATTGTTCCATACGAATCAAAATATCAGGCTGGTATTGACCTCATGATGCAAGAAATTGCAAACGAGTTTTCAGAGCCTATTATGAGTGGGTAAAAAAGCAATTCGGTTACTTTTCTGCATAAGTATTGGGTGGCTTTGTTCGATGGTAAGGTGATTGGGACAATTGCTTTGATTATCATTAAACATGAGTATGGAATTTTAAAGAAGATGATGCTCAAAAAGGAATTTCGAGGTGCAACTCACAACGTTGCAAAACAGTTACTCCAAACTACTATTGATGAATCCGAGAAAGATCAGCTTGAGTGGATCTATTTAGGCACGATGACTCAATTTAAAGCCGCTCAAAGATTCTACCAAAAACACGGATTTCAGCAAATTGATGAAAAGGAGCTCCCAGCTGACTTTTTGAGAAACCCAATCGATACACTGTTTTATGAGCTGAGTTTGAAGCTTGTTTCGAAGGCATAAGGAGAGGCAATCTGCTAGGTCACGAAAGCCCATTTCTATATACTCAATACTCCATACTCCAAAGTGCCATTCAAAAAATAGCCATTTCAGAGCTGCTTAATAATGAATAGGTTAGGGTATTATTCCGAAACCTGATTATGAAAAAGCTCTCTCTATTGCTCCTTACTGCCTTTCTCTTTTCTTGTTCTACTTCAGAAAAAACCAAGCTTGATATACTGATTGATCATGCCAATGTGGTGGGTGTAAAAACGGGTCAGTTGATGCCTGATCAGCAGATTGGGATTCGAAATGACACGATCATTTTTGTTCGCGAAGCTGGAAGCAATAATGACTACACCGCTGCCAAAACCATTGATGCTACGGGTAAATTCGTTATCCCTGGGCTTTGGGACATGCATGTGCATTTTAGAGGTGGGGAAGAATTGATTGAAGAGAATAAGAACTTGCTCCCTTTATTTATTGCTAATGGCGTTACGGGTGTTCGCGAAGCTGGTGGTGATATGACTTCTGAAATTTTTAAGTGGCGGGAAGAAATCAAGTCAGGTACACTTACTGGCCCAGTAATTTTTACTTCTGGACCAAAGCTAGATGGCCCCAGAGCTACTTGGGCGGGTTCTATTCCTGTAACAACCAAGGAGGAAGTAATTCAAGCGGTGGATTCTCTCGAAAACATGGGTGTTGACTTCATTAAAATTTATGACAGTACCATTTCTAAAGAAGCTTACATCTGGATAATTGAAGAAGCAAAGAGAAGGGGAATTACCACTTCGGGCCATATGCCTTTTACGGTAATGTTGGAAGATGCGGTAAATGCGGGCTTGGGTTCTGTGGAACATCTTTATTACATTCTCAAAGGCGCTTCGACCGAAGAAAAAGAAATCACTCAAGATGTAATTGATGGAAAAGCTGGCTTCTGGGGCTCTATGGATAAACTGATTGCTACATATGATGAGTCTCAAGCGCAAACTGTTTTTGAGATGCTCAAAACGAACAATACTTATGTGGTGCCTACCAAACATATTGGAAATACGCTTTCCTATTTAGATAGGGACAATCATGAAAATGACGAATATTTGAATTATGTAGGCGATGGAATTATCAAAACTTATCAGGGGAGAATTAGAAGTGCCATGCGAGCGAATGAAAAAGCCGTTGCAGAAAGACATGAGCTGAACAGTACTTTTGAAAAACTGATTCCTAAAATGCAGGCTGCCGGAGTTTCGCTTTTGGCGGGTTCCGATTCGGGGGCGTCTAACTCCTACGTCTACCAAGGCATTTCGCTTCACCAAGAATTAGCGGCTTTGGTGGCGGCTGGTTTAACCCCTGCCGAAGCACTTCGCACCGCGACTATCAATGGTTCTAAATTCATGAAAATGGAAAATTTCTATGGTTCGGTGGAGACTGGTAAATCTTCGGATTTACTCATTCTTAATGCCAATCCGTTGGAAGATATTACCAACACTCAAGCAATCAATACGCTAGTTTTAGGTAGAAAGGTTTTCTCTGAGCAAGATTTAAAAGGAATGTTGGAGCAGTTGAGGAAGACTAACAAATAAGTTTTAGACATTATTGGTTAAGCAAGGATGAACATAACTGCGCTTGTTCACTGAGTAGTGAAGAGTAAATGTGTTGACTTGGTTTTTCTTCTTTAGTAGAATCAAAAAGATAAATTGTTTGAATAGAAACAAGAGCAGCTGCATCTTGGCATTTTCCATACCTATAAACAGTTCCAGTTGACCCAATTTTATTACCTAATTCATTTATCACTTTGATTTTTAGGTCAATATCTTTGACTGAAGATGAGGTTTTAAGAATATATGTTGAATCTATTTTTAGCTTTTTCTTCAATTGAAAATGTGAATGTATTTCAGGAGCATTTGGTACATCCGTTAATATATAGATGTTAGTGGGTTCCCCTATAACATGAACTTCGATTGATCTAGAGCTATATAGAAAAAAGAGAAGGGTAAAGCTCAAGGCTAGAATACCGATTTTGTTTTTAGTACGGTTAGTCTTCCTCCTAAAAAGAAGAGCTAGTAAGGAATAGATTAATGCGTAGCCTAAAAACCTAAGAGAGCCACCCCATGTTGGTAAAAAAAGTAGAATTGAAAAGATGAAGAAAAACGAAGCCGTACCCGATAATAGGTTGCTGAATGCCCGTTTGACAAAACCCTTCATTTACTCAATAATTTCAAAAATACATCTGAAACCTAACCAAGCCTGAGGGGTGTTGTATTCCGATTTTTTATTGAAGTCGGCTCTGGTGCTTTTGTTGTTCCAACTTCCGCCCATGGCTATTCCTTTTTCAGAAGTCATTTCAGCTACATTGTCGTGTAAGCCGAATAAGCCTAGCTTTTGATCCATGTTGTAGAAAACATCGTGGACTTTATTGCTGCTGCTCAGTACATCATTTTTACTTGTTTTGAACTCCTTTTCATAAGCCGAGGCAATTTTATCCACTTGTTTAAGCATACCCTTTTCTTGGGTCATAAATCTCATTCTAGACCACTCGGCTGGAGTGGGTAATCTGAATTCAAACTTTTTAGGAAAATCCGCTCTGTCCCTTTCGTCCATACTGTCTAGCTCTTTCCGGAAAGCTTCCGTTCTCCAGGCTGCAAACTTTACCGCTTGGTCGTAGCTAACGCCCACCATTGGAGCCAAAGCAAAAGTGGTGGTTTCAAAGAATAATTCGGAAATTTCAGTAGCCGTTTTCCCCGGGTAAAGCTGCTCCCAAAGTTTCCAATCGGGTAAGCTAGAGGTGTATTCAGCCCCAGTGACACCATACTCCTTTTTCAGGTCTAACAGATAGATTTTGTACATCCGTCCAGATACTTCGGCCATATCCATGCACAGCTTGAAATTCATGGCCAAGGTGTTTGAAGCACATATGTACTGTCGGTCTTGATCACATTCTATGCAGTTGGGTTCAGGATTGGTATTCGAACCGAAGAAGATAAATACGAGTGGGAAAAGGGCTTTCATAGGTTGGTTTTGGAAAAAATAAACTTACGAAGAAATTTCTTTTTCGGATTGCTGCTTGATCCTCCAGTTTTGGTTATGGATAACACTAAGCCTCTTTTGGCTCAAAAAGTGCACAAACTGCGCCTGCAGGATCTTCAATAAAACAATAGCGCCCCATACTGCCAGCACTCTTGATATCCGTAACCAATTTTCCACCATTGGCCGTGCATTCCGACCTGCTATGGTCTAAATCTCGAACATTAATGTACATCATCCATTGAGAAGGAATGTCGCTATTGCCCCCACGTTTATGGCATACACCTGCTTTAGGTTCACCATTGGCAGTCATGTTGTAGTCATCATATTCACCCATCGAGACAGGCTCAGGTTTCCATTCCGTTACTTTGGCGTAAAAGTCTTTTACTTCTGTGGCGTTGGGTACAGTTAAATCAAACCAACCGATGGTTCCGTAAATTGATTTTTTGGTATCGCTCATTTTCTTTTTTTTGAGTTTGATGGTCGTACTAAAGTACCAAAATCTATTTCCAATTTATTAAGTAACTCTCAAAGAGTTTGTGTTTTAGTGTACAACAAGCTGATAATATATTAATAACTTTTGGAGAGTTTTTGTACCACTATTTCCAGCCCATTCTTTCTCTTAATGAAGTAATATGTGCCGTATGGTGGTCACCATGCCATGCATACATGGCCGCAACTGTTCTGAGTACATAAACCTTGTTTCCTTCTGGATGAATGTATTTTCGACTGAAATCTTCTTCCGACATGTTTTTTAGTAAATGAATCCAACGCTCATGTAAGTTTGTGAGTAGGTTTAAAGAAACCTCTAAAGGCACATGATTCTGATAGGATAGTTCCGCCCAAGCTTTCTCATCATAGGCTTTTATTCGAGGAGAATTTTCGGTTAAAGCCCAATGGAAACGGATATAAGCATTCATATGGCTATCTGCTATGTGGTGAATTACCCGCCTAACCGTCCAGCCCTCAGGTCGATAAGGCGTATTGAGTTGCTCTTCTGTAAAACCTTCAATCGTTTTTTTGAGTTTTTCAGGCGTGTCTTTTATTCGGTTAATGTATCCGTCAATATCAGAAAGCGTAATATTGGCAGGAGGATCAAATTTTCCGATTGGATAACGTAAGTCAGCGGTCATATTTCTATTTTTGAAGTGTTAGATCAAGCTGATTTTTGAATAAACAGCATACTTTAAAATTGCTCAATTAGAAATTTAAAACCTTTAATTATGTTGAAAATATATCATAATCCACGCTGCCAAAAAAGCAGGCAAACACTTCAGTTAATTGAAGAAAGTGGTGAAATGCTTACCATAGTAGAGTATTTAAAAGAAACACCCTCAGAAGATCAACTGCGTGAAATTCTAAAAAAACTAGGAATGAAGGCTGAAGAAATCGTTCGTAAATCAGAAGCGATTTATAAAGAGCAATTCAAGGGCAAAACGCTAAATGCAGATGAATGGATTGCAGCGATGGTGGAATATCCTAACCTTATAGAAAGGCCTATTGTGGTAAAAGGAGATAAAGCTGTTCTAGGTCGCCCACCAGAAAATGTAAAGAGTTTGTTTTAAACTAAATCGGGGACTAAGCTGCCAATGCATCCTAGTCCCCGATATTTTTTTTGATGAAGGCTAATTACTTCAACACCTCAACACCTTTTAGTATCCTAAAGTCTTCAACATACTTTCTTCCACTTGTTCTTCTGCAAATACACGACTTCTGATTTTTCCATTTTCATCATGGTCAATCAAAACGTGTTTAGGCGCAGGAATTAAACAATGCTGAATACCACCATAACCACCTAATGACTCTTGGTAAGCGCCAGTGTGGAAGAAACCAACATAGAGGTTTTCGTCTTCTTCAATTAGCGGCATAAACACTTCAGAAGTATGGGCTTCGGAGTTATAGTAATCCATACTGTCGCAAGTAAGCCCACCCATATTTACTTTATGGAAAGGATGATCCCATTTATTGATGGCCAGTAGAATATACTTTTGGCTTAAACCCCAAGCATCAGGTAAATGAGTAATGAATGAGCCATCAATCATATACCAAAGCTCTTTGTCATTTTGTAATTTCTGATCAAGAATAGAGTAGATAAACGCACCACTTTCGCCTACAGTAAAGCTTCCAAATTCAGTAATAATATTCGGAACAGGAACATTGCTCTTATTACAAATCCATTTGATATTTTCCACAATTTGATCTACCATATATTGGTAGTCATATTCGAATGTAAGCGAAGTTTTGATCGGGAAACCTCCGCCAATATCCACTGTATCTAGTGTTGGGCATATCTTTTTAAGCTCGCAATATTTATACATAAAACGGCTCAATTCGCTCCAGTAATAAGCGGTATCCTTAATTCCAGTATTAATAAAGAAGTGCAGCATTTTTAATGACGCTCGGCTTCCTTCAATATGTTCTTTGTAATAATTGGTAATGTCACCATAGCGAATTCCCAAACGCGATGTATAGAACTCGAAATTTGGCTCTTCATCGGCCGCTACACGAATAGCCACTTGAAAATCCTCATTGATCAAATCTTTATACACATCCAACTCATTCATGTTGTCTAATACAGGAATACAATTGGTAAATCCGTCATTGATTAATTCTGAAATATATTGGGTGTAAAGTGGTCTTTTAAAACCATTACACACAATTAGAATATCTTTGTCAATTTTGCCTTTGGCGTGTAAACTTCTCACAATTGGAATATCGAAAGCCGAAGAAGTTTCTATTTGACAACCATTTTTAATGGTTTCGTCCAACACAAAACTAAAGTGAGATGATTTGGTGCAATAGCAATAAGTATAGCTCCCTTGGTATTTGTGTTTCTTAATAGAAGTTTCAAACCACTTTTTAGCTTTCTGTATATTTTCCGAAATCTTGGGTAGATAAGTTAACCTTAATGGCGTTCCGTGTTCTTTAATAATGTCCTTCAATGGAACATCGTGAAATTCTAAGTATTTGCCATTCACCTTAAATTCTTCTGTAGGGAAATCAAAGGTCTGGTCAATAAGGTCAAAATAACTTTTCATCTACCACTTTTACATAATTCGAAAGGTGCAATATTAGAAATTTCTAAACTTTTAAAAGAAAGCTTGCCAATCAAATGTTAATTCATAAGTCAAAAAAAATATGCTCGGGCTTATTATAAGCTGAATGCTTTTAGGTGTTTGCTGGGGCTTTAAGCTTAATAAATTGATAATAAATTACTTGTAGGGCTATTTTGCTTTCCCCACTTCTTTTTCTGAGCTTGTATGAAAAAGATAGATTAGAGAGCTTTCAGAGAATGGTTTTTGAATATGAAATAGTCAGCGAATTTTAGCAAATTGCAGGCCGTTCAGTGATAAAATTTAATCTGAATAGAACTAGAACGTGTATAAAAATTAAATGAATATGTCTCAGAAACCGATATCCGATTTTATTGAAAAGCATTACCTACACTTTAACGCTGCCAGTTTGGTTGATGCCGCCAAAGGCTACAATGCTCACTTGGCTGAAGGCGGAAAAATGATGGTGACACTTGCTGGTGCTATGAGTACTGCAGAATTAGGAAAATCGTTTGCTGAAATGATTCGTCAAGACAAGGTAGCTATCATTTCATGTACGGGTGCTAACCTAGAAGAAGATATTATGAACCTTGTAGCACATTCGCATTACAAAAGGGTTCCGAATTACAGAGATTTAACCCCTCAAGACGAGTGGGATTTATTGGAGCAAGGATTGAATAGAGTGACAGACACCTGTATTCCAGAAGAGGAAGCCTTCAGACGTTTACAATCTAAAATTTTTAAACAATGGAAAGGTGCCGAAGAAGCAGGCGAAAGATTTTTACCGCATGAGTACATGTACAAAATGTTGCTTTCTGGTGACTTAGAGCAATACTATGAAATTGACCCAGCCAATAGCTGGATGCTAGCAGCAGCCCAAAAGAATATTCCAATCATTGTTCCGGGCTGGGAAGATTCTACCATGGGAAATATTTTTGCTTCCTATTGTATTAAAGGTGAGTTGAAGCCTTCCACCATGAAGTCGGGTATTGAGTACATGACATTCTTAGCTGATTGGTATGTGAAAAATTCAGAAGGAAAAGGAGTAGGCTTCTTCCAAATTGGTGGAGGTATTGCTGGTGATTTCCCTATCTGCGTAGTGCCAATGCTCTATCAAGATATGGAAATGGATAAAATTCCTTTCTGGAGTTACTTCTGCCAAATTTCAGATTCTACTACAAGTTATGGTTCTTATTCTGGTGCGGTTCCAAATGAGAAAATAACCTGGGGAAAACTGGATATGGATACACCAAAATACATTATTGAATCAGACGCTACAATTGTGGCACCATTGGTTTTTGCATACGTATTGGGTTGGTAATTAAAGTACTAAAAACATGAGAAAGATTCGCTTAGTTGAAGTAAGATCGGAGCTAGCAGCTGGTACGCGAGGAGCGAGTTTGGGAATTGACGCCATGAAAGTGGCCAGCTTAGGAAAGCGTTCCGACTTCTTTTTGCGTTTTCAGCCTATAAAGGTGAAAAACGAAAATGAGCTATTGTTTCAAGAACCTAAGTTTAAGAATGCAAAATACGGGGAAGGTGTTTATACTGTACTCAAGCGCGTTTGTGATGCTGTAAGCGATCTTCGCTCAGAAGGTTTATTTCCTATAGTTTTGGCAGGAGACCACTCTACTGCCGCAGGTACAATTGCAGGCATAAAAAAAGCCGATCCTGATAAACGTTTAGGCGCTATTTGGATTGATGCACATGCCGATTTCCATTCGCCTTATACTACACCATCTGGCAACATGCACGGCATGCCCTTGGCTATGGCTACGGCTATCGACAATGTTGAGTGCGAGCAAAACGATGTTGAAGAAGAAACAGAAGCCCTTTGGGAACGCATTAAATCTATTGGTATGCGTGGCCCAAAAATGAGACCTGAGGATGTTGTTTTTATTGGCGTTCGCGACACTGAATCTCCTGAGGACTACTTAATGGAAAAGTATGGTATTAAAAACTTTACCACTGCCGAAGTAACCGAAAAGGGTATTCAGCAGGTTTCGAAAGAAGCTTTAGAAATCTTGAAAGACTGCGATCAAATCTACATTTCATTTGATGTAGATAGCTTAGACACCTCCGTTTCAGTAGGTACAGGAACTCCCGTGCCAGAGGGGCTTTCAAAAGAACAAGCGCTTGAATTGAATATCGAATTAATTAAAGATAAGCGTGTTTGTTGTTGGGAAATCGTAGAGGTTAACCCAACTTTGGACACCGAAAACAGAATGGCCAATAATGCCTTCGAAATACTCGAGGCTACAACTGAGTCATTGATCCAGAATTTCTAGGAATGGAATTACAAATTAAAGAAGGAATCTCGGCTGCGTTTGCAGCACTATACAATCATTCAATTTCTGCTGAAGAAATTGCTCTACAAGCCACAAGAAAAGATTTTGCCGGAACTTACACCTTGGTCACCTTTCCTTATGGAAGGATTTCTAAGCTGAATCCTGAGCAAACAGGGCAGGCCATTGGAGAGTATCTAAAAGCTAATCTTTCTAATGTAGTGGCCGATTATAATGTGGTGAAGGGATTTTTGAACTTAGAGCTTTCAGAAGGGTCGCAGGTAGATTTGTTTGCCAAGATTTTTAATGGAGCAAATGTTGCCGATTCTCCAGTTTTCAGCATTGAAGAAAAGAATAGAACTGTGGTGGTGGAGTATTCCTCACCAAACACCAACAAACCGCTTCACTTAGGCCACCTCAGAAATAACTTTTTGGGTAATTCGGTAGCTCGAATATTAAAGGCGAATGGTAACAAAGTAGTGAAAGTGCAGATCATCAATGATCGCGGAATTCACATTTGTAAGTCGATGGTGGCGTGGCTAAAATTTGGTGAAGGCGAAACACCAGAAGCAGCAGGCATCAAAGGCGACCACCTGGTAGGAAAATACTATGTGGCTTTTGATAAAGCCTATAAAGAAGAAATTGCTGCACTTGTTGCCGATGGAGTAGAAAAAGAAGCTGCTGAAAAGCAGGCTCCTATTTTTGTGGAGGCACAAGAAATGTTACTGAAATGGGAAGCCAAAGACCCTGAAGTTTATTCCCTTTGGGAAAAAATGAACGGTTGGGTATATGAGGGTTTCGAAGATACTTATCAGCGCATGGGCGTTGATTTCGATAAACTTTATTACGAAAGTGATACCTACCTTATTGGCCGCGACCGCGTAATGGAAGGTCTTGAAAAAGGAGTTTTCTATAAGAAAGAAGATGGCTCTATTTGGGTAGACCTAACCGATGAGGGCTTAGATCAAAAACTATTGCTCAGAAGTGATGGCACTTCGGTATACATGACGCAAGATATTGGTACTGCCATTATGCGTTATGAAGATTACCCTGATCTTTCTCAACTCATTTACACCGTAGGAAATGAACAAGAATACCACTTTAAGGTGCTTTTCCTTATTCTGAAAAAATTAGGTTATGAATGGGCAGAAGCCTGTTATCATCTGTCTTATGGCATGGTAGACCTTCCTTCAGGAAAAATGAAATCGAGAGAAGGAACCGTAGTAGATGCCGATGACTTGATTCAGCAAATGGCCGATACCGCCAAAAGCCGAACAGAAGAATTGGGCAAAATTGAAGGTTTTACTGAAGAACAAGCAAACGCCTTATACGAGACTTTAGGTTTGGGGGCGATCAAGTATTTCTTGCTAAAGGTAGACCCTAAGAAAAGAATGCTTTTCAACCCTGAAGAGTCGATTGAATTTCAAGGCAATACTGGCCCTTTTATTCAGTATACATATGCTAGAATCAGTGCTATTGTTCGCAAAGCTGTACAGCTCGATATTGATATTGCAGCCATTGATTACAACCAGATTACCGATTTGCACGAAACCGAAAGGGATTTAATTTATGCCATTAGCCAATACCCAGAAAAGTTGGCTTTGGCAGCAAATGAATACTCTCCAGCCGTGGTTGCTCAGTACGTTTACGATATTGCTAAAGAATACAATCGCTTTTATGCCGAAGTGTCTATCTTCAGTGAAGACGATGTAGAAAAACGTAAATTCCGTGTCGGACTTTCTGCTTTAGCTGCTGAAACAATAAAAGTAAACATGAACTTATTGGGTATAAACGTCCCAAATCGCATGTAATATGAGTTTCTGCTTAAGCCTAATTTTATTCATCAATATTTTCAACCCAAAACCAGAAGAAATGAGTTTCTACGACTTTAAAATGAAAACCATTGAGGGGAAAGAAATTTCCTTGAGCGAGTTTAAAGGTAAAAAGGTGTTGGTAGTGAATGTGGCTTCTGAATGCGGTTTTACTCCTCAATACGAAGATCTTCAGAATTTACACGAAACCTACGGAGATAAAATCGTGGTTTTGGGCTTTCCTGCCAACAACTTTGGCGGTCAAGAGCCGGGTTCAAACCTAGCGATTCAACAATTTTGTACGGCTAAATTTGGTGTTACTTTCCAGATGTTTGAGAAAATTTCAGTGTTGGGAAAGGACAGAGCACCGCTCTATGAGTGGTTAGAAAAAGAATCGGGCAAAACACCCAATTGGAATTTCTGTAAATACTTAATTGATGAAAAAGGGAAAGTGGTTGCTTTCTTCTCTTCATCAGTAAATCCAATGGACGAGGCCATTACAGGAACTTTATAATCAAAAATGAAGCATTGGGTAAAAGCTTTTAGGCTACGTACACTCCCTTTGGCCTTGGCTAGCATAGGAATGGGCGCTTTTTTAGCTGCTTCTTCTGGTCAGTTTAACGGAGGAGTTTTTGCCCTTTGCGCATTAACCACCATTCTACTTCAGGTGTTGTCAAATTTGGCCAACGACTATGGCGATTCAGTTCACGGAGCCGATGGAGCTAAAAGAACAGGGCCATCAAGAGCGGTTCAGTCGGGTTTTATTTCATTGAAAGCCATGCGAAACGCAATCATTTTATTTTCTGCCTTATCGCTTCTTTCGGGCATTGGTTTGATTTATTTGGCTTTTGGTTGGTCGCCTCAAGTGTTTGGCTTCTTTTTGGGTCTAGGAGTTTTGGCTATTCTGGCTGCCATTACCTACACTGCTGGCTATAAACCTTATGGCTATATGGGCTTGGGCGATATCAGTGTTTTAATTTTCTTTGGTTTTGTTGGGGTGATGGGTTCAGCTTATTTGTACGAGCAAGAATTGAAGTGGGAGTATTTACTTCCTGCTATTTCTACAGGGTTATTCTCAGTAGCTGTGTTGAATGTAAATAACATCCGCGACATTGAATCTGATAAGGAAGCGGGTAAGATTTCCGTTCCCGTTCGAATAGGCAGGAAAAATGCCGTGTTTTATCATTGGTTTTTATTGGTTGCTGGCTTTGCATTAGGGCTTAGTTATGTTTTAATGAACTATTCCAGTTATTGGCAATTGATTATTGTTTTGGCTTTACCTGGCTTAATTAAGAATGCCAGAGCAGTTAAAACACACACCGAATCATCTAAACTCGACCCATTTTTAAAACAAATGGCCTTAACTACTTTACTCTATGTCATTCTTTTTGGAGTGGGGCAAGTGGTAGGCTAGATTGTTGGAAATGGTGTTTGTTTATCTTTTAATACTTCTATATCTTTAAGTGTAATCATAACTTCTTATGTCGTTAAAAAACTCGAAAATTCAGCTTCAGTGTATAGCATGTAAGTCTAGAGGAGAATCTCATTTCTCTGATCTAAAGGATGAAGATTTAGAGATTCTGAGTGAACATAAGTCGTGTGTTACCTACAAGAAAAACCAAACCTTATTTTATGAAGGAACCCGACCAATGGGGATTTTCTGTATCAATAGCGGAAAGGTAAAAGTGTTTAAAATGGGCTCTAATGGGAAGGAGCAAATTCTTTTTATTGCTCAAAAGGGCGATTTTTTAGGTTATAGATCACTCTTAAGCGAAGAGTTATATGGATCTTCAGCCACTGTGTTAGAACCCGCAGCAATATGCTTTATCCCCAAAAGTGATTTTTTAAAAGTACTCCACTCTAACCCAGAATTTTTTGGCAAACTTATGAAAGCTGTTTGTCACGAATTGGGAGTAATGGAAACCAAGCTTGCACAACTGTCGCAAAAATCGGTGAGAGAAAGGCTGGCAGCTACAATACTTATGCTGAAGGAAACTTACGGCATGGAAGGAGAGGGCAGCGAAGTTATCGATATTGTATTGAGTCGAGAGGATTTGGCTAATATTGTAGGTACCGCTACAGAAACCGTAATTCGTTTACTCTCTGAGTTCAAATCAGATAAAATGATTGCGCTGGAAGGAAAGAAAATCAAGGTGCTTGATGCCGATAAACTACTTCATGAGGCCGATTTCTATGGCTAGAAAACATGACATTTGTCATGGTTTTCGCTGATGCGCATCAACACAATCTCAGCTCCTTAAATCTACCTTTGTTTCAGTGGTAATCTGAATTAAAGGTTTTGAAACAGAAGATTTTAATCGGGGCGGGAATTCAAAGTGATTTAGGAGCGCTTTATCAGAGGGTAAGTGCTTTTCTTAATCCTCAGAATGAATATTTTTTCACTTTCTTATGTGTAGATGAGGGGGTAGGCAATGAGCTGATTGCGACTACAACGAACAGAAATAGCTCTATTCATACTTTTGACCTATTGAAAAAAGTAGAATTCGAACTGAAAGTTGAGAACCTGAATATTTCGAATACCCTAAATGTAGAGGCGTTTAAATCTGAGCTTAATAATGGTACTTTGGCAGGTCTTTCGGGTGTAGCTGATTTGTTCATTATTGACTCATCTATTTTTGTAAACCAGAACGACTGGTGCGAATTAATAGAGTTGGTTCATAAAGTGAATTGTCCGGTTTTAATATTGCCAAAAAATGCCACAGTAAATCGTTTAATTATGGTGCACGAGCCCGAACACCATTCGCTATACATTGTAAAGGACTTTCTTAAAATTTTCAAACCTGATTTAACCGAACTTCCCCTTTCGGTATTATTCAACTTTCCTGAAGACGAAGGACAAACTGAAAACGAAAAGTTTTTTGTCGATTATCTGAAAATGGCTTTTCCTAATATTGGAATGCAGCTGATGGTTGATGAGCCAATTAATGAATTTTTTAATGAGCTTAATGCAGACACCGATAGAGCTCTTATTCTGACAGGCACTAATTTGGGAGAAGAAATATTGGCCTGCCCAAAAACAATTGCTGATTGTACAGCGAAAAGTTCGCCTTTATTCATCTATAAGAAGTGAATTCCGTAAGCACTATAGTGAAAAATGAAACCAAGTGCTATCACTGTGGAGAAGATTGCCTAGAGGGCAAACTGACCTATGATGAACACAACTTTTGTTGTAATGGTTGTAAAACTGTTTATGAAATCCTAAGCAGTAATGATCTGTGTGATTACTACAGCATGGAAAACACTCCAGGCTTTACGGTAAAGGATAAAGCAGAGCATTCCATCTTCGATTATTTAGATAATGAATCAATCAAAAGAGAAGTGCTTGATTTTGAAGGTGAAGGCTTTCAAAGAGTCACTTTGTACATACCAAATGTACATTGCAGTTCATGTATTTGGTTGTTAGAAAATTTGGATCGGCTGAATCCTGCTGTTTTAGATTCTGTCATTAATTTCTCTTCGAAAAAGCTTACAGTCAATTATAAGTCAGATGAGATGAGCTTGCGCCAATTGGCCGAAATGCTCGATTCAATTGGCTATGGCCCGCAGATTAATCTCAAAGATGCCGATGACTCTAAGAAGCCACAGAAGGCTTTCGATAAGCAGTTGCTTATTAAAATGGGAATTGCAGGTTTCTGTTTCGGTAATGTAATGCTACTGAGCTTTCCCGATTACTTGGGTATTGCTGGGGTAGAAGAAGAGTATAGCAGTTTTTTTAGGTATTTAAGCTTGGCGCTTTCCTTACCTGTAGTTTTTTACTCGGGGAGTGAATATTTTACATCTGCCTTAAAGAGTGCGAAGCAAAAATTCGCGAACATAGATGTGCCCATAGCGATAGGTCTGTTGGCACTTTTTGTTCGAAGTACTTATGAAGTAATTGCCGATGTAGGCCCAGGCTATTTCGATTCACTCGTAGGTTTGGTGTTTTTCCTTTTGATAGGGAAATGGTTCCAAAGCAAAACTTATGCAGCCCTTTCCTTCGATCGCGATTATCAATCCTATTTTCCTTTGGCGGTTCAAAAAAGGATTGATGACGATTTCGAGCCAGTACCCGTAAAGGAATTGAAAAAGGGCGATGAAGTACTGCTTCGAAATGGCGAAGTGCTTCCTGCCGATGCTATTTTAATTGATGATTACGCTTCAATAGATTACAGCTTTGTAACGGGTGAATCCGTACCAGTGGCGCGTAAAAAAGGAGACTATGTATATGCTGGCGGAAGGCAGGTAGGTAAGCAGGTTCGCTTTGTTATTCAAAAAGAAGTTTCGCAGAGTTACCTTACTCAACTGTGGAATAATGATGCTTTTGGAGAAAAGGAACACCATACTAAGCTTATTGACAAAGTGAGTCGATACTTTACTGTGGTGGTGCTTTTAATCGCACTTTTTTCAGCGGTTTATTGGCAATTTACAGATCCAAGTCAAACTTGGTTGGTATTTACTGCGGTACTCATTATTGCCTGCCCTTGTGCATTAGCGCTTTCTACCCCTTTTACTGTGGGCAGCGTTATGCGTGTTTTTGGAAGGAATCATTTCTACCTAAAAAATGCAGACGTGATTGAAAAGTTGAACGCTACAAATACAATTGTATTCGATAAAACGGGAACGATTACCGAGACTCAAGGAGAAGCTTTGAAATTCTGTGGTCCAGCACTTTCCGAAGCTGAAAAGGCGTTAATCAATACTGCGGTGGCCAGTAGTACGCATCCGCTGAGCAGATGGATAAAGCAGTTTACTGAAGTTAAAGGCTTTGATTATACCATAGAGTCGTTTGACGAAAAAGAGGGCAAAGGTTTTATCGCTGTCGTTAGTGGCTTAACCATAAAAGTGGGTTCTGCAAAGTTTTTAGGTGTAGAAAAAAGTAATATAAATAATGCTACCCAAGTGCATGTAAGCATTGGAGACGATTACAAGGGCTACTTCAGTTTTGAGGCAACTTACAGAAAAGGCCTAACCAACTTGCTTGATGCTTTGAAGAGCAAGTTCAAATTTCAGGTGCTCTCTGGCGACAATGATAAGGAAGCCGAGCGCCTTGAGTCGATGTTCCCAGAAGGTTCTGTTTTACGTTTCAATCAAAGCCCAGAAGATAAGCTAAAGGCTATTAAAGAAATTCAAACCAAAGGCAATGCTGTAATTATGCTGGGTGATGGTCTTAACGATGCGGGTGCTTTGCAGCAAAGCAAGGTAGGCATAGCTATAACTGAAGATGTATCGCTCTTTTCACCTGCCAGTGATGCTATTTTAAAGGCATCAAACTTAATGGACTTGAATAAATTTATCAAGTTGGCGCATGAAGGCCGAAAAGTGGTAGTGGCCAGTTTTATCTTGTCTTTACTTTATAACTGTGTTGGAATTAGTTTAGCAGTAGCGGGAGAGTTAACCCCTCTTTTTGCTGCCATTCTTATGCCTTTAAGTAGTATTTCGGTAGTGGTTTTCACCACTGTTTCCGTTAATCTGATTTCTAAAAAAATAAAACTCAAATAAATATGTCGGTCATTCTCGTACTCATATTGGTCAGTTTGGTTGTCGCTATTGCGTTTTTAACCGCCTTTTTCTGGGCAGTTAAATCTGGGCAGTTCGATGACACCTATTCACCTTCTGTGAGAATGCTATTTGAAGACCGAGTAAAAAAAGAAAAGGAGGCCAAAAATGATTGATTTAGTGAAGAAATACGATGTGCCAGTTCCAAGATACACCAGTTACCCAACAGTGCCGGCTTGGGATGTAAACGCTTTTCAACTTGAGGAATATAAAGGGCGGTTGAAAGCAACTTTTCAGCAAACCAAACAAGAAGGGATAAGTCTATATCTTCACTTACCTTATTGCGAATCACTCTGTACTTATTGTGGTTGCAATACGCGTATTACTATCAATCATAAGGTAGAATTGCCTTATATCGAATCTTTACTTAAAGAGTGGAAGTTATACTTAGACCTTTTTGGTGAAAAACCGTTGGTGAGAGAAATACATTTAGGCGGAGGAACACCAACGTTTTTCTCTCCTGAAAACTTACGGTACTTAATGGAGTCTATTCTCGATACGGTAGATGTGCACCCCGATTATCAATTCAGTTTTGAAGGCCACCCAAACAATACCACTTACGAACATTTAGTAGCGCTTTACGAAGTTGGATTTACCCGTGTCAGTTATGGTGTACAGGATGTAGATTTCAAAGTACAAAAGGCAATCAATCGACTACAGCCTTTAGAAAATATTGAAAAGGTAACCAAAGCAGCCAGAGAAATTGGATATACTTCCGTGAATTTCGACCTGATTTACGGCCTTCCTTTTCAAACCATTTATGGTATCAAACAAACCATGGATGTGGTAAAAACCTTTATGCCCGACCGTATTGCTTTTTATAGTTATGCGCATGTGCCTTGGGTAAAACCAGGCCAAAGGGCTTATTCTGAAGAAAATATTCCTCAGGGAGAAGAAAAGCACAAGTTGAATATGCTTGGTCAGGCCTTGTTGCTAGATATGGGTTATCAAGCCATAGGGATGGATCATTTTGCTTTGACTGAAGACCCGCTTTGCCAAGCCAGAAGTAAAGGAAGGTTGAACCGTAATTTTATGGGCTATACCGAATCTAGAACTAATTTTATGATTGGTTTGGGAGTATCTTCAATATCTGATATTGGAGTGGCATATGCGCAAAATGTGAAGTCGGTAGAAGGCTATAGAGCAAAAGTTGAGGCTGGAGAATTTCCAATGTTCAAAGGTCATTTGATGACCGTCCCTGAAATGGAAGCTAAACAGTTGATTCTGGATATTGCTTGCAGTGCTCGTATTCAAATGCGCAATGTGCTCGAACTTAATTCTGAAAAATATACCGCATTCAATCAAATGGCAGATGAAGGTTTAATTGAGCGCTTCTGCCTCAACTACCAAGTAACCAAAAAGGGCATGATGTTCCTCAGAAATATCTGTGCCCTTTTCGATGACTATTATGAACCACAAAGCGGAAACAAACTGTTCAGTCAAGCGGTGTAAGTTATCAATTGATCTACGGTTTGCTTAGAAGCTAAAAGCCGTAGTATGAATGTTTTTCGAGAGTACAAAAGAGCTTTGCACTTGCCCCAAATTTGCGGTGGTAGAAAGTTTGGTGAGAATAAAGGTTTCGTATGATTCCATACTCTTTACCACCACTTTTAAAAGGAAATCGAAGTTGCCGGCAATATGGTAACATTCCATTACTTCAGGGTAGGCTTTTATTTCATTCACGAATTTTTCTAAGTACATACGGCTGTGTTTCGTAAGCGAAATGGAGATGAATGCAGTGAGCATTAAGTCTAGTTTTTTACCATCGAGCAAGGCTGCATATTTTCGAATAACTCCTTCTCTTTCCAAACGTTTAATTCGCTCGAAGACAGGAGTAGTAGAAAGGTTGAGTTGATCGGCAAGGGCTTTTGTAGTGATCCGAGCATCTTCTTGTAGAATCTCTAAGATGCGAATATCGGTAGCGTCTAATTTCATCAAAGTGGAATTTTCTAAAGATACTCGTTTTTGAGTTGTTTTAAAGTAGAATCCTCTATTGAGTGATGAAAATAAATTCGAATTGTCTGAATATTGAAATTATTTTGGTTGAAAGGTATTTCGGAGGAGAGGTAAAATGTAGATTTGTTAGTATTTGACTTTAGTAAAACAGAGATATGGAAGCGCTATTAGCGAAATTTGAAAATAAGAGACCAGAAATCGTTTTTGAGTGGAAAGATTCTGAAACAGAAGCCGAAGGTTGGGTAGTGATCAATTCATTGCGTGGAGGAGCTGCCGGTGGCGGAACCCGTATGCGTGTGGGTTTGAATAAAAGAGAAGTGGAATCGCTCGCCAAAACTATGGAAGTGAAATTCACCATT
The DNA here is from genome assembly GCF_001267955.1 of Roseivirga seohaensis subsp. aquiponti. Classification (NCBI taxonomy): domain Bacteria; kingdom Pseudomonadati; phylum Bacteroidota; class Cytophagia; order Cytophagales; family Roseivirgaceae; genus Roseivirga; species Roseivirga seohaensis. The sequence goes on from NZ_JSVA01000010.1 coordinate 321,501, forward strand.
TCTGGCCCAGCCATTGGTGGTGCAAAATCAGGCATCAACTTCGACCCACAAGACCCAAGAAAAGAAGGTGTTCTGAAAAGATGGTTTGCTGCGGTAAGCCCACTTTTGAAATTCTATTATGGAACGGGTGGTGATTTAAACGTGGATGAAATTCACGAAGTAATTGCCATGACCGAAGAAGCAGGCATCTGGCATCCACAAGAAGGTGTTTTTAATGGCCACTTTAAACCAACGGAAGCACAGAAAATCAACCGAATCGGTCAGCTCAGAAATGGGGTAATCAAAGTAATTGAAAACCCAGAATACACGCCTGACTTAAGCAGAAAATACAAAGTAGCTGATATGATTACGGGCTATGGCGTAGCAGAGGCCATTCGTAGCTACTACCAAATTTGGGGTGGCGACTACAAAGAGAAAAGAGCTGTAATTCAAGGCTGGGGAAATGTGGGCGCTGCTGCGGGTTACTATTTAGCTCAAATGGGAGTGAAAGTGGTCGGTATTATTGACCGCGAAGGTGGAGTAATGAAACAAGAAGGATTTTCTTTAGAAGAGATCAAAGCCTTTTTCTTAAACAGAAAGGGCAACCAGCTTGTTGCAAAAGAGATGATTCCTTTCGATCAAATCAATGAAGAAATTTGGGGTTTAGATTTTGAAGTTTTTGTTCCTGCTGCTGCTTCTCGACTAATCACTAGAGCGCAGGTAGATCGAATGATAGAATCAAAGCTTGAAGTAATTTCTTGCGGTGCAAATGTACCGTTCAACGACCCTGAAATTTTCTTTGGCCCTACTGGCTTGTTCGCAGACGAGAATCTATCGGTACTGCCAGATTTTATTGCCAACTGTGGAATGGCACGTGTTTTTGCGTATCTTATGCAGGGCGGAGTTGCCTTAACAGATGAGGCAATTTTTGAGGATACTGCCAATATTATTCGAAATGCATTGCAGAAAGTACATGATCTTTCTCCAGCAAAAACTGGCATTTCGAAAAGAGCCTTGGAGAATTCTCTGAAGCAACTAGTTTAATGTAATTAAGCCTCGATGCGTTGAGGCTCCAAATAAAAACAAAGCATTATGCCGTTTTATCATCAATTGGGAAAAATCCCGCATAAACGCCACACTACTTTTAAAAAGGAAGATGGTGGCTATTATTACGAGCAGCTTTTCGGAACCGTAGGTTTTGACGGAATGTCGTCATTGCTTTACCATGTCCATAGGCCTACACAGGTCAAAGAGGTACTTCGTTCTTACGATGTTTCCCCTAAAATTGCTGTTGAAAAAAACATGCTTTCACTTGGGTTGAAGGGCTTTTCCGTGCCACCAAAAGCAGATTACCTAGAAAGTCGCACGCCAGTTTTGGTGAACAGCGATTGCGAGATTATTTTGGCTTCGCCTACAAAATCGCAAAAGGATTATTTTTATAAAAACTCCGATTGCGATGAATTGATTTTTATCCATCAAGGAACAGGAAGGCTACGCACATTGCTGGGAACTTTAGAGTTTAGCTATGGTGATTACCTGATGGTTCCGCGCGGAATGATTTATCAAATCGAATTTGATGATGAGAAAAACCGCTTGTTCATAGTAGAATCACATCGACCAATTTATACACCAAAGCGCTACCGCAACTGGTTTGGTCAGCTTTTAGAACATTCACCTTTTTGCGAAAGAGACATTAGAAGACCACAGAATTTAGAGACACATGATGAAAAGGGCGACTTTATTATTAAGGTGAAAAAGCAAGGCATGATTCACGAATATGTGTACGCCACACACCCTTTTGATGTGGTCGGTTGGGATGGCTATAACTTCCCTTACGCCTTTTCAATTCACGATTTCGAGCCAATAACTGGGCGCGTGCATCAACCGCCACCAGTACACCAAACTTTCGAAACCGATGCTTTTGTGGTGTGCTCTTTTGTGCCTAGGCTTTACGATTACCACCCAGAATCGGTGCCAGCGCCCTACAATCATAGCAATATCGACTCAGACGAAGTGCTTTATTACGTTGATGGCGATTTTATGAGTCGTAATAATATAGAGAAAGGACAAATCACATTGCACCCTGCGGGAATTCCTCACGGACCGCACCCTGGAGCAATGGAAAGAAGCTTGGGTAAAACAGAAACTCAAGAATTGGCGGTAATGGTCGATACTTTTAAACCTTTAAAAGTAACCGAAGCCGCAATGAAATTATTAGTAAAAGATTATCATAAATCTTGGTTAGAAGAATAACAAAATCATGGCAACAGAGAACGCAAATTACCCTGGAGAAAAAATATTTAAAGAAGCAAAAGACTTCCTTCCAATCAATGGAACCGATTATGTTGAACTTTACGTGGGCAATGCAAAACAGTCGGCACACTATTATAAAACCGCATTTGGGTTTCAGTCGGTAGCATATTCTGGTTTGGAAACTGGTAATAAAGACACCGTTTCATATGTCCTTCAGCAAGACAAAATTCGGTTAGTGCTTACTTCACCTTTAAAAAAAGACGGCCCAATTAACGAACACATCAACAAGCATGGCGATGGTGTAAAAGTAATTGCCCTTTGGGTGGAAGATGCCACGAAAGCTTGGGAAGAAACGACTTCTCGCGGAGCTGAATCTTTTATGAAGCCTGAAAAAACCGAAGACGAGCATGGTTATGTAGTTCGTTCTGGAATTCATACTTACGGTGAAACCATCCATATTTTTGTAGAAAGAAGTAACTATAACGGAGTGTTTTTGCCGGGCTTTAAGGCATGGAAAACCGATTATAACCCAGCACCAACTGGCCTTAAATACATCGACCACATGGTAGGTAATGTAGGTTGGGGCGAAATGAACAAATGGTGTGAGTTCTACGCCAAAGTAATGGGCTTTGCACAATTGGTTTCTTTCGATGATAAAGATATTTCTACCGAATACACGGCCTTAATGAGTAAGGTGATGAGCAATGGTACGGGTAGAATTAAATTCCCAATTAACGAACCAGCCGAAGGAAGGAAAAAATCTCAGATCGAAGAATACATCGACTTTTATAATGGGGCAGGAGTACAGCACATTGCCGTGGCGACCAACAACATTATCGAAACAGTGCGTGATTTAAGAAGCCGTGGTGTTGAATTCCTTTATGTGCCTGAAGTATATTACGATAATATTTTAGAGCGTGTGGGAGAAATTGACGAGGATTTAGAGCCATTGAAGGAAATGAACATCCTGATTGACAGGGATGATGAAGGTTATCTGCTTCAGATTTTCACAAAACCTGTGTTGGACAGGCCAACCATGTTCTTCGAGATTATCCAGAGAAAAGGAGCACAATCTTTCGGTAAAGGTAATTTTAAAGCCTTATTCGAATCTATTGAGCACGAGCAAGCATTAAGAGGAACGCTATAATTTTTGAGAAAATATGATTAAAGCTAATAATCCGTCACTTCAATCTTGGGTAGAAGTGGCCAAAGATTCAGACTTCCCAATACAAAATTTACCTTTCGGTATATTCAAAACGGAGTACTTACAGCCGGGTGCCGGAGTGGCCATTGGCGATTACGTTTTGGATTTAACTTATTTACACGAAAACGGCTATTTCGATGGTTTAGGCCTTCCTGCTGGCGTTTTCAATCAAACTTTTTTAAACGCTTTTATTGCTTTAGGGAAGAAAAAAACGAGCGAGGTGCGCAACCGAATTTCTGAGCTTTTGGAGCAAAGCAATGAAGAACTTCGCGACAACGTAGCCGCCCGTGAGTTGGCATTAATTCCAAAAGAAGAAGTAGAAATGCTCATGCCAGTTCAGGTACCGAACTATACAGATTTCTATTCTTCAGAGCAACATGCATTTAATGTAGGAACGATGTTCCGTGGCCCCGAAAACGCTCTTATGCCCAACTGGAAACATTTACCAGTGGCTTATCATGGTAGGGCTTCAAGTATCGTAGTTTCAGGTACCGAATTCCATCGTCCAAAAGGGCAAACCAAAGCCGATGATGCTGAAATGCCATCTTTCGGCCCTTGTCGTTTGCTCGATTTCGAATTGGAAATGGCCTTTATTACTTGTAAAGAAAACCCACTTGGCGATCCCGTTTCGACCAAAGCGGCACCAGACCATATTTTCGGTTTCGTGTTGTTGAATGATTGGTCGGCAAGAGATATTCAGAAATGGGAATACGTGCCGTTAGGGCCTTTCTTGGCTAAGAATTTTGCTTCCCACGTTTCACCATGGATCGTTACGATGGATGCCCTAGAACCATTCAGAGTAGCTGGCCCAAAGCAAAACCCTGAAGTTTTGCCTTATCTTAAAACCGAAGGTGATTTACATTATGATGTGAAATTGCAAGTGGCCTTAAAACCAGAGGGTGCAGAAGAAACTGTGGTAAGTAATTCTAATTATAAATACATGTATTGGAATGTGAGTCAGCAAGTGGCACACCATACCGGTAACGGCTGTAATCTTCAAGTAGGAGATATGTACGGTTCGGGAACTATTTCTGGTCCAAAACCAGAAGAATTCGGATCAATGCTTGAAATTACTTGGCGAGGTGAAAAACCAGTTACCCTGAAGGATGGAACACAGCGCAAATTCATCAATGATGGCGATACTGTAATCATGCGCGGTCATGCTGAAAAGGATGGAGTTCGTGTTGGTTTTGGCGAAGTGAGTGCTTTGGTATTGCCTGCTAAATAGAACTAATAGCCGCCATAAGCGTAAGGAAGTCGAATTCGGTTATTTTTAACGAAATTAGACAACATGAAAAACAAGAAATCAAAGAAGATTGTATCGTGGATCCTTAGGCTTTTGGCGGCTTTAATTATGCTTCAGACCTTATTTTTTAAATTTTCTGGGGCAGAAGAATCCATTTATATTTTCAAACAAGTAGGCATGGAACCTTGGGGCAGATACCTCACAGGCTTTGTGGAATTAATAGCAGGTGTCTTTTTACTGACAAACCGCTACGAGTTAGGAGCGCTTTTAGGATTAGGTACTATTTCAGGCGCTATCTTTTTTCATTTAACAAAGCTAGGTGTCGAAGTGCAAGGAGATGGAGGATATTTATTTATGCTAGCTATTGTTGTTTTTGTAAGCTGCACTACTATACTTTTGGTTAATTTTTCAGAAATCAAGACCAAGTATTTACCAAACAAATAGAGGCGACATCTGTTAGTAAGTTGTCCTTCTAAAGAACGAATCAAACTTTTAGAATTCAATACGAATGAGAATCGACCCTAAAGAAATTCCAACAGGAAAACTACATGGTTTGATGTTGGGCACCATTGGTCCGAGACCAATTGCTTTTGCGAGTACAGTGGATCAAACTGGAAATGTGAATTTAAGTCCCTTCAGTTTTTTTAATGTATTCAGTGCTAATCCGCCAATTTTGGTTTTTTCTCCGGCAAGAAGGGTACGAGACAATACTACAAAGCATACGCTTGAAAACGCGCTTGAAACAAAGGAAGTAGTGATCAATATTGTGAGCTATGATATCGTAGAGCAAATGTCGTTGGCGAGCACGGAGTATGCACAAGGGGTGAATGAATTTATTAAATCTGGACTTACTGCTTTAGATTCTGAAATGGTAAAACCGCCTAGAGTAGCCGAGTCGATTGCTGCCTATGAATGCAAGGTGAACGAAGTGATTTCTTTGGGTGAAGAAGGCGGAGCGGGTAACCTCATTATTTGCGAGGTAGTTTTAATGCACTTGAAAGAAGAAATTTTGGACGAAAATGGAATGCCCGACCCTGTGAAAACTGATTTGGTAGGTAGAATGGGGGGAGACTGGTATTGCCGCGCCAATGGGGAAGCCCTTTTCGAATTGCCAAAACCAAATAAAAATTTAGGGATTGGATACGATCAAATTCCTGCGGTAATCCGAAATAGTGTAGTACTTTCGGGCAATAATTTGGGACGTTTAGGGAATATTGAAAAACTTCCTGACGCTGATGCCGTTTCGGCTTTTGGTACTCGATCTGAAATAGAAGAAATAAAATTACGTTTCAAGAATGACCCTGAGTCTATGGAGTATCATTTGCACACCATGGCACAAGACTTTTTGAGGAAAAATGAATTGGAAAATGCATGGTTGACACTTTTACAAACCAATTGAATCTATAATCTAAAACAATAAATAACTGAAAATGAAGAAGTTTTTAATAATGGCGTTAATGCTGACTATGGTATACAGCGTTTCCGCACAGGTGAATTTTGGCCCTAGAGTGGCACTTACCTCTACAAAAATATCGCTTAAAGATAACGCTACTGCTATTAAAGAAGGTGATGGTGAATTTGGCTACCAATTCGGAGCTTTTTTAAGAGTAAAGGTGCCTGTGGTGGGTATTTATGTTCAGCCAGAATTACTCTTCAGCAATTCAAGCGCAACTTTGAATAATGGCACAGATGATGTTGATTTTTCATTCAATAGAATTGATGTGCCCGTAATGGTAGGAGGTAAAATTGGCCCCCTTAGAATCAATGCTGGCCCTGCTTTTAGATTCTTGACCAGTGCAGAGTCTGATTTAGCTGGTGTAACCACCGATGTGAAAAATAACTATAAAGATTCAACTGTAGGTTACCAAGCAGGTTTGGGTATTGATTTATTGAAATTCGTATTTGATCTTAAATATGAAGGCAGCTTAGATAGCTTTGCAGAAGAAGGTCAAGGCTTCAATGTTGACCAGCGCATGAACCAATGGGTATTCGCTGTTGGATTCAAGTTGTTCTAAGCGAGTATTGATTTGAAATAAATCCTAAGCTTCACTTAGGGAATAAAAGAGAAAAGGAAGGAGGCTATAAAGCTTCCTTCCTTTTTTTGTTGGCCTTTTTAGTGGCCTCAACGTTCTTTTCAATTCGGTGTCCTGGCCGCGACCATTTAGCCTTTTCAACATCCGATGGCGTCATTTCATCAGGGTTTACAGGGGTTGGTTTAGCTCCTTTGGCATAAGGCTTCATTGGAGTTAATCCTAAGATATTGAAAAGCTCCATGTCCTCATTTACATCAGGGTTAGGAGTAGTTAATAATTTGTCACCAGCGAAAATAGAACCAGCTCCAGCCAAGAAACAGAAAGCCTGACCTTCTTTGCTCATTTCTGTTCTTCCCGCAGAAAGACGAACCGTGGTTGATGGCAATACAATTCTAGTCGTTGCTACCATTCTAATCATATCCCAAATAGGAATTACTTCCTGTTCTTCTAAGGGAGTGCCTTCTACTGCAACCAACGCGTTAATTGGAACTGACTCTGGTTGTGGACTCAACGAAGCCAGAGCGATGAGCATTCCTGCTCTGTCCTCAATGGATTCGCCCATACCTATAATTCCACCAGAACAAACAGTAACATTGGTTTTTCGCACATTTTTTAATGTTTGCAAACGGTCGTCAAAACCTCTAGACGAAATAATTTCTTTATAATATTCTTCTGAAGAATCAAGGTTGTGGTTGTAGGCATATAGACCTGCTTCGGCTAAGCGTTGTGCTTGGTTTTCGGTAAGCATTCCTAAGGTGCAACACACCTCCATGTCTAATGTATTGATGGTGCGTACCATGTCAAGAACTTGCTCAAACTCTGGCCCGTCTTCCACATTTCTCCAAGCTGCCCCCATACATACCCTTGACGACCCCGTAGCTTTAGCCCTTAAAGCTTGAGCTTTTACTTGGCTTACGGTCATCAAATCATTGGTTTCAATATCTGTGTGGTAACGCGCTGCCTGTGGGCAATAAGCGCAATCCTCTGGGCAACCACCCGTTTTGATAGAAAGTAAAGTACTGATCTGTACTTCTCTTGGGTTATGGTATTTTCTATGAACTGTTGCGGCCTCATATACTAATTCAAGCAAAGGCTTGTTGTATATTTCAATAATCTCCTCTTTCGTCCAGTCGTTTCTGATTTCGCTCATTCTGCAAATTTATGAGTTGGCAAATTAAGGAGGTTCACTATCAACTCCAATAAGCAAATAGTATATTTGCCAGCTATGGGCGACATCTACTTATTGTTGGGTACCAATTTGGGCGATCGAGAAAATAACTTACAGATAGCGAAAGAGCAACTGACTGCTCATCAATTAACGATCAAGAAGGAATCGTCTATTTATGAGACGGCTGCTTGGGGCATTGAAGATCAACCTAGTTTTTTAAATCAAGTGGTGATTGTAGATAGCGATAAAAACCCCGAACGCATATTGATTATCATCAATATTATTGAAGGCTTAATGGGGCGAGTGAGGAATGAAAAGTGGGCGCAGCGCTTAATCGATATTGATATTCTCTATTATCGTGATATGGTGGTGGATAAACCAAGGTTGAAAATTCCTCATCCTGAAATTCAGAATAGAAGATTTACTTTAGCTCCTTTGGTTGAATTAGCTCCAAATTTCAAACATCCTATTAGTGGTAAAACGCAATTGGAAATGCTGAAGGATTGCCCAGATAATTTAAGGGCCGAAGTTTTTCAGGCTGAGGTTTAATACATAAATCTGGTTTGAAAACAGGTAAAGTCTTTAAAAGAACTCCTTAAACACTTTAATCATATCGGACTCATCGCCCCATTTGAGTTTGTTCTTTTTCACGAAGTCTTGAATTTGATCGTATTGCTTGTCCGAGGCCATCGTTTTAAAACCTTTCTTATTAAGGGGGACGTCCTCATATAAGTTTGTGCCTTTTCTGAAAAAATAATTGACTTCTACCCTGTATTTGTCTTCAGGAACAGAGGTGTATCTTAGTTGGCTATCAGCAGGTACAATTCGCTTCGTTTCCTGTTTTATTAAAGAAAAGTTCTCATTTTCAAATAGTATTTCGAAAAATGAGAGTTCATTTTTTAACTCCTTAAAATCACTCGTGTATTTTCTTGCAAAAAACCTGTTTTCTGAGCCATATAGAATAAAGCCCGCTATTTCATCATTGTCAATTCTAAATGGATTGTATTCTTTACTAAGCTTGAAAACCAATGCATTTATACTAGCATCGATATTTAACAGCATAGAATCGGCCCGCTGATCTGTTTTAAAGTTAATTGCACCTAGTTGCCAATTTGGGTAGACTAGTGGACTTCTTTCAAAGTCTAAATCATACAGTGTCATTCCAATTAGTTTCTGACCTTTTAGTGCGGCATTTTGTTGTGAAATCAGCGTGTTTTGAATCTGTACGGCCTTAACTTCTGATGTGTATTGCGCATTAGCGCCAAACGATAAACATATAATTGAGAGCGTTAGTAAATACTTTGACATGGCCGTAATATTTAGATATTGTGATTTCTTATCTAATCTAAACAAAAGCATTGGCTTTGGAAAGTATTTGACGCACAGGTGTTTAAACGATAAAAGCCTTCATTGTGCTAATGAAGGCTTTTATATGGTTCTAAAGCTTTTATGGTGTGTTTCACTAAATGCTTGACACCTCAGCTTCTCTGTGGATTTTTTTCACCAAACCTTGAAGCACTTTTCCTGGACCAGATTCTGTAAAGTGAGTAGCTCCATCAGCTACCATAGCTTGTACAGATTGGGTCCAACGTACTGGTGCAGTCAGTTGAATTTTTAGATTTTCTTTGATTTCGTTGAGGTCAGAAGAGGCTTTTGCTGTTACATTTTGATAGATAGGGCATTTAGCTGGGTTAAACTGTGTTGCGTCTATCGCTTTCTCTAACTCTTCACGGGCGGGTTCCATTAATGGAGAGTGGAATGCTCCTCCAACAGGAAGTGGGAGTGCTCTTTTTGCCCCTGCTTCAAGGGCAGCAATACAGGCAAGTTCAATTCCTTTATGTGAACCTGAAATTACCAATTGACCAGGACAGTTGTAGTTTGCGGCTACCACTACTTCGTCTATTGACGCACATATTTCTTCAACTTTTTCGTCTTCTAAACCAAGAATAGCGGCCATAGTGGAAGGGTTAATTTCACAAGCCTTCTGCATTGCTAAGGCCCTTTGCGAAACAAGTTTTAGTCCATCTTCGAACGATAAGACGCCATTGGCAACTAAGGCAGAAAATTCGCCTAAAGAGTGACCTGCCACCATATCTGGCTTAAAATCTTCCGAAATAAGCGCCAATACAACAGAGTGTAAAAAAACAGCTGGTTGCGTTACTTTGGTCTCTTTCAGCTCTTCAGCCGTACCGTCAAACATAATATCGGTAATTCTAAAACCAAGTATTTCGTTAGCAGATTCTAACAGTGCTTTGGCTTTTTCTGAAGAGTTATAAAGGTCTTTGGCCATTCCAGGGAATTGGGCTCCTTGACCAGGAAAAACATATGCATTCATGAATGATCTGATTTTTTGAGAAGGCAAAACTAATTCTACTTTGCTTGTCAACCAAAAGTTGAGGTAATTAAGCAGCTAGGTTTAAATAAACCTTTGCTTTAATTCAGGAGTAGGCATTCGGCAGGAATCCTGCTTTCCGAACCATTTATAGCGGTTTTTGCCGATAATGTCATAAATGCCATGTCGGATAAAAGGAGGAATGAGAATGAAAATATAGAGCAATGGCCATAACCCATTCAGCTTTTTGGCAATGCGCAGTGCGGCTGAACTTTTTCGATAGACCTTACCTTTGCTGAGCAATACCAAACTGTCGAATTCTTCTTGATTAAATCCCAGCTCTTTCAACTTTGATTGGCCAAAATCGGATTGAAGTGCAGCAAACTTAAAATGCTTTTTAGGGTCTCTGTCAATTATAAAATTGACAGAGCTATTACAGAGGTTACAAACGCCATCAAAGAGCAAAATATCATGAGTTTTATTTTCTGAAGAGGTTTGCATACTAATGAGACAGTTTGAAGTCTATTAAAGTTTCAGCGATTACCTTACAATTTTAACCCAGTTTTTAAATTCCATGGTCTCTTTTTTAGGATTGAAGACATCGAATGTAACTATCGCTTGATAGTAATAGGTGCCTTCCGGTAATTCTTTACCACTATTGTCTCTTCCATCCCAATCAATAAAATAATTAGGCTCAACTGCGCTTTGAGTACTGTAACTATAAATCTCTTGTCCACCCCAACGGTTGAAAACCTTAAATTCAATGTTTTTTACAAAACGAGGACATTTTCCATTTGGTCTGTCAAAAGCCCTGAAGGTATCGTTAAGGCCATCACCATTTGGAGTGAAAGTGTTTGGTAATTCATAATTAGGGCAGTTGTCAAAACATATAGGTGCACTTAAGCTACTTTCATTGTTAGATCGGTCTACAGAGCTTACTCTATAGCAACCTTTATATGAACTAAGCCCCGTATGTGTAAAGCTAGCGTCTCTTGAATTTCCGACCAAAGTGAATGTTCCTTCGGCACCTGAAGGCGAGAAGTAAATATTATAACTGGCTATGTCTCCATCAATGTCATCGGCTGTCCATGTGAGTGTATTAGAGAAATTACTGAATGCACATCCAAGATTTTCCAAGTTGCCACAGTTAGGGCTATCTAATACAATTAAGCCATCAATTTCTTCTGCACCATCTGGAATCTCTATTTCTGGTTCTTCAGGCGCTACGTTGTCATTAGGCTGAATACATAGTTTTTGAGAATCGTTAATCAATGGTGAAGGAATAAGGTCATTCCCATAGCTTCCTTGTGTGGTTACAATATAGCAGTACTCTCGATCGTCAAATAAAGGAGTATTATTAAAACTGCCATCGTCAAAATAGATAAATCCACTATTGGTTACTTTAACACTATCAATTAGCACAAAATTATTCTCATCAGTGGCCGCAGCATCGGTACGGTTTCGCATAATATAGTGATAGGGGTACTCCTGTACTTTATTCGTCCAAGGTACATTGGCCTCCCATTTCAATTCAACGGCTTGAACCAAACCTAAAGCACTAAGCCAAACTGAAGATGCTACAGAAGAGCTATCGATTAAGTTATCACCAGAATCGTAAAAACGAACTTGATAGTGATAAGGGGTTTCTTGCGTGTTCAGTCCTGTGTCAGTATAAGTTGTATCGGTAGTTGATGTCACTAGTGTCCGTCCGGCAGTTCCGGTAAATCCTTGGTATCTAATTAATTCATACCTAAATGGAGGAGGGAAAAGCACTTGGTCTATTTCGAGAGGTGATGTCCACTTTACAAACATTTCTCCATTTGTAATGTCCGTTTCTTCTACGGAAATATTTGTAATTGCAGGTACATCCAAGGGTATTAGTGCACAGGTTTCTATGGAAGCATAACTTGTTCCGCCCTTTGGAAGCGGAAATTCTGCTACAATTCTATAACAATAATTCACACCAGGTCTTACATCATTTGTGTCGACATAATTGGTTTGATTGATAGGCACTTGGTCTATTAATTCATAGCCCGAACCATCAGGTATTCCGAGGTTACAGTTTTCAGGGTCGAAGTCGAAACTGTCGACTCTCCTGTATATTTTCATTACTGGGTTATAGTTTCTTCCAATGTAGTCATCCCATGTTAGCTGAATAGAGCGGGCATTGGCAATTGCAGAATTTAAGCCCGTAGGCGCTGGCGCAACAACTGTTACATACCAAGTGGCAAATTCTGTTAGCGAAGGAGCATCAGGGTCTGTTGGTTGGTCTGACACTTTAAATTGAATTTCGTAAGGTCTTCTTCTTACATGAGAAATGTCGGTTTGCCAGCTAAAAGTATGTTCGGCTGGTTGTTGCCTGAATGATGGTTCAGGGGTAAACTGCGCGGCATTTGGATTTAAATCGAAAACACCGCCAAATGCTTCTACCAATACTTTATTATTGTCTGGGTCTGTTCCTCTAATAATTGCCTCTAAAATGGCGCCTGCTTCAATACAAGTGTCCGCAGGTATTTCTAATTCTGGTCTTTCATTGTCGCAGTCTTCAATCAGAATCTGCATATCACGAGTTACATAACCTAGTAATTCATACTTCCCCGTAACTTCAGAAAAGCGCCATTCCTCAACTATAAAGGCAGCATTGTATTCTCCCGCAACCATGGGAGCATCCCAAGTAAACGTGCCTGTAATCGGATCGATTTCGAATTTGGCAGGACTTCCTCCATCCTCTCTTAATGTTGTTATCGAAGGGTCATTCAATGGTACATAACCACTAACTTCCACGCCTCTGTCTTGCAATAGGTTTACCATTCTGTAAGCAAGACTATCTCCATCGGGGTCATATGCTCCCGGATTATGTGTGAACCTAGCACCAATACATCCTCGGTCAATTGGTGGAATAGTTAATTGGGGGGTAGCATTAACATCCAATCCTGGGTCAATTCTCAGTACTGTTTCAATATGAAAAGGGACTTGCTTAGAGCTTCCTCCATTGATATTAAGAATACCATCGTTCCGGTTTTGCTCGGTGTAACTAACCACATAAACTCCTGGCCCATCAAAAGTATGTTCAATTTCTATTATTGTCATGGCAGTCTCATTGCCAATAGACCTTTCTTCAAAGTTGACTGAAGCGTCTTCAATTGTTTGGCGGTTTCCTCCTTGTAAAGATCCTATGGTTCTGCCTTGGCCAAAATTGATAATACCACCATCGGCAACTTGTATTGGAGAGCCAGTATCAGAATAAATAACTATGGTGAACCTGAATTTAAGGCTTGTTTGTGAAATTCTAACCGCTGTGATTTCACCTGCCCTTATGTGAGTAGCCCAAGCTTGAACACAGGCTAATAATAAAAACGAAATGATAAGGAATGTTTTTCTCTGTAACCCCATGCAATACTTTGGTTTCTGTATTAACGCAATATCAATAATTACTTATACTTCTAAACAAAAAAACTTTACAATCTGTTTACCCCGCGAGTTTCTAATTTAGAATGTATTCAAATAAAAGAGCCATTTGATTACTAACGATTGCAAACTTAACTTTGGCTACCAAATTTAATCTTTAATAAATTAATGAGCTGGTTAAAACAAACCTTTACGAGTTCCATAGGCAGAAAGTTTGCCATGGCACTCTCAGCCCTTTTTCTAGTTATCTTCTTACTTCAACACTTCATTATCAATTTTACCTCAGTACTGAGTGAAAAAACTTTTAATGAAATTTCTCATTTCATGGGAACTAACGTGTTGGTGCAGTTCGCTCTTCAGCCCGTACTTATTTTCGGTGTGATTTATCACTTCGTAATGGGGTTTGTTTTGGAGATCAAAAACAGAAATGCACGTGCTATTAAGTATGCGATGAACAAAGGAAGCGAAAACTCTACATGGTTTTCGAGAAACATGATTTACTCAGGTTTTGTGATTTTTCTCTTTTTATGTCTCCACTTCTACGATTTCTGGATTCCGGAAATATCGCATAAATATATCGAGGTGTTGCCAGAAGACTCTACAAGATACTTTGGCGAAATGGTAGAGAAATTCCATGACCCTATGAGAGTAGGATTATACGCTTTAAGTTTCGTGTTTTTGTCTCTTCACTTAATGCACGGTTTCCAATCGGCATTTCAGTCTGTAGGAGCAAGGCATAGCAAGTACACGCCTGCCATTAAAAAATTGGGTACGCTATACGCTATCATAATTCCTGCGGGTTTTATTTTCATTGCGCTGTATCATCATCTAACTGCTCTTTAATTCATAAGTAGCCATGACGAAATTAGATTCAAAGATTCCAGAAGGTCCTATTCAAGACAAATGGACTAACTATAAAAATCATATTAAGCTTGTAAACCCTGCGAACAAACGTGCTATTGATGTAATCGTGGTAGGAACGGGACTTGCTGGTGGTTCTGCTGCTGCAAGTTTGGCCGAGTTGGGTTACAATGTAAAAGCATTCTGCTACCAAGATTCACCTAGAAGAGCGCACTCTATTGCAGCTCAGGGTGGTATTAATGCAGCTAAAAACTATCAAGGCGATGGTGACTCTACTTACCGATTGTTTTACGATACCGTTAAAGGAGGCGATTACAGATCGAGAGAAGCCAACGTATATCGTTTAGCAGAAGTTTCTGCCAATATTATTGACCAATGTGTGGCCCAAGGTGTTCCTTTTGCAAGAGATTACGGAGGGTTGCTTGATAACCGATCTTTTGGTGGCGTTCAAGTTTCAAGAACATTCTACGCCAAAGGGCAAACAGGTCAGCAATTGCTTTTGGGTTGCTATTCAGCCATGTCGCGCCAAATTGGTAAAGGAAAAATCAAAATGTACAACCGTCATGAGATGTTGGACATTGTGAAAGTAGACGGAAAAGCCAGAGGTATTATTGCTAGAAACTTAGTGACAGGAGAAATCGAAAGACATTCTGCTCATGCTGTGGTTATTGCATCAGGTGGTTACGGAAACGTATTTTTCCTTTCTACCAATGCAATGGGGTCAAACGTTTCGGCAGGCTGGAAAGTACACAAAAAAGGGGCGTTCTTTGCTAACCCTTGCTATACTCAAATTCACCCTACTTGTATTCCTCAACACGGAGATCAGCAGTCTAAGCTTACATTGATGTCAGAATCGTTGAGAAACGATGGGAGAATTTGGGTTCCGAAAAAGAAAGAAGATGCTGAAGCCATTCGAGCTGGTAAATTGAAACCAACACAGATTGCTGAAGAAGATAGAGATTACTACTTAGAAAGAAGGTACCCGTCATTCGGTAACCTAGTGCCAAGAGATGTAGCCTCAAGAGCAGCGAAAGAACGTTGTGATGCGGGTTATGGTGTAGGAACAAACGAAACGGGTGAGGCAGTTTACTTGGATTTCTCTTCTGCAATTATGCGTTACGGAAAAGAACAAGCGAATATTCAACATATCCATAATGCATCTGAAGCCAAAATCAGAGAGTTAGGAGTTGATATAATTGAAAAGAAATACGGCAACCTTTTCCAAATGTATGAGAAGATTACTGCCGATGATCCATACAAAACACCAATGAAAATTTACCCAGCCGTGCACTATACCATGGGAGGTGTTTGGGTTGATTATAACTTAATGACCACGATTGAAGGTTGCTATGCTATAGGTGAGGCAAACTTCTCAGATCACGGTGCCAACCGACTTGGAGCTTCTGCTCTAATGCAAGGTTTGGCCGATGGTTACTTTGTATTGCCATACACGATTGGTGATTATTTAGCCAACGATATTAGAACAGGTGAAATTTCTACCGACTTACCAGAGTTTGTAGCGGCAGAAAAAGAGGTAACCGATAGAATTAATTTCTTTATCAATAATAAAGGAACAAAATCGGTAGACTACTTCCACAAGCGCTTGGGTAAAGTAATGTGGAACAAAGTAGGTATGGCCAGAAACGCCAAAGGCTTAACCGAAGCAATTGCTGAAATCAAAGAAATCCGAGAGGAATTCTGGAAAGAAGTAAAAGTGCCGGGTAGTGCTGATAGTATGAATCCTGAATTAGAGAAAGCAGGTCGTGTGGCCGATTTCCTTGAATTGGGTGAGCTGTTTGCTAGAGATGCCCTTTTGAGAGAAGAATCTTGCGGAGGTCATTATCGTGAAGAATATAGCACTGAAGAAGGTGAAGCCATGCGTGATGATGAACACTTTACGCATGTTTCGGCTTGGGAGTATAAAGGAGAACCAGCAGATGCTGTGTTACATAAAGAGCCTTTAAATTACGAGAACATTGAGCTCAAGACCCGTTCATACAAATAATTAATTGAGAATTTAAGAATCAGAAAATATGTCAACAGCAAACGGATTGAATCTTACACTGAAAGTTTGGAGACAAAAGAACGATAAAGTGAAAGGCCAAATGGAAACCTATCAGGTATCTGATATTTCGCCAGATAGCTCTTTCCTTGAAATGATGGATATTCTCAATGAAAAATTGATCAACGAAGGGGGAGACCCAGTTGCTTTTGATCATGACTGTAGAGAGGGTATTTGTGGTAGCTGCTCAATGTATATTAATGGAGAAGCTCATGGGCCGGGTAGAGAAATCACTACTTGCCAATTGCATATGCGTGAGTTTAAAAATGGTGAAACGATATACATCGAGCCATGGAGGGCTAAAGCATTCCCTGTAATTAAGGATTTGGTAGTAGACAGAGGTGCTTTTGATCGCATAATGGCGGCTGGTGGTTTTGTGAGTGTGAACACTTCAGGAAACACTCAAGATGCTAACGCTATTCCAATTCCAAAAGCAGATGCAGATAAGGCTTTTGATGCGGCTACTTGTATTGGCTGTGGAGCCTGTGTAGCTTCTTGCAAAAACTCTTCGGCCATGCTATTTGTTTCTGCCAAAGTATCGCAGTTCGCACTACTTCCTCAAGGTAAAGTAGAAGCTAAAGAGCGTGTACTCAATATGGTGCAACAAATGGACGATGAAGGTTTTGGTAACTGCTCTAACACAGGAGCATGCGAAGTGGAATGTCCTAAAGGAATTAGCTTAGATAATATAGCACGTATGAACCGTGAATACTTGAGTGCCAGCTTTACAGCTGATAAAAAGTAAAAATAATTTGACTTAATAATCAATCCCCAGTCTAGCAATAGGCTGGGGATTTTTGTTGGGCACACATGGAGTCTACCCTGCAATAGTTTTAAATAACTTCTAATCTTTGTATTTCTATCAATGATCATCAACAACCTATGTCAATTTTCAAACAATCAAGACTGACTACCTCAATTATTTACATTTAAAGTTATGTTTTTATACTGTTATCTATTGAGTAATTAAAAACTTAGTTTAATTTAACTTTTCATTTTCAAATCAACTTATGAGACCCTTCCTAATCTGTCTAATTGGAATCTTCTTTTCTGTTTTGGG
This sequence comes from Roseivirga seohaensis subsp. aquiponti, assembly GCF_001267955.1. Taxonomy (NCBI): domain Bacteria; kingdom Pseudomonadati; phylum Bacteroidota; class Cytophagia; order Cytophagales; family Roseivirgaceae; genus Roseivirga; species Roseivirga seohaensis. The sequence goes on from NZ_JSVA01000010.1 coordinate 339,107, forward strand.
CTATGCTCAGACCAATGTTTCAGGAAACATTACATCGAATACAACTTGGACTAAGGCCAACTCTCCTTATGTTTTGGTGGGAGATATTAATGTAAATCCAGGGATTAAGCTAAGTTTGGAGCCTGGTGTTACAGTGAGGTCGACTGGGGCTTTTCAGATTTCCTTGAATAATAATACTGCACGCATTATAGCGATAGGAAGCCAAACTGATAGTATCAACTTTGAGGTGCCAGAACAAGAAAGGGGGTTTATAACCTTCTCTGGAGCTAATACAGCATTGAGTTTCTTTAAGTACGTGAAAGTTGAAGGGCAAGGGCAAGTAAATTATAGGAATGAATTTTTAAGGGTTACCAATACTACGTCATCTAGTGGTTTAAGTATCTCAAATTCTCTCTTCTTTAATACCTCCTTTAATCTTAGAGAGGAGGGTAATCAAATTAATATTGAAGACAGCAAGTTTCAAAAAGCGTATCTATGGACTTTTAAGGGAAACACTGGTTACAATTTGAAGCGGAACTTATTTGTTTTTTCAAATATTTCAACAAAAAGTAATGAGGTAGTAATTGGTAGTCCTTTAAGTGAGTCACTTATTGAAGAGTCTGAGTTTATAAATTCACCAATTTACGGAGCACATACAAAGCTCACCATTCGAAACTCAAGGTTTTTTGCAGATAATAATTCATTAAGGTCAAATCCATCATCAGGAACTAGTTTGTTTATTAATGTGAATCAATTAGTAATGAGTGGTTGTTATCTGGATGGGTTCAATAGGTTTTATGGTGTTTCACTTACCGATTTCTCTCGAGTTGGTGCGGAAAGTTCAATCACAAACAATACTTTTTATCGAATTGAACTTCCTCTTCAGGCATACATGGTTGGTGAAACTATTTTTAATGGGAATGATATTATAGAAGCGAGTAAGAGCATCAACTTTATTTATACTTTAAGCGGAAGCGAGGTTGACGCTAGGAATAATTTTTTTGATGGAATTACGGATTTGATCTCATTAGAGGAAAGAATCCATCATTTACCTGACGGGAGTGGTGGAGGCCCTGTTGAACGAACTGGAGGAATTGTTGATTTCAGTTCTCCACTGACTGCCCCAATAAACACTAACATGACCATTACTCCTTCCTTCTCTTTTTCAAGAAGTAGGGGTGCTAATGAATTTATTGATGAGGTGAGTTTAAGAATGAATGAAGCTGGGCATCAATTATATAATTCTTACGAGGTCTACCTACTGGATGCCCAAAATGACTATCGATTAATACCAAAGGGGGTCTATGATTCAGATATGGAGATAGATTTACCACATGAAGGTAGTGAAGAATACTACTTAAGAGCGATCGATATAAACGGTGAAGTAAGTATGTTTACTAAGCCTTTTAATAATCGGCCTTTATTATTTAATGAAGATCCACTTCCAATAATTTTGGATGCAGGGAGTACATTAAGGACAACTTATAAGGTGTTTGATTCTGACCAAGATTATGTAGAACTAACACCAAAATTAGATTACTATGGTCAGTCATTTGTAGAGCCAGAAAGTGTAAGTCTTAATCAAATAGGGACTTTAGGAGATACTTTAATTTATGAATTGGAGATTGTTTTATCAGAAAATGACTTTGGGTATTTATCCATTTCAATTGATTATTCAGATGGATTACACAGTGGTGGTACACAAGCGGTTTCATCCAATGTCGTAAAGAGGCCTGTGATTGAAAGTGTTTCTCCTGTAATTGGTGTTTACGAAGGTTTTGGTTTTGATATGAATGAACCTGAGTTATTCAAGATCATTCAATCCTCTGGCCAAGATAATGATCCAAATAGAATAAAAATCACTGAAGTGTTAAACGGGACACTTAGGTATAAAGGTGATGTAGTGACCTCAATGGATTTCATTTATAGTTATTCAGGAAGTAATGAACTTTTTTGGGAAGCTCCTTTTGGTACTGGTATTGTTGATGCATTTAAGGTTAAGCTCTATAATAGTAAGTCTGAATCTGAAGAAGAGGTTATAATTCAATTCGACCTCCTTGGCAACACGGCTCCACAAGTAACTCATATAGATACCCTCTCAGCTAATGAAGACCAGTTGAGGTATGTTTTCTTTAACGGTCATGATAAGTTCTCAGATTATTTAGAGATGAATGATGCTGAAGGTCATTCGATTCATTTTAAAATAGTAGAAGTTGTCAATGGTAAGTTATTGAATGGGAATGGTGAGAACGCGGAGGATTTGGTACTCCCTGTTAATTTTTCTTCTGTAAGAGCTTCACTTTTTTGGCAGCCACCCACTAATGAATATGGGAAAATACTCGGTCTTAGGTTAAAGGCAACAGATGGTGCTAAAGAAAGCGATAGTATTTATGATTTGTACTTTAATGTTCAAGCTGTTAATGATAAGCCTACTTTCGACTTCATACCTGACCCTGTACCTGTCCAATCTACTGGTCAAGCATATATTATTGATATAACAGGGGTTTCTGATGGGCCGAATGAAGATGAGGATTTACATTTTTCCATAGTAAGTTCTAATGAAGGCGTGATACCACAAGAGCAAATAAGCATTGATCATAACAAGACTACAGGAAATGCCCAGTTGAGAGTAACCCCTATTAATGGAGCTGTGGGTACTTCAATTATCTCTGTAAATTTATCAGATGGGGAAATGTGGTATGGCCAAGATGTTCAGTTTACCTATCTTCCTCAAGAAACTGCACCCCTTATAGATGTTGCAGATCGGTTTGTAGCATATACAGATTACCCGTTTAACCTAGATTACACAATATCGGATGATCAGGAGTATTATAGTGCTCTGGGCAGCTCTGATGCTGAATGGTTGAGCATTGATAATAGGAATAGAATAAAGCGTATTACTCAGTTAATGAATGAATACACAACCTCAGAAAACGGACTTTTGTCAGAGGCAAAGGTGGATGTGTTTTTCTCAGCTATAATTGATAAGGAAGGGAATCTAATTTATTCCGATGGATATGCCATTAAGAAGTTATCACCTCAAGGTGTGGTTTCCACAATTGCTGGAGGAGATGAACAGGGAAACAGAGATGGAGTTGGTAAATATGCCCAATTTGGATCTAATGTGGTTCTAGCTTACGACCCAATTTCAGACTATATCTATGTGTCAGATCTCGGTAATGAGTCTATTAGGAAAATAGATAGGTATTCTAATGTAACTACATTTTTCGATGCAAATGATTTATTAGCAAATCCTTGGCTGCGTCATGGAGGTGTTGACAAGCAAGGAAATCTGTTTGTGTCTCATGAAAGTTCTCAATACCATCGAATTTACAAAATAAATCCGTCTGGAGAACATGAACTCTATGCTGGGGCAGACATTGATTGGACAACTGATATGAGTGGTGAAGGGCCAAAAAATAGTGTTCCTATTGGTGCAATTAACGACATGGAAGTGACCCAAGAAGGAGTTATTTATTTTTCCAATAGAGGATGGGTGAGGAAAATTTCAACTGATGGCAATGTTAGTGCAATTGATTTAGGTGAGGCGGTTCTCTCTGCACCACGTGATGTTTATTTGGGTTTGGATGGAGATAGTCACTTGTTAGTTTATCAGCAACAAATTAGTAAACTGGTAAGGATGAGTTTAAGCAACGAAAGTTATGAAATTTTAACTGGTGTAAATACCAAAGAATTTAAAGACAATGCCTTAGCGGAAGAATTCGGGTATGTTAATGATGGACCATACATATATGCACTCAATGGGGTAAATGGAAAGGGGGTCTTTATGTCGGTGGTATCGACTGACGCAATTAAATATAATACTCGATATAAATTTATAGCTCTGCTCAGGCCTGATTTAGACTCTATTAAAGGTGTTGCTCGAGTTGAGGACATAGGAGAACACACTGTAACAATTACAGCGAAAGACTTTCAAGGCAATACTTCGACCAAAACGGTGATTGTTGAAGTTAGAGAAAACAACAAAATTGAAGCTACAAACCTTAATCAAACAATCACTTTTGAAGAAGACTCTCCCTCGGTTGATTTGGATGATATAGTCCTTAGTGGGCTTCAGAACAATGAAGAGGCTCTGGTCACTATCAAATTGATGCCTATAAATGCAGGACTGCTAACAACGGGTTCAGGTAATGATGAAACCTTTGATGCCGCTACAGGCACCTGGACAATGACAGGAAGCCAAGCAGCGGTCAACTCGGCCTTAGCTTCCATCGCTTTAATCCCCACCTCAGACTGGGATACTGACTTTGAAGCTGAAGTAGTGGTAGTCAATGCCGCTGGCGGAGTGCCGAATAAAGGCAAGATCAACTTTAAGGTAACTCCTATAGCTGATATTCCAAGATTGCGAACCGAGCTAACAGACAAGGCCTATGCGGAAATACCTTACCTATATGAGTTTGAAGTAGAGGATCCAGATAGTTACTTTTTTGGATTTAAAATAAACTCTTACCCTGATTGGCTCACATATAGCGAAGAATCATGGATAGAGACTTTTTCGGGTAAATGGGATTACTGGGGTAGCACAGTCAATGGAGATTTGGATTTAGCAAGGTTCCAGTCACCTCGAAAAATTTCGAAAGACTATGAAGGCAACCTCTATGTCATTCAAAATAATTACGTTAGAAAAATTACACCTGAAGGTATAGTAAGCACTTACCTCAGCCATTCAGGCGGCTACTTAGATGGAGGCATAGATGAAGCAAGGTTTGATTATATCACTGGTATTGTTTTCGACCAGTCTGGCAATGCATATATAGCGGATGCCAATAATAGAAGAATTAGAAAAATTGACATCACTGGAGAAGTAACCACAATTGCGGGTAGTGGTCAATATGGAGATGAAAATGGGCCAGCTTTAGAAGCTTCATTTTTAGGTCTTCGAGGAATTGATATAGCTCCCGATGGCAGTATTTATATTTTAGATGGACAGTTTGTGAAAAAGCTGGACAATGCTGGACAAGTTATCAAAATTGCAGGAAATGGTGAGTATGGTATAGGAGAGGGGTCTTCATTGGAAGTTCCTTTTACTAGCCTAACAGATATTAAAGTGGACCATGAAGGAAACCTCATTATTGCTGATATTAATACGATTAGAAAGCTAAATCTAGCGACTAACCAAGTTGAATTGATAATTGGAAAAGAGCAATGCTGTTCAATACCAATTAACGGAACAACATCCAATAGTGAGGTCTCATTCAATGATTTGAATGCAATTGCTATCGATGAAAATGGATTGATTCATATGGTTACCAGCAGGTGGTATATGAAGGTTGATCCATTAAATGGAGTTACGCAAGGAATTGGTGTTTCTCATTCATCTAATGAGTTTCAAGAAGGGCCGGCAGAAGAGGCGGATTTTTCAAGTATTTCGGGTATTGTATTGGTAGGTAAGAATGTTTTTCTTTCTGAAAAGAACAGGCATATCATTAGAAGAGTTTATAATACCAATGGGAAAATTGAAGGTACCCCAAGTGTCAATGATTTAGGAGGGAACATTGTTAAATATTCAGTCACTGATAATTTTCAGCAGGAATATTCTTACATAACGAATATTCAAGTTATAGATAACGATAAGCCGATTATTAGTGGCATGAATCAAACCTATATAGGGAAAGAGAATGATATCAATATTCCTCTTTCTGGAATTGCTTTGAGTAAAGTAGAATCAGATTCGGTAATACTTTCTTTAACGCTTTCTAACCCAAAGGCTGGGTCATTCGACTACAATGAGGAACAAGGATCGTCATTCGATCTGGTAAATGGTAAATGGACAATCAAGTCTAAGCAAACTGAAATCAATCAGGTTTTGGCAGCGCTTCAGTTTCATCCTACTGCCGAATTCCATGGGAAAGTTGCGGTTAAAGTTGCGGCTCGAAGACTTCATGGGATGTTTGCCAGAGAGGAGAAATTTTCAATTTTGGTAGAGCGAGATAATGGACTTCCTGAGATTAATGAATTTACTCAGATTGATGCCATGGTGGATCTGCCTATGCAGCTAGAAATACCAATTACAGATGCGGATTTAGACCCAGTTGATTTAAAGATAAATGGTCTTCCAGATTGGCTTCAATTAAAAATAGAAGCTGTTTTCGAAGTAGGTACCTTGGCTGATATGGAGCCTACGTCTTCCATTTCCGAAATTGGAGATGGGCTGGTTTCGGATGTCAAAATGTACGCATCAGGTATTCGAGGCCTTTCAATAGATAGTCAAGGCTTGGTTTACTTTACAAATCACAACCGCTTACAAAGATTAAAAAATGGAAAAGTTGAAACTCTAGCACAAGATGATGGTACTCTAAGATCTGATTATTTAAGGGCAGTTCAGGTAGTAAATGATGAAGTCTTTGTGAGCAATGAAACTGCAATTTTCCGTGTAGATAACGGAGAGCTTTTACTTGTTGTAGGTGGAGATTCAAGAATAGACAAAGATGGTATTGGTGCCCAGGCAGGTTTCTCTAGCATCAGCGATTTTGTATCAGATGGTGAAGGAGGATTCTATGTTGCCGATACCTATAAAATCCGTCATGTCAATGAGGAGAGGCTTGTTTCTACGGTTGCAGGAACAGGTGCGTATGGTGTAATTTCAGAAGGTGGCAATGCCTTAGAAGTGCCATTGTTTGGTATTACCCATTTACAATTGGACGATGATGGAGGCTTACTTTTCGGGTTAAATTCTCAACGGAAGCTTTGTAAGTATAAAGACGGAGTCATCGAAATTATTTTTCCTTTTGGGTCACACTCATTTTCTCCAGTTCAATACAATACAGATAAGCTTGGAAATGTCTTCTCATTTAATTCGAACTATATCTCCCTGTATGATACCATTGTAGGCTTGAAGGAATATATAAATGCGCGTAATCTAGCGACTTATCAAGTTTCAGATGGGAAAGAGGGTGAGTTTCAATGGTCAAGTGTTTCCCAAGTGATAAGGACATCCCCGAATAGTTTTTATTTATTGGATCGTGCTGCAGGGGACATAAGAACCATAACCTATAAATTTAAATATAGCCTAGAGGGAACTCCACCAGAAGGAAGCGAAGGAACAACAAATCTGGCATTTAAATTGAATGATGGGTTTGGAGAGGAAGTTACCTATCAAATCCCTTTGAATGTAGCTGCTCCTGATAACCCTAAAGTTACTGGCTTTCCACAAAATTTTAGTTATATAGAAGATGCAACACCATTTCCTCTCGACCCTATTACCATCGAATCACAAGATGAGAGCAAAGAATTTAAAGTTAGGATTGATCTAGGAGGAGAACGGTTTGGCTCTCTCATTTCAAACAGTTTTGATTTATTAAACTCATTGCACTCTGGTGTTTATGAAATTAAGGGTAATGCGGCAGAGTTGAATGAAATTCTGAGCACCATTAATTATCAACCAGGTTTAAACAATGACTTAAACTCTTCTATTGATTTTAATTTCATCCAAATTGGAGGGAACCTGTCATCTGATTTTAAGATTCCTTTAAGCGTTACTGGGGTAAACGATGCTCCCCAAATTAGAGGTCTCTCAGATACGGTAGCCTTTGTGGGCGATAGCCTCAACATATTACTCGATATCTTTGATATTGAAGATGGGAAAGATGTTAGTTTAACGAATATTGTTAAGCCTGACTGGCTGAAAATACAGAAGGCCGAAATACAAAGCGAAATCATTGCAGGAACACTGGGTACAAAAGGATTAAAACTTGGGAATGCCCAATCCTCAATTCTTACACAGCCTCAATATGTTGCTGAAGATGGCCAGAAGAATTTATACATTTCAGATAGAGGTCTGAATTCCATTTTCAAATTAGATCAGAATGGACAGCTTACACTTTATGCAGGCTCACTCCGGTCAGGTAATGTCGATGGGCCTCGTGATAAAGCTCAGTTTTATAACCCCTCAGGTTTGGCGGTTGATTCGGATGGGATAATGTATGTTGCCGATACTTATAATAATTTAATAAAGAAGATTTCGTCTGATGGAGAAGTCTCTACGATTGCAGGCTCAGGTAGAAAAGAAACATGGGATGGAGTAGCTCAATATGCCGCATTTAACAACCCTACAAAGTTAGCATTGTCAGAAGAGAAAGGGCTCTTGTATATAGGAGAAGGAAGGAGTATTAGGGTTTTAGATTTGCAGTCTAAGGTGGTTTCTACTTTACCTATTCAATTGGAGGAAGATGCACTTCGTTCATTGAGCTTGGCTAAAAATGGAGATATCCTCATTGGTAGCTTTAATTATGTTGCTCGATATACTTTTGACGGTCAATTGATTTATATAATTGGTAGTGGAAATTATGGTAATCAGGATGGAGATCATACCATAGCCTCGTTTTCTTATGTTCAAGGCATAGTTGAGGATGATAAAGGAAATATCTTTATCGCTGATCAACTTGGAACAGTCTTGAGAAAAATTTCAAAAGACCTAAATGTTTCAACGCTTAGGGGAATAGACAATTCACTAATTTTTAATACGCAAGGGAATTTACTAGTAAGAGGCAATGAATTGATTTTTGCAGAATCATATCCTAGCGTAATCAAAAGAGTCAAGCTCGATCAATACTTTATTTCTGGCAGGCCTTCGATTTCCGATATTGGTGAGAATATTATTCAAGCAACCATCAAGGATACTGAGGACTTGGAGACAAACTTTGACTTTAAAATACTTGTAAAAGCAAATGACAGGCCTAACGTTCTGGGGCAAGACACTCTCCTTCTATTTGGGGAAAAGGATGGCGCAGTAGAGTTGCCAAAGTATGAGATTGTCGATTCCAATGATAATTCCTTTGAAGTATTTATTTCTGCTATGAATTCGTCTTCAATTTCAATTGGCACTACTTCAACAGAATTGATTCCTTTCGATAATGAAAAGAAAGGATGGGTATTACAGGGGCAGGCTGCTGACTTGAACAGTCAACTCGGTATGCTCAATGCTTTTTCTGATTCGTTTGAAGACGAAACTTTGAAGTTTAAGTTTAGCAAAATAGGTGGAGAGCTGTATATGGTTAAAACGGTAATTCTTGTTCCGAAACCTGTAAATGACCTCCCAGTGTTGACGACTCAAAAGGTAATTGAAGTAGTGGCTGGAGAAGAGTTCAATCTGAATTTTGAGGGGGCTGATCCTGATAAGGATGTACTGACCTATACTTCGTCAACCTGGCCTACATGGGTACAAGCCGATTCGGTAAGGATGTTACAGTCGTTTATTGATTTGGCTTATTCTAAAAACCTACCTGATTCTATTAAAAATAAAGTCAGTATCTCTGCAATGGCAATAAATCAAAGTGGTGATATTTATACTGTTAGCTCTTCTAGAAATAAAGTGCATAAACTTTTATCGAATGGTGAGTTTGAACTCTATGCCGGAAAAGGGAACAATGGCTATAAAGACGGTAACAGACTGGAAGCTGAATTTTATAGGCCTCGTTCGATACTTTTTGATAAAGATGATAACCTTATCGTTGGTGATTTATATAACACTGCACTTAGGAAAATAACCTCAGATGGAATAGTTTCTACATTGGTAGGTGGAGACCGATTAATTAATACAATTAATTTCGTGGGAAGAAATGGCTATAAGGATGTGGCAAAACCTTTCTGGATTGGACGTTTAGCCCAGGATGAAGTTGGCAATATTTATACTAGTGAATACTATTCTGTAGGTAAGTATGATGTTTCTGGCTATTACAAAACTATAGCGGGTAAACCTGGCAGTAACTATGGGGGCTACTGGGATGGGAATGCTTTAGATGCTGGAATCCATTATGCAACCTCTATTGTCCCTCTTAAAGAAGATTCTTTATTGATTTTTGATCATTATGCTGGTACGGTACGAAGACTCTCTAATGGGTACGTTGAAACCATTTCAGGAGTTGATGGCTTTGGTTACCATGATGGAAATATTGAAAACGCTAGGTATGGTGGGTTTTCGGCCTCTATCTTATTAAATTCAGGTAAAATCCTGGTAATGGATAATGATAATTATGCATTGAGGGTACTAGATTTTAAAGAAGATAAAGTATCTACGATTGCTGGAAAGGGATATTTTGGTAATGATTTCGGTATTGCTAAGGAGGCTGCCTTAGGTGATGTTTTGGATTTACTTGAATTAGAAAACGGTGATATTTTACTGAGTGAATCAAGCAAAATCAAACGCCTTGCTTACTCCACTCCAAAAATCTCAGGAACACCTCAACTGTCAGATGTTGGAGAGCACAAGTTCACTCTTCGTATTTCTGATGGTAAGAATGGAATTATAGAAGAGGAGATTACGATTAAAGTAATTGCACCAAACACACTACCTACAGTAACTACCATACCAAATGTTGAAGAAACCTTTGCGGTAGGTAAAACCAAGGATATTGCTTTGTTCGATTACTTCTCTGATGCGGAAAATTCAGATTCAGAGCTGACTTATGAAGTGGTTACTAACTCGGATAATTCTGTTGTAACTACTTCAGTTATCAATTCAGCAGATGGCCTTCTTAAACTATCTGTGGTTAATGCAGGAACTACCACTTTAACTTTAAAAGCAACGGACACAAGAGGAGGGACGGTTACTACAAGTTTCGAGGTGAATATCGCCAAGGCAGAAGCAACCATCGAGTTCGGAACATTGAGTTTCATTAACACCGGAGAAGCAAAACCTGTCACGGTTACTACAGTGCCATCAGGTCTTAATTTTGCGCTTACCTATGCGGGACAAACGAGTGCGCCATCTGCCGTAGGAACTTATGCTTTAGAGGCTACCATCGATGAGCGTAACTATGCCAAAGTAGCTACTGCTGAACTGGCCATTATAAATATTGCTCCAGAGGCAATGGCGCTTTCCGCCAATACAGTTTTTGAAAATTCAGCCGAAGCTACTTTGATTGGTGAGCTATCAGTAACCGACCAAAACCCAACGGATACACATCAGTATAGTTTGCCAACAGGCACCACAGACAATGATTCGTTTACCATTACAGATGCTAAACTATATGCCAGCAGTAGCTTCAACTTTGAGGAAAAGGCCAGCTATACGGTTACTGTACTTGTTACTGATAACTATAATGCGACCTATCAAAAGGAGTTTATGGTTACTGTAACAGATGTAAACGAAGCGCCAACAATTGATGATTATGCTGAAATACAGGTGGTGAAAAACTTGGGAAGCCTGACTATTACCCTCACAGGCTTGAGCGCAGGGGGGGACGCAAATCAAACCATCTCCATTACATCTGCAAAGTCTGGTGTAATCAAGTCAAATAGCGTGACTTTAAGTGCTGATAAAACCACAGCTCTATTGACTTTTGAAACAGAGACAGATCAGGAGGGTTTTGGAGCAATTCAGGTAACGGTTAAAGATGACGGAGGTACAGCCAATGGAGGAGTAGATACCAAAACGATTGACATTCCAATCAAGGTGTTGGCGCCAAATGTTACTGTCACTAGTGGAAGTAATTGTGGGCCTGGTTCTGTGAGCGTATCAGCAACAGGAGCCGATAGTTATAAATGGTATGTCGCACCACTGGGTGGAAGTTCTCTTTCTAGCGAAGCAACTTATACAGTTGATCTTCAAACATCATCAATGTTTTATGTAGCAGGAGTGGTTAGCGGGACAGAATCGAAACTCAGAGTGCCAGTCAGTGCAACGGTATTTGATGCCTTGACTGCGCCAGTAATTACAAACACAGACAATGTACTTTCTGTAACCGCTGTTACTGGGCTTAGCTACCAATGGATGAAAGATGGGGTGAGTATTGATGGAGCAACTGCCAATAGCTTTAGCCCGACAGAATCGGGTAACTATAGCGTTGTCATAAACAATACGAACAACTGTTCAGCCACCTCAGTAGCAGAAGAGGTGATCATTACAGGCATCGAAGACAAATTGTACACTTTGGCGGTGAATGTTTATCCAGTTCCAAGTTCAGACTACGTCTATTTAGAATTTGACGAAACCTTGAGAAAAGGAACAAAAGTTCAAATGGTAGATAATTCTGGAAAACAACTGGTATCACAAGTTTTGACAGAAGCTACAAATAAACTAACAATTGATGTGCGAAAAATGCCAGAAGGTGTGCATACCATCGTTGTTCAGGATGGAGCCAAACTTGCCCGCAAGAAAATCCTGATTCAACGATAAGTTGAATAGAAATCAAAAAGTCAATCCCCAGTCTAGCAATAGGCTGGGGATTTTTTGTGTTAATGGGGAACAATGATTATTTAGGTGTTGCTTTATTGGCCAGAGCCCTTAGAGCAAAATAAATAAGCAAAGACAAAGTGTAGATCATCAATCCGTAAGTAGGTGTGATAAATGTGATTTTTAAACCTGCAGCCAATAAGCTAGGAGAAATATCTCCTGCTGCTTCAATAGCCTGAAGTGCACCCATCAAGTCCAAGGCGCTGGCCAATAACCCGATGATAAAGGCAAACAGGCCTACCTCTTTTATTAGGCTTATCTTTCGTTGTGAATTCTCATTCACCTGATTGGCTAAAACAGCTTTAGCACTAAAAACCGACAAAACGATCATGATTACGGCAATGATAGTTTGAATGCCCATGAACAACTTACTTCCTAAAAAAAATAACTCTAGCATAATTTGAATATTTAAGGGTTAGAACTTGCTTTCAAAGCTATTAAGGAAGCTTTGCAATGTGTAAGTCATATCCATCTGTATACCTGTCGTTAGTCGATATTCGGGTTAAAATAGTAAGAAAGGAGCGGAATTAGTTAACGTTTTACTTAATCTTGAATAATGATCAAGCATTCTCGTCAAGTCATATTTTGGGCAATAGTCTTCATTTTTTTAAACCTGTTATTCGGTTTGAAATGGAGTAATTATCTCGATTCTTTTTACTTTGCCTCCATGCTTATGCCCGTGGCGGTGGCCACTTCATACTTCTTCAATCTTTTTCTGGTTCCACAATATCTAGAAGCAAAAAGACACTTCTGGTTTGTGCTTTATACTTTTTACACCGTGGTGGTTTCGGTTTTTTTATCTGGGCTAATCGCCATGGCAGCATTTGTTTTTCTCACCGACTTCAATTGGAATCGGATGAGCCCTGTGGCTGGCGATATACTGCAATTAGGGGTCATCATCTATTTTGTAGCGATTTTATTCTCTTTCATTCGGGTATACCGATCGAACCTTGAACGAGATGCTAGGATTGCTGCTTTGGAGGAAGCAAATCAGAAAAACCTATTACAAACTATCACAGTAAGGTCTAATCGTGAGGCCGTTTCAATTTCAGTTGATGATATTCTTTATATAGAAAGCCTTGCTGATTATGTAAAAATCAACACGCTTACTGGGGTCGTCATTACCAAAGAAAAAATAAGTGGTTTAGAGAAAATGCTTCCAGAATGGTTTATTCGTATTCATCGGTCTTACCTAGTGAACAAAAATAAAGTGGAAGCCTTCGGACATGATTATGTTAAAGTTCAAGCCCAACAACTTCCTGTGGGTAGAAAGTATAAAAAGGAGGCTTTGGAAAGAATAAATAATAACAAGGAATTGACGTCTTAAACGTTTCAGGTTTTCAAAACCATACACGTTTTTTAGCAGTACTAAAGTTTACTCTTCAACTTTCACTCCTCTCCAAAAAGCTACATAGTTTTTGATGCCTTTGGCCATTTCTTTGGTTTCGGGGTAGAACCAAGCGGCATCTGGGTTTTCGCTACCGTTTACTTCAATGGTATAATAACTGGCTACGCCTTTCCATGGGCAGGTGGTGTGCGTGTCTGTTTTTGTGAAGTATTCTTTTTTGATCGAATCGTGAGGGAAATAGTGGTTTCCTTCAATCACAATAGTGTCGTTACTTTCTGCAATTACTTCTTCGTTCCAAATGGCTTTCATGGCTTAAAATTAAAATTGAGGTAAGCTATTCCTGTTTTAGGAAGCTTACCTCAATTTAACCGAGCATACTGCCTGCTGGTTCAAAGTTTATTTATCAAATGTCGGGGAGTGAACAATTGGATAATTAGACTACATAAATTTAGCCTTTCAGTTTGGCCTCTTCTCTTTCTATTTCTGCTTCTAATTCTCTTTCATGATATACCGCTTGTTCTACTGCATTAGCTACAATGTCAGCCAAAGAGGTATCTAATGCCGAAGGAATCACCTGATCTTTGGTAGGGTGCTCAACGCTCTTTGCAATAGCAAAGGCAGCGGCTAGTTTCATTTCCGTACTGATGGTTTTTGCACGGGCTTTCAGAGCACCTTTGAAAATACCAGGGAAGGCCAAAACATTATTGATCTGATTAGGGTAATCGCTTCTACCAGTGCCTACAATCGCAGCTCCTCCTTCAAAAGCTTCTTCTGGGTGAATTTCAGGCTCTGGGTTGGCCATTGCAAAAATGATAGGGTCTTTGGCCATATTCTGAATATCTGCCTTGGTAAGTACATCTCCCTTGCTCACACCAATAAACACATCGGCTCCTTTGATGATCTCATGAATATCGCCTTCTACATCTTGGAAGTTTGAGTACTTTAAAAGCTCAGTTTTAGCTGAGTTCAAGTCGTATCTTCTTCTATGAATAGCGCCTTGGCTATCGGCAACGATCAATTGTTTAATTGAAACACAAAGTTCAGATTCTACATTGTAGCAACGCAAAAGCTTGGCAATGGCAATTCCAGCAGCACCAGCCCCATTGATTACTACTTTCATGTCTTCTACTTTTTTGCCTACTACTTTGGCTGCATTAATCAAAGCCGCAAGGGTTACAATGGCGGTTCCGTGTTGATCATCATGAAAAACAGGAATACCAAGGTCTTGTAGCTTTTCTTCGATAATAAAGCTTTCAGGCGCCTTAATATCTTCAAGGTTAATACCTCCAAAAACTGGAGCAATTCTTCTAATAGTATCTATGATATCGTCAGTATCATCGCAATCCAAACAAATAGGAAAGGCATTAACCCCTGCAAATTTTTTAAAGAGCATGGCTTTTCCTTCCATTACGGGTAGAGATGCTAAAGCCCCAATATTGCCTAAACCTAAAACGGCTGTTCCATTTGTAATCACGGCAATAGTATTGCCCTTAATGGTCATGTCGTAAGCCAGCTCTGGATTTTTCTCTATTTCTAAACAAGGTTGGGCAACCCCCGGAGAATACAGCAAAGAAAGGTCTTCCTTGCTGTTTACATCCATTTTATTGGTGATTTCGATTTTCCCTTTAAGGTTGTTATGTAGGTCGATAGACTTTTTATATACTTCTTTCATATTCGTAGTTCCGCTTTTCAATTCTTTACCCCCATTGGGTAAACGGTCGTAAAGTTAGGGATATCATCGCTATTAGCAGCCAAATATTCTTTCTCAAATAACTAAATGTTGGCGATTGACGATTGTCTGGGTGTCTATTCTAGCCAATATATTTGGAGGACTAAACTTTCTTTTTAAAGCTGGTAGCTTAAAAAACATGACGTACATCATTAAAATTATCTAACCATTTTCGGTAATTCATGGTTGAAAATATGAAATCACTAAAAAGCTAAAACCATGAAAACCATCCTCGTACCCATAGATTTTTCTGAGCAGTCTAAATATGCTTTGAATTTTGCTGCTCAATTGGCCGAAAAAGGCAAACTTCAAATTCAAGCTATTCATATTATTGAAGGCCCCCAAAACCATACTTTCAATACTATGGGTGATGGTATTGCCAATGAATCGGAGGACTATTTTTTCTTAAAGCAACTGCTTGAGAAGACCAAAGAAAACATGCGCAACCTTGTGGAAAGTAAGGCTTATGCAGGAATTAATATTACAGGTTCTGTAGAGATAGGGAATCCGTATCAGAGTATCTCAAAGGCCATTGCCGATCATCAGGCTGATTTGGTTGTGATGGGTTCTAAAGGTGTAAGTGGGATTGATGAAGTGTTAATTGGCTCGAATACTGAAAAAGTTGTGCGTCATGCCAAATGTCCTGTAATTACTATCAAGTCAGAAGTAAAATTGAATACCATTCAGAATATAGTGTTGGCCACCAATTTACGTGAAGAACAATCGAGACTTTTTGTAGAGCTTAAAAAATTACAAGCATTAACTGGAGCTAAATTGCATTTGGTGAAAATTAATACCACCAACGATTTCCATACCCAGCGTCAAATGCAAGATGAGTTTGTAAGGTATATCAACGACCATCAATTGGCCAATGTGCATACTGCAATTTATAATGAGACTTCTGAGGAAGAAGGAATTTTGGCTTATGCCGAAGATGTTAATGCAGATATGATTGCCATTGGAACACACGGTCGAACCGGCTTGCTGCATTTATTGAGTGGAAGTATTGCTGAAGATTTGGTGAATCATTCTCAAATTCCAGTTTGGACACTCTCTAGGAAGAAATAAGGATCGATAGATCCAAAATCAGAATTTTAATACAGAAAGCCCGAAATTGCTCGGGCTTTCTTATTTTTGAAAATGGTCAAGAAAAGTAATCGAGATAAGGGACGTTCTGGTGTGGTTTATTCTACCAGCGATGATTTTCAATACAAATATGAAAACGATTTCACCCAAGAAACGCTAGTGCCTAGTGCTCAAAAGTTGAAGGTGATGTTGGATAAAAAAAGCCGTGGAGGTAAGCAAGTAACCCTTGTGGAAGGTTTTGTCGGAACGGATGACGATTTGAAAGAATTGGGTAAACTACTCAAGCAGAAATGTGGTGTAGGTGGGTCGGCTAAAGACGGAGAGATTCTAATTCAAGGTGATTTTAGAGATAAAATACTTCAGTTGCTCCAATCGGAAGGTTACAATGTCAAAAGGGTAGGAGGTTAGCTGAGAACTGTATTATTAATTGACCAAGGAACTCCTAGCTTAAATATTATTCAGGAAGTTTGCGCTCACCGTTTTTCATCCTGAGGAACGAAGGATATAGAAACGAGAAGTTTTTAATCAACATTAGAACTTATGAGAACCCTACTTTTACTCACCATTTGTTCCGTATTGCTTGGTTGCCAGTTCAGTGAAAAGGAAATTCCGACCACCTCAGGTTTTCTAGAAATCAACGGTTCTCAAGTGTATTATAAAACCATGGGGCAGGGCGATCCTCTGGTGATTGTCCATGGCGGCCCTGTGATGGAGCATTCCTATTTTCTCCCTCATTTTGACGAACTCGCCAAAGACTACCAGCTTATCTTTTACGATCAAAGGGCTTGCGGACAATCTTCCGTAGAGGTACAAGTCGAGACCATGAACTTAGCAGGTTTCGTAGACGACATAGAGCAAATCAGACAAACACTGAAGCTAGAGAAGATTAATTTGTTCGGTCATTCTTGGGGTGGATTGCTGGCCATGAAATACGGAATCAAGTATCCTGAAAATTTAAATCACCTCATACTTTCCAACTCCATTGCACCAAGTGTAGCCGATTGGCAATTAGAAGGAGGTCGTGTGTCAGAAAGGGCTACGAATAAAGATCGCGAAGACCGCCAAGCCATTATGGAGTCTGGGGCATTGCAAACTTTAAACCCCTCTAAAGCAATTGAAAAACTACTGCGCATATCATTCCGACCTCAAATGTACGATACCACGAACTTGAGTAAGCTCAAGCTCTTTGTGCCACAAGATTATATGCAGCGCAGTCAGGTTTTTGGCTTATTGGGACCCGATTTAGCGGATTTCGACCTTTATTCTGACTTGAAGAAAATCACCTGCCCTACGTTGATTATCTATGGCAGTGAAGAACCTGCCGCAAGCCTTCATGCCGAAAGAATGACGGATAGCTTCCCTAACGGTCAACTGTCCATCATTCAAAAATCTGGTCACTTTCCTTTTGTAGAAAATGAAAAGCAGTTTTTCGCAACCATTCAATCCTTTTTAGAAAAATAATATCAAGCGGCCCTCCAAAAGTTGGTAGTTCTATTTTATTTCGAACCCAAACTGTTGATTTTCTTTAGCGCAAAACTGGGGGCTATTCTGAAAAGCGCATAAAGAATTTTCACTCCTGCTACCTTAATTTCAGTTTGACCTTTTCTCAATCCTTTGAGCATTCCTTCTACCGCTTTTTCTACCGTAATGGCAATTTTAGGTGGATTTCCTTTGTGCCATGGCGTATTTACTACTGGCAATAATATTTCAATTATTTCAAGGTTTCGTTTCGAAGACTGAATTCTGAGCACTTGAGTAAATGAATGTAAAGCAGCTTTAGTCGCACCATAAAACGGGTAAACAGCTCGGGGCGAATAGATCAAACCAGATGTAATGTTAATCACTGCGGGATTTGGATTTTGTTCTAACAGCGGAGAGAAAAGTTTTGTCAGTGCAATTGGAGCCATTAGATTGACCTGAATTTCCTTTTTCGCTACTTCTAGAATATCGGGCGTATCATGAAAATTGAGGGTATGAGTAATGGCTGCATTGTTCACCAAAACATTACAGGTAGGGTGTTTTTCCTTGACCCAATCAAAGAGTTTTGTAGGGCCTTCTTCTTCAGATAAATCGCAAGCCAAATAATCGATAGAAGGCATTTGAGCTTTTGTGCGCTTTAATTTTTCTAGTGAGCTGCCACAGATCAATACTTTATTGTTGAGTTGGATTAACCTTTGGGCAAGTTCCAGTCCAACGCCTGAACTTCCTCCGGTAATTAATACGGTGTTGTTTTCAAGTTTCATTTTTTTTGACAAAACTAGACTCCGTGAAAACTCAAAACATTGACCTAGGTTAAGATGGCTCTTTTTTTCTTACGCGGCTTAAAGATTCTGGGGCTATTCCTAAATAGGATGCAATCATATGCTGCTTCAATCTGTGTTCTAGATTTGGGAAACGCTCTAGAAAAATTTGGTAACGGCTTTCTGCATCCAAGAACAAAAATTCCCGTTCGCGAGCTTCTTTCATAATGAATGCCTTTTCCAATACTTTAATCAATAACTCATTCCAGCAGGGGTGGCTTTCTTTCAATCGGAGCCAGCTTACATAACTGATGGTCAGTACTTCCGAATCTTCCAGTGCCTCGATAGAAAAGTACGAAGCTTGGTTCAATACCATGGCCGAATAAGCACTTACAAAGCTATGTTCGGGCACAAAAACTTTGGTGTATTCTTTTCCCTCTTGGTCGGTATAAAGAAAACGGAACAGGCCTTTTGTAACAAAGCCAAAAATCTTGGGTGTTTCTCCGGCTTCAATATAACGATCGCCTTTCTTCAATTGAACCAGTTTTGTCAAAGCTAAGAATCGCTGAGTTTCAGAAGATGGCACTCCACTAAACCATGGACTTTGGATTACTTTTTCTGTAGCGGGGTTAATAGTCATTGGCTTATACTGGTATTTAAGAAGGAGTACAAGGGTCTAATTTACTCTTTTCAAGAGAAAAATACTGAATCAGAGGAACCATCTAGGCATGAAAACTCTTCCTTAACTCTGGTTCTGAAAAATAATGTTGAAATTTTTCAACAACGCGGGAACTAATCAATCGTTATACTGATTGAACGTTCATTCAGTTTAAGTAAATCCATTATGGAACCCATAGCAGAAAAGAAAAAACTCATTTTAGAAAGTGCCTTAGCGCTTATTAAAGATCATGGTTTTCATGGTTGCCCAATGAGCATGATGGCGAAAAATGCAGGAGTGGCAGCAGGCACCATTTATACCTATTTCGATAGCAAAGATGACTTGATTGGTGAGCTATTCTTTTACGCAAAGAGTATAATTTTTAACCATGTAAGCGGAAGCGATGATCCTTCGTTGGATTTTAAAACACGATTTTTTAACTACTGGAATAACTTAAGTGAGCTCTATTTAGACCGCCCAGAAATACAGAGCTTCTTTGAACAATTTATGATTTCACCTTTCAATACCCGTGAAATTCAGAATGCAGATTCTCCATGGCATGATTGGAATAGTAACTTCTTTCAAGAAGGAATTGACAAGGGGATTTTAAGAAATCTTTCGCCCGACATTCTCTTTATCATGGTGATCGGAAGTGTCAATTCCATGTCGAAAGTCAGGCAGAATTTTAGTGAAAAAGTTGCAGAAAGAGGAATCGATCTTAATCAACTCGCAGAAATGACCTGGGACGCGATTAGGAAACAGTAAGATTTTCCCCACAAAAGAATAAACATAAACCTTTAAAACAGATAGATTATTATGAGAGGAATTAAGCAATTCTTGCTTTATGGCCTATTGGTTTTTCTAGTGCCCAAACTAACAATTGGACAAGAAAATCAACCAATGAATACCAAACTCAGCTTAGACCAGATTTTGGATTACGCCTTAGAAAATAGCCCCATGATTCAGCAATCGTTGCTGGATGAAGAAATTGGGGAACATGAAATTAAATCAAGTTTATCGGGTTGGTTGCCTCAAGTGACAGCCGATTTTGGTGCTTCGCATAATATTAAGCGCCAAACTCAGGTCATTGGAGATCAGCTAATCACTTTTGGGCAGAATTATAATTCAAACCTGCTTTTTCAGGTAAATCAGACATTATTTAATCGCGACCAGTTTTTTGCTTTACAAACAAAAGACTTGGTGCGTTCGCAACTCGATCAGAGCACTGAAGGAAATAAGGTGAATACGGTGGTGATGGTAAGCAAAGCATACTACGATATTCTGTTGACCTACGAGCAACTCGAAATTTTAGATGAAAACCTGAACCGTTTGCAAAAACAGTATCAGGATGCCAAAAGCCGTTACGAATCTGGCTTGGTAGATAAAACGGACTATCAAAGGGCTGGTATATCACTTTCTAATCTTAAAAGCGATAGAAACCGAGTAGCTACTTCTTTGGATGCTAAGTTTGCTTATTTAAAACAGTTAATGGGTTTTCCATTGCCCAATGATTTGAATCTAGATTTTGATTATGCGGCCATGGAAAAGGAAACCGTGATGGATACTACTGAGGAATTAATGGTGCAAAACCGAATTGAGCATCAACAAATGGAAACGCAACTCTCCTTATTTGGATTGCAAACCAAGTATCAAAAGTGGTCATTCATCCCTAAGGTTTCCGCCTATTATAATTATAATATGTTGTTTTTTAATAATGAATTTTCCGATCTGTACCGAAAAAATTACCCTACTTCTGTAGTGGGTGTTTCTGTGGGCATACCAATCTTTCAAGGTGGAAAAAGAACTCAACAGATTAAGATTGCCGAACTCAATGAAGAGCGTCTTCAGTTAAGCAAAATCAATTTAGAAGGCCAAATCAATACCGAATACGAAACGGCTTTGGCTGCTTACAAAAGCAATCTATATGAGTGGGAGTCGGTAAAGGAAAACATGGAATTGGCTGAAGAGGTGTACAACATTATCAAGTTACAATATGATGAAGGTATCAAAGCCTACGTGGATCTTATTGTGGCAGAAACCGAACTAAGAACTTCACAACTCAACCACTACAATGCACTTTATAAGGTTTTAGCCAGCAAGCTCGACCTGAAAAAGGCTTTAGGGAACATAGAAATCAATTGATCAAGCAAATAACTATTTCAAAATAATGAGAACACAAGCTACAATATTGACCTTGGCTGTAATGCTATTTGGCATTTCATCATGCAGCAAATCAGAGGCCACTGTACAACAAGCTGCACCTCCGGCTGTGGCGGTAAAAGCTATTACGGTAGAACAAAAACAGGTAACTGCGATAGATGAATACCCTTCTACAGTAGTACCTAAAAACGAGGTAGAATTAAGACCTCAAATTAGTGGTACAATTACCAATATTTTTATTCAGGATGGGCAAACTGTTAAGAAGGGGCAGAAGCTCTATGAGATCGATCGAAGTAAATATGAAGCAGCAAAACAGCAAGCAGAAGCGGCTGTTGCTATTGCGGAATCTAATTTGGCTCGAATCACAAAAGATGTAGAGCGTTATGAACGATTGATTGAAAAAGATGCTATTGCAAAGCAGCAAGTAGATTATGCTAAAGCGGATTTGCTTACAGCACAGTCGCAGCTTACTGCGGCCAAAGCACAATTAGAAAGCTCAAAAACCGATTTGAGCTACACTTTAGTAACAGCTCCGTTCGATGGTACCATCGGTATTTCGCAAGTACGTTTAGGGGCTCAAGTTTCACCGGGTCAGCCATTGCTGAACACCTTGTCGTCAGACAACCCAATTTTGGTGAACTTCTCGATCAGTGAGCGCGAAATTCCTAGGTTCAATCGCTTGATGAAAGGAAACGATAATCCAGATTCACTTTTCACTATCTCTTTTCACGATGGATCAGTTTACCCGTTTGTGGGTGAATTAGTAACAATAGATCGCGCTGTTGGAAGACAAACAGGAACGATCAGTTTGAGAGTGAAATTCGACAATCCTAATCGTGATCTTATTTCTGGAATGACGGTTTCTATGCGCGTAATCAACCAAGATTATGGTCAGCAAGTAATCATACCTTACAAAGCCGTAACCGAGCAAATGGGAGAATATTTTGTCTATGTAATCGACAATGAAAATACGGTGAGTCAGCGCAAGCTAGAATTGGGGAGTTTACTAGGCGCAAACATAGCGGTGCGCAGTGGTTTAAAGCCAGGGGAGAAAATTGTTTTTGAAGGAATTCAGAAACTTAGACAGGGCGCGAAAGTAGCACCTGAAATGCTTCCTTCTCAATTGTAATATCAATTCCATCTTCAAAAATTAAAAAGAATGATATCACAAACTTTTATAAAACGGCCAGTCATGGCAATGGTAATTTCCATTGTGATTGTGCTGGTAGGGGCTTTGGCAGCACTCAATTTGCCGGTTACCCAATATCCAGATATTACACCACCAGTGGTTTCTGTTTCGGCCAATTATACTGGCGCAGATGCTAAAACGGTGGAGCAAACGGTAGCTACACCTATCGAAACGCAGATTAACGGTACTCCGGGCATGGCTTACATTAGCTCGAACAACACAAGCACTGGCCAGATGCAAATGAACGTAACCTTTGAAGTAGGTACCGACATTAATATAGCCACTTTGGACGTGCAAAACCGTGTGAGTATTGCTGAACCTACTTTGCCAGAGGCTGTTCAGCGTTTGGGTGTAACAGTAAGAAAACGTAACCCAAGTATCATGATGGTAATTGGCTTGTATTCGCCAGAAGGTTCTCACGATACTAAGTTTCTTTCCAATTACGCCAACATTTATGTACGCGATGCGCTATTGAGGGTAAAAGGGGTAGGAGACATTGTTTCCATAGGTCAAGATTTCAGTATGAGGGTTTGGTTGAAACCAGACAAACTTGCTCAGTATGGAATTTCTTCTGCAGAAGTAACGGCTGCCATTAGAGAGCAAAACTTACAAGTAGCTGCCGGAACTGTGGGCGGAATGCCTCAGTATCAATCACAGGCTTTTGAATACCCAATTACCGTGAATGGTAGATTGGAAAATGAGGCTGAGTTCGAAGACATTGTTCTGAGAACTGATGTTGATGGTTCTTTAGTGTATTTGAAAGATGTAGCCAGGGTAGAATTGGGTCAGTTCAGTTATGGTCGTCAGTCGATTATCAACCAGAAAGACGCTACTATATTGTTGGTGTACCAAGCACCGGGCAGTAACGCTATAGATACTGCCGAAGGAATTTATGAGGCGATGGATGAGCTGAAAGCGGCTTTTCCTGCCGATATGGATTATATCGTGCCGTTCGAGGCGGTTTCAGTGGTGCAGGTTTCCATCAATGAAGTACTGACCACTTTTGCTGAAGCATTGCTTTTGGTAATTATCGTTGTGTTCCTCTTCCTGCAAAGTTGGAGGGCTACTTTAGTACCAATTTTGGCGATTCCAGTTTCTATTATTGGAACCTTTATTTTCTTTGTGCCGCTTGGTTTTACCATCAACACATTAACCATGTTTGGTTTCGTATTGGCCATTGGTATTGTGGTAGATGATGCCATTGTGGTGGTAGAAGCTGCTCAGCATTACATCGATCGCTATAAGCTTTCAGCCAAAGAGGCAACCATGCGGGCTATGAAAGACATTACAGCTCCAGTAATTGCTATCGCTTTAATTTTGGCTGCGGTATTTATACCAGTTGGTTTTATTCCGGGTATTGTAGGTAGAATGTACCAGCAATTTGCCATCACTATTGCTATTTCAGTATTGATTTCGGCCTTTGTGGCTTTAACACTTACTCCGGCATTGTGTAGCTTATTGTTGCGTCCGTCTAAAGTGAATGAAAATGGAAAAGGCATTAATAAGTTCTTCTTCAAATTCAATAATTGGTTCGAAAGAGTAACTTCTTCTTACTCAAATGGAGTGAAAAGAAGTATTAAAGGAGCTCCACTGGTATTGATTCTATTGGCCTGTATTTTCGCAGGAACTATCGGTTTATTCCAGTCAAAACCAACAGGTTTTATTCCTACTGAAGACGAAGGTCGTTTGTTCATTTCATTAGAGTTGCCAGAAGGTGCGTCTAGCGCCAGAACAAGAGCGGTAATGGATGAAATGGCGCAAATCATAAATGACACAGAAGGAATAAACAATGCCACAGGTATTGGTGGATTGAATGCGATTAACTTCTCGTTTAAGCCAAACTCAGGTACTTTCTTCCTTCAAATGGATCCTTGGGAACAAAGAAAAGAACCTTCACAGCAGTTATTTGGCCTTATCGGTCAGTTAACTCAGAAATTTGGAGTGATTAAAGAAGCCAATATTGTGGTAATTCCACCGCCAGCCATTCCTGGTTTAGGTCAAACAGGTGGATTTAGTTTTATGCTAGAACAAAAAGCTGGTGGCGACATCAAAGAATTGGAACAAGTGATGGGACAATTCTTAATGGCAGCCAATCAGAGGCCTGAAATTGCCATGGCCTATAGTTTCTTTACCGTAAAAACTCCAGGCTATAATGTTGAAGTAGATCGTGAAAAAGCGAAGAAACTTGGGGTGAATATTTCGGATGTATTTGCCACCATGTCGAATTACATGGGAAGTAGCTACATCAACGATTTCACCCGCTACGGAAGAAACTTTAGGGTAGTAGCCCAAGCAGATACTTCGTATCGAACTAGAATTGAGGATTTAAATCAGTTTTATGTGCAAAGCCGACAAGGTGGAGCGGTACCGTTGAGTGCTTTAATCAGTTACAAAGTGGTAGAAAACGCACCAGTGATTTCTCACTACAACCTTTTCCGTTCTTTAGAAATTAATGGTAATGCTGCCCCAGGCTATAGTTCTGGTCAAGCTTTAGCAGCTTTAGAAGAAGTGGCTGCGGAAGTACTACCTGCAGGCTATGGTTACGATTTCTCCGGCTTGAGTAAGGAAGAATTGGCCTCAGGCAATAGCACCATTATGATTTTCGCTTTGGCGATTGTCTTGGTGTCATTGTTATTGGCTGCTCTTTACGAAAGCTGGTCGGTTCCTTTTTCTGTGCTTTTGGCTTTGCCATTGGGAGCTTTTGGAGCTATTGTAGCCCTTACTTTCTTGCCAAAATTGGATAATAACGTTTATGCTCAAATTGGTTTGATTACCCTGATTGGTTTGGCCGCCAAAAACGCCATTCTAATTGTGGAATTTGCCAAAGAGCGTGTGGATAGAGGAGTGCCATTAGTGGCGGCTACTTTAGATGCAGTGAAGCTGAGATTGCGTCCAATTATAATGACATCGCTGGCCTTTATTTTGGGTGTTGTGCCTTTGGCTATGGCGCATGGTGCAGGAGCGGTAGCGCGTCAAACCATTGGCTGGACAGTAATTGGAGGTATGCTTGCTGCTACATTCTTGGCCATTTTCTTTGTGCCAGTATTGTATGTAGTGATCACAAGAATTGCGTACGGTAAAAAAGAATTGGCAGCATTAGAAGCCAGTTATGTTCCTGAAGAGGAATAGAAAATAGTTGTAAGTTGTTGATGTATGGAAACCGGCTTGATTTATTTCGAGTCGGTTTTTTTATGGGAAGTTGAATTATTTCAAATGAAATTAGTTCTTGGAATTCGTAGTAAGAGGTATGTCTTTCGGAGCTATTTCAATTACTTTTCCGTTGCGAGAAACGATTAAAGGACTATTGTTCCTTTTCTTGAACTCAACCATTTTTCTGTAAGCCTCCTTAAGTCCCAAGCTTACTTTTTGCTCTAATTCTTTTAATTCGTCTTTAATGTCCATTATACTTTCTGTTTAAATCAGACCAAATTTTTTCATTTTTTATAACCACTTCAGAACCCGATCCTTGAGCAATAAACTCAAAATTTTCAGACGAGTTGTCCACCAAAATCCATTTATCCACAATGGATTTATAGATTTTAAAGAAGTTTACTAAACCGTTAAAGTATCTTCTTTCAATTGTTGTAACTGGAATGTTATGCCCTCCTTCTTTAACTCTTGTATCAACTCTATGAATTGCCAAGTCAACGGAGTCAAGTGCTAAGAAAAGCAGTATAACTTCGTAACCACGTACTCTTGTCATTTTAACAAACCCTTGATAAGACTTTGTTGATAACGTTGTTTCAAACGCAAATGATTCTTCATTGTTTACCAGTTCTTTGATCCTTAGAAGCATTAATCTGCCAGCTCTGATGCCAGCTTTCTCTGGGTTTAAAGGAGAAATCCCTTTCGCTATTTCATCTGCGTTTACGAATTCGTCACAGTCAAATATTTCTGGAAGAATTGTGTAGGAAAGAGTTGTTTTTCCAGCTCCATTCGGCCCTGCTATGATGTACATTTTCTTCACATCACAAATATAGGATTTCTTATCCTAGTTATTGTAGAAGCCCTTTCAACAAGTTAAGCCTTCCATTTAGTGACTTTCTTTAATTATGATTTAAGCTTACTTCAAAACACTAATCGAGTAAATCTTAACCTTCTCTACTAGGTATTGATTTTTGTCTTCTCGTTGCTGAATTTTCTTCACGATATCCATGCCTTTGGTCACCTTACCGAAGGTGGCGAAACCTTGCCCATCAGGGTTTCTCTTTCCTCCGAAATCTAAAGAGGGTTGGTCTCCGATACAGATGAAAAATTCAGCAGTAGCCGTGCCCGGCCCAACCCGCGCCATAGATAAAACACCGTCTTTGTGTAAAATTCCAGTTTTCTCGGTGGTTTCATGTTCAATAGGCGGATAAGAAGTCACCGAACGGTTATAGGAAATGCCACCTTGAATCACTTCAATCTTCACATCGTTATTCGGCTGATTGTCCATTCTTACTGTACGGTAAAAACTGGCGCTATCAAACTTATGGTTCTCAATGTACTTAATGAAATTTGCTACAGTAATAGGCGCCTCATCTGGGTAAAGTTCGGCCATAATGGAACCCAATTCGGTTTTTATTTCAATATTTACCACTTGGGCTTTAAGGCCGAAAAATGAAGTCAGCAGCAGCAATGTGAAGAGGAATGTTCTTTTCATAGCAAATCGTTTGATAGTATGAAAGATATGTTTTTTAATAATTAACCTGCCTAAGAATTTGGTCAACTACTCACTCGGCCATTTGAATGGCGAAGAAACTTAAATACAACCCGCCAAAACATCAGCAGCCTTTGGGTTCAACCTAAACCAAAGTTCTGGTTCAATCATTTCTAACTCGATAATGGCCAGTTCATCATTGTTATCGCGAATAATATCTACTCGAGCCAAAGAAGGACTTGGGCTGCAAACCGACACTGCTTTTTCAGCGAAATCCATTTCTGCTTGAGTAGGTTGATAGTCGTGGACGCTTCCACCAAAATCATCCTGCACACGGAAATCACCCGGTTTGGCCACTTTTAACACCGCATGAGTAAATTGGCCTCCCATCACCATTAAGGAAATTTCACCTTTAAAAATATTCTTCTGAAAAGGCTGAAGCATAAAGGCTTCGTTCTGAATTAATTTTTGAAAAATGGCCTCGTGTGCTTCAATATTATCTGCATTTAACTTGTAAGTGTGGCGCGATGCCCCCGATACGCAAGGCTTTAAAATGGTTTCTTCCCAACCTGTTAGTGTATGTAGTTCTTTCAAAGAAGTGGTAGTGCCTTTTTCTATATAATGGGTTTCGGGAATGTTAATGCCGCGCTTTTCTAGATCACCCAAATAATGCTTGTCCATATTCCAGCGCACCAAGTCTATGGCGTTAATCAGGGTGCTTTTCTCTGAAACCAAATCTAGCCACAACTGCCATTCTTCAAAGCGCTCAAAGTAATCCCAAGTAGTTCTGATTAGTACTTTATCTGTGCTACTCCAATCAAAATCAGGGTCTGACCATGATTTACGAACTGCTTTAAGCCCTTTCTTTTCCAAAGCAGAAAGTATGATTTGATCTTCTGTGAGAACATTCTGCACATAAGGAGTGATCTTTTCTGGAGCTACATACTTATCGCAGGTTGCGATTACTATATCGAATTGAACCATAGTGACTATTTGAGGCAAATATAATTTCATTCCTTACACACAAAAGTTTTTTCTACTGTAAATTGTAGACCTATGTTGCCAGAAAAAGTACGCCTTCCATTTCATTTTGATAAATCCTTATTGGTTAATGATCTTAACAAAATATATGGAGATTGGACCGAACATTTTGTGAAGGATAACTATTCTGGAGATTGGAGTGTGATTCCACTCAGAGGGCCAAAAGGAGCAACTCATCCTATCCTCATGATTTTTTCTGCTCCTGGTGTTACAGAATTTGAAGACACACCTTTTTTAGCGAACTGTGAGTATTTTAGACAAGTAATTGGAACATTTAAAACCAAAATAACAAGTGTTAGACTAATGAAGCTTGGTGCAGGCTCGGAAATTAAGGAGCATCGGGATTATGATTTGGATGAAGAAAATGGAATTGTAAGGCTCCATGTTCCTGTAGTGACGAATGACAACGTAGAGTTCTATCTAAACAAAAAACGAGTAATTATGAAGGCAGGTGAATGTTGGTATTGTCGACTCTCTGACCCTCATTCGGTTCATAATCGTGGCACTGAAGATCGCGTTCATATGGTGTTGGATATGGAGCTGAATGACTGGCTTAAAAACCTGTTATTGCCAGAGGCTATTTCTGAATAATGTAGTTTTCAATGGCTAAAACATCTAATGCGGATTCGTTGAAAAGCTCGATGGCCTGCTGAGGCGTTTCAACTATGGGCTGGCCTTTTTTATTAAAAGAGGTGTTAAGCACCATTCCATGTCCACTTATGTTTTTTAACTCTAGTAGTAGTTTATAGAAAGGTTTGTTCCAACTACCATCTACGGTTTGTACTCTGGCGGAACCGTTAACATGGGAAACGGCTTTTAATTTATTGATCCATTCTTCTTTAACTTCATCAACTAAAATCATGTAGGGGCTTTCAAAACCGTGTTTGAAATAAAGGTGAACATCTTTTGCAAGCACAGCAGGAGCAAAAGGTCTAAAGTCTTCACGAAATTTGATGTTTTGATTGATATGGAGCTGCATTCTTTCATTAAATGGACTGGCCAATATTGATCTACTTCCCAATGCCCTAGGGCCAAACTCACATCTATCCTGAAACCAACCAATTGTTTTTCCTTCAGAAATAAGTTTTGCTGTAGAGCTTAGAAACTCACTACGGTTTTGATAATGCGTTACGTTTAAGTTTGGGAATGAATCTTTTAGTGTTTGAGCTACATCTTGGTCGGAATAAGAAATACCAAAGCAAGTGCTTCCGTTGTGCTGCTTTCTTTTTTCTTTTAATAATTCTAACCAACCGTAGTAAGCACAACCCAAAGCCAGTCCATTATCTGCTGCTGCAGGTTCAATGTAAAGTTGGTTAACAAGTCCCTTTTGAATCATTTTGGCATTTGCTACAGCATTTAAAGCTACGCCTCCAGAGTAACTTAAAGGCTGGTTACCGTTTAATACAGTTCTACTTTCGACTATATAAATGATGGCTTTTTCCACTTCCTTTTGTGCCCAAAAAGCAACATCTGCATAATATTGAAAACTCTTCTGGAAAGTAGGGTAATCTAAGGCTGGGGTTTTTAGGCTTGTTTTCCATTCTTCACGAACAAACACTCTTCCATTTTCAAAACTAAAAGCTTCTTGCGTATACACGTTCTTATTTCCGAAAGGAGCCAAGCCCATCAATTTACCAGCATCGCTCATGTTTCCGAAGCAATATTGGCTTATGTAAGCATAAAATCCACCAATTGAATGTTTGGTAGTGGGCATCTGAACTGCATTCCCTTTTGGAATGTCCATTTCGCTAAAATCCTTGAACAGAACTTTGAGGTTTTCACCATCATAATGGTAGAAGCTATCTTTTTCACATATGAGGCCACTAAGTCCGTTTTCAGAAAACCCCAATTCTTCCAGTGAAGGGTGTAAATCTTCGGTACATTGTTGATAGGGACTGCCACAACCATCAATCACCAAGATATTGAATGCCGAAAAAGGGCTTGTGCCAATAGTGCTGTACGCATGTGCCAAATGGTGAGAAATAGAGTGAAGGGGTGTTTTGGGATAACTTTTGAATATTCTTTCTCCCTGAAATCGGTTGCGTTCTGGAACTACAAAATTCTCACATTGTACAGTAAGTGCAATGTCATCCATTGTAATTCTGAGTGCATCTAGGCAATATTGAATAGCAAGGTTATCATTGCCTCCATCATGTTTGATTCGGCTTAGCCTTTCCTTTTCTATGGCAATGGCTACTTCACCATTTTTTAGAATTACAGCAGAACCATCATGCGATAAGCCAGTACCCAAAACGTAAATGTCTTTAAGCATAGTCCATTATTGCCTTAGCCAGTATTTCATTTTTGGAAAACTATCTGAATCCGTTAGCCCCATCCATTCCAATAGGGGAAGGCCTATGTATTGACCGTTTTCAAAGTTTTCGATCAACCATTCTGAATCGTTTTTGTAGCCTTCAGGATGAAACACAATTTGAGGGGCTAGATTTAAATGCTTTAGTGCAGCATACGACCATAAAATAGCCGCCATTTCATCACTTTCTCCCTCGGGTTTGTGCTCCTCAATATTACCAGAAATACTAGCTCGTTCTTTAGGCGTCATTACGGCAATATGACCCGCCTCGTGAAGTAAGTCACCAGGGTATTTCAGCTTACCTTGGTCAATAAAAAGCACTCCTTTATCTATATTAATACCAGGTAAAAAAGTTGATTCCTTAATAGATGTGTACTGAATAGGAATACCAATTTGTTCTAAAAATTTGGTAATCGTGTTAATTAGATGAGTATTGTCAAGCATAATGTTTTTTTGCTTGGCAAAATATAAGAATTATAGGAGTTTTGTTGACGCTTTTAAAGCTTATTCTTCCTTGTCGGGGTTTACGAAAGTAAAACCTCTTGCATCTGCTCCTTCATAAAAATCGACTTCTAAGCCCAATAAATACATGGTTTGCCGCTTTTCAACGTGCACATTTACTCCGTCTACTTGATAAGTGATGTCGCCTTCTTTGGGTTTGTCGAAACCCAGTAAGTAGCCCATTCCACCGCAGCCAGAACCACCTTTTACGCCAATTCTTAAACCATATCCTTCAGGAATACTTTTGTTGGACATAATGCTTTTCACCTCTTCCAAGGCTTTTGGTGTAATGGTTACTGGTTCTAACACTTGCGACATATCACTACTTTGTTTGAGTTGTAAACTTAGTCAGAATTGAGAATGTTCCATTCCTTCCGCTTAAGTTGTTGAATATCTTTTAAACTTATGGCTTCTCTATTGATTGGGTTCGGAATATGTGAATATTAATGCTTTTGCCCCTTTATTTCGGTAATTTCAAATTTCTTGAATTCGGCACTTATAAAACCCGCTGAAAATTAACATGCATTCTATGAACTCAAATAGTTCTGGCGCATCGCCATTGGTGTCCATTATTATGGCCGCAAAAGATACTGCACCTTATTTGCACGAATGCATAGATTCTATTATTGCTCAGTCTTACCCCCACTGGGAATTGATTGCCGTGAATGACCATTCTACAGATGAGACCCCTGAGATTTTGAAGGCCTATACTCAAAAAGATAAACGCATTAAGCTGTATCATAGCGAACGCAATTTCCTGATTCCTACTTTAAAACATGGTTATGCTTATGCCCAAGGTGAATTAATCAATAGAATGGATTCGGATGATATAATGCCGCCAGATAAACTACAAGTGCTGGTGGAGGAATGGCAGAAGTATGGAAAGGGAACGGTAGTGGCAGGAGGCACAGCCCATTTTGTAGATGAAGGCGAAGTGGGTGAAGGTTTTTTACGTTACGACCGCTGGCTAAACGAAATAGCCACCGATGATAATCACTATGAAGAAATTTATAAAGAGTGTTCTATTCCTTCTCAGTGCTGGTTAATGCACAAAGACGATTTTGATGCTGTTGGGGCTTTCAACCCTGAGGTTTATCCAGAAGATTACGATCTCTGTTTTCGGGTTTATAAGCATGGGTTAAAAATCGTGGGCTTAAATAAAGTGCTTAATCATTGGCGCGATAGGCCAGATAGGATTTCAAGAACGCTTAAAGTGTATAAAGACAATCGCTACTTCGATTTGAAATTGGGCTATTTTTTCGAGCTCGATCGTGATGAATCAAGACCTTTGGTGCTTTGGGGAGCTGGCACTAATGGAAAGGAAATGGCCAAACTTCTTCAGGAAAGAAGTCAGTCGTTTTACTGGGTTTGTAACAATCAAAAGAAAATTGGTTTAGAAGTGTACAATGTGCTAATGAGGCATGTAAGCTTTATACAAGAATTGGAAAACCCACAAATTATGGTGGTTGTGGCATCGCCAAAGGGGAAAGAGCAGATAAGAAAGCGATTAGCAGACTATAAAAAGCAGCCAGTAATCGACTTCTGGTTTTTTCTATGACATGATTGACCTTCTTTTCAAACAATGAAAAAATGAAAATCTAGTTAGATCAATGGCTTTGGCCAATAATCTCATTATTTTCACTCACAATTTCCGATAGTCTAGCAGAATGTCGTATTAAAAATGAACATGGAATACCTTACCGATTTAATTCAAATTTTAATTCCAGCGGGGCTAGTGCTTTATGCTGTGTATTTAGTTGTCAGAAATTTTTTGCAAAAGCAGTTCGATGCTCAATTGATTGGGCTCAAAATGAAAACTACTGACACTGTTTTGCCCATTCGACTTCAAGCCTACGAGCGCACCTGTTTGTTGCTGGAGCGCATTTCGCCCAATAATATGCTGCTTCGGTTGAGTAACCCTAGTATAAACGCTTTCGAATTTCAACACTTGTTATTGAACGAAATTGGTGAAGAACTAAACCATAACCTTTCGCAGCAGGTTTATATGAGCGATGAGGCATGGCAGCGAGTTCGAGATACGGTGAACATAATTATTGCCGTTATTCAAGATGCCTCTCAAGAAATGAAGGCCGAAAATAATGCTATAGATTTATCTCAGACAATTTTTGATAAGATGATGAAGCTCGAGAGTGACCCCATTGGTGATACGCTCTCTTTTGTAAAAAATGAAATTAGACAAGTTTTTTAATCGTGTATGAGTAAGGAGAAGGATTTAAACGAAAGAGAAGAGCGATTTTTTGGCAAAATGAAAGCCAAGGCGGGTAAAATTGTGAATGACCGCGTAAAGCTCAAAGAGCTATTGGCCGATACACAAAAAAAGATGGAAGCCAGTAGTAGTGATGACTCTCTTAAAGCAAAAATCGTTGAGTTTCTATCCTTGATTATGCGCATGATTTCAAGTTATTTGAAAGGTGTTTATACTGAAACGCCTTGGCAAACCATTATCATGTTTGTGGCAGGCTTAATCTATTTTGTTACTCCAATCGATGCCATTCCTGACTTTA
The DNA here is from genome assembly GCF_001267955.1 of Roseivirga seohaensis subsp. aquiponti. Taxonomy (NCBI): domain Bacteria; kingdom Pseudomonadati; phylum Bacteroidota; class Cytophagia; order Cytophagales; family Roseivirgaceae; genus Roseivirga; species Roseivirga seohaensis. The sequence goes on from NZ_JSVA01000010.1 coordinate 372,706, forward strand.
TTCCCGTTGCCGGACTTATAGATGATGCTACCGTTCTGGTTTGGTTGGGAAAAAGCTTCAGAAGCGATGTGGATCGCTTCAAAAAATGGGAAGAATCGAACGATTCTGAATAGCCTTTGGTTTCCATATTGTCATCCAAAAATCATGACTTATGGAAGCTGTTATTACCAAAGAATTACTTGAAAACGCTATGAGCTATGAGCAATATTTAAGCTTGCTTAGTGGCTTATTAATGGAGGAAAAAACGACTGGAGAGAATCAGTCGGAGGCCATGCTTAATTATGCGCGAATGAACGACAAGCGCATGAAAAAGTGGACTAAAATTGGAAAGTTAACTCCCGAAACTCAAGAGCGTTTACTCAACATTACATCTCCGCTCACATTATTAGTAATAACCGAAGGCTGGTGTGGTGATGCCGCTCAAAACCTGCCCTTCATTTATAAAATGACGCAGCTGAATCCGCTTTTAGAAATGAAAATGATTTTGCGCGATGAACACCCAGAAGTGATCGATCAATTTCTAACCAATGGCGGACGTTCTATTCCAAAAATTATTGGCCTAGATCCTGAAAGTTTAACTGTTTTAGGCGATTGGGGGCCAAGGCCTACCGAAATTCAAAACGAGTTTTTAGAAAATAAAAAGACGCAAGAGCGCACCGCAACCGAGTTTGCAGTGTATTTACACTTGTGGTACGCTCAAGATAAAGGCATAACTCTACAGAATGAATTTTTGGCTAAATTAGAGTTATGGAACAAAAAACAGCAATCGTTGCCGGTGCAAGCGGACTGATTGGCCGGTCACTCACTCAAAATTTATTGAACAGCAACCAGTATGCTAAGGTCATAGCACTGGTTAGAAAACCCTTGGGTATTTCGCATCAGAAATATGCCGAACTCAACATTGATTTCGATCAGCTAGAAAGTATGAAAGATTTCCCAAAAGCAGATGATATTTTCTGCTGCTTGGGAACAACTATTAAAAAGGCAGGGTCGAAGGAAGCATTTTATAAAGTGGATTTTACCTACTGCTACAATTTGGCAGAAAGGGCTTTGAGTTCTGGAGCCGAAAGGTATTTCTTGGTGTCAGCCATGGGCTCAGATAAAAACTCAAGGTATTTTTATAACAGGGTGAAAGGGGAGCTGGAAGATAAAATCTCTTTTCTGGCTTACCGAACCATTTATATTTTCAAACCGAGTTTGTTGCGTGGCAACCGTAGTGAGAGTCGGCCCGGTGAAAAGTTTGCGCAAATCATTACCCGTATTATTCCGTTTATTGGTCCATTGAAAAAGTACCGACCTATCCATGCCGATAAAGTGGCAGACGCCATGATGAAAGTAGCCAAGCAAGACGATAAAGGTTGCTATTATTACCAGTCAGAAATTATGCAGAAGATGTGAAATGAAGGATTTACTTAAATCGAAACTCTGGCTTTCTGAATTGCTTTGGTTGTTGCTGAGCGCAATTTTCTCATTATTGCTTGTTTTTACTTTCTTTAAAGTAACATCGGTGTTTGGTGATACCTCTTTCGGAATTGGCGACACTTATTTTATTGCAGAAACCTCAGTCTTCTTTTTTCTGGTTTATGCGGCCATTGGCAGTTGGACTTTTATTATGCGTGCATTTGTCAGTAAATTCAAAAATGCAGTCCAAGTTATTTTCCTTGCACTCTTTATCGGACTTTCAATTTATTTGCTTCATCAAGCTTTACCAGCTGACGGAGTGAATAAAGGTTTTGAGAATGACGGAGAATGGATTCTTTACGCCCCTTTTTCGAGTCTGAGTTTTCAAGATAAACTGGGTGTTTTGGGTGATATGTTCCTTCAAGGGGTTTGGACGGTTTGGCTTTATTTCGGACTGATTATGAGCTTCATTGGACTTTTGGGGAGACTGTTTTGGCTTTCTCGTAGGGATATGGAGTGAGAACAGGTCGCCCCTCTGGGGCTTTGTATATCTTTTCACTATTGTCTACAAACAGGACACCCCTCTGGGGTTTGTCGGATTGAATCTCGTTATAATCATGAGTTTGAAAGCTGTCTTGAGTCTAACTACATCTGCAAGAGTCCCAGCGGGACGACCTGTTTGTAGAAAGATTTAAATATTAGTTTTAGAGCTCCGTAGGAGCGGCCTGTGTTTGGTCGTAAATATGGTGTAAAGACATTCGCCCCGCTGGGGCTTATGTTTTTAATCCTCTGTTTGCCTACCAACAGGGCACGCCTCTGGGGTTATTGGGTTGAGCTATTGAATAGTAAACTTAAGTGCCGTATTGATTTCTACTGTATTGCGAGAAGTCCCATCGGGACGCCCTGTTTGTAGACTAATAAATTTAAATATTAGTTTTTGAGCTCCGTAGGAGCGGCCTGATTAAAACGATAGCCAATGAATGCAGCAATAACCCCATAACACAAATACATTAGTACAATGCTGGTATTGGCAAACTCAGGATACCAACTTTTCCATAGTTCCATTTGAAAAGCAGGGTCAGGAAGGTGCTGGTGCAGCATCATAAGCGGAAGTGACAAAAGCCCAAGAATAAATAAGGGCTTGGTTCTCATTTCGCGCAGCTCATACATTATCCAAGTGGCAATGAAGGGGAAACCGAGATAGATAATGCGTGTCATATCGCCACCCGCCAAAATACCGAAAGCCAGATAGGTAAGCGTAAAAATCAGAAGCACATTTCGTGTGTTGTCATAACGATTTGTCAATACGTATTTTCTTCCAGCCAAAAACAAAGCAGGCCCAAAAGCCACAAACATGGCTACCAACCAGCGCACAATTTCAAAAGGGTGGAGGATGGTTTCTTTTGCGTGGTAGAGTAAGGTGATGATGGCTCCTTTTCCTTCTTCTATAGGAGAAAAATAGTGGGCTATAGAGAATTTCGTAATGAGTGAAAGCGTAACTGCCGAAACTAACAATGGAATTGGATAATAGCTTTCTTCGGTTTTACGATTGTGCCAAATGCCATAAACAGTAAGAATGATGACTAAGGCTAAAAATGACTCTTTTTGAGCGGTGGCCAGTGGAGCTAGAATCAGTAACCATACGAATTTTCTTTTCAGAATAATGAGTAATAGTAAGGTCTGAAAAAGGTAGAGTGGAAGATCAACCGTAACCGGATCGAAGGCATTTAGGCGAATGATGCCTGTCCAATGAAAGAGCAGCCAGAAAAAGCCAGCCATAAACCATTTCAGTTCAAAACCCATTTGCCGCCAAAGCACAAATAGAGCGATTATAGAGGTTAAGGTGAAAAACAGGTTCACCCATTGAAAATCCTGAATCATATTCCCCGAGTCGATTTGAGCAGCCAGCCAAGGCACTAAAATTCGTCCGTTAAAAGGAAAAGGAACTTGATAATTTTCTTCTAAACCCACAAAATAGTGGTAAATATGCGTGTAGTCATTTCCGTCAAAAGCAGGCGCTAAACCATAAGTAATAGGCGCTTGTGTGTTTTTATAGAAAAGGAAGGCAGCCACAGTGATGCTTAAAAAAATGGCCAGCCAAAATAACCTAATTCGCATAGTTTGAAATTTAGCTAAATTACTTGAATCCTATTTTATTAATGGGGTTTTTTGCATTGATATGATCGCAGTGATACAACATGTTTCCGAGTCATCGGTAACCATAGACGGCCAAGTGAAGGCTGCTATTGGCAGAGGTTTAATGATTTTAATTGGCATAGAAGAAGCCGATAATCATGAAGATATTGAGTGGCTGAGCCGTAAAATAGTGAATATGCGTATTTTCGAAGACGAAGAGGGCGTAATGAATAAAAGCGTGATTGATGTAGATGGCGAAGTTTTGGTGATTAGCCAGTTCACACTACACGCCAGCACTAAAAAGGGCAATCGACCTTCATACATTAAAGCAGCTAAACCCGATGTAGCCATTCCTCTATACGAAGCGTTTAAAGAGCAATTGGCAATGGATTTGGGGAAAGCCATTGGCTCAGGCGAGTTTGGTGCAGACATGAAAGTGGCCTTGGTAAATGATGGGCCAGTAACCATAATAATTGATACTAAAGACAAAAAATAATGACTGAGCAATCGAAAGGAATTACTGCCGTTCAAAAGGAAGTGGACAATTGGATAAAGGAGTTTGGCGTTCGCTATTTCAATGAGCTTACCAACATGGCACAGTTGACAGAAGAAGTGGGGGAAGTTGCTCGTATTATTGCGCGTAGGTATGGTGAACAGTCTGAAAAAGAATCAGATAAAAATAAAGATTTGGGTGAAGAGCTGGCCGATGTAATGTTTGTGGTGGTTTGCTTGGCCAATCAAACAGGGACGGATTTACAAGCTGCTTGGGACATGAAGATGGCTAAAAAAACACAAAGAGATAAGGAAAGACATAAGAATAATGAGAAGTTAAATCCGTAATTCGAAGCTTAAACAATTTTAGGAGAAATTAGGTTGAACTTTTTGTGTTCTATGAATGTCAATAGATTAAATTTTTGGCAACTTTAAACACCTTTTTTAATTAAAATCACCGCACTGTTATGATCATTTTAGAGATTTTAGGTGTAATTCTCCTAGCTTTTATTTTGCTGAATGTGATTCTCTACTTTGTTGAGCCAAGTCTAATAGCAATTACTTTTTCTCTGGTATTACGAATCTTCAAGAAGAATCCCCCTATTGTAGATGTGGACGAATTTTTTCCTCAGCATAAAATACTAAAAGATAATTGGAAGGTTATTCAAGAAGAGTTGATTGAAGTTCTGAAAAATGAGAATGATATTCCTAAATTCCATGAGGTAGATAAGATTCAACGATTTATTTCAGATAAGGATAAATCGGCTTGGCGTGTTTTTATGTTCAAAGCTTACGACAATTGGCAGGATGCTAATTGTGCAAAGGCGCCAAAAACCACCGCACTTTTAAAGCAAGTTCCGGGTATTACTACTGCCATGTTTTCAATTATTGGACCTAGAAAACATATCCCTCCTCACAATGGTTTTTACAAGGGCGTTTGGCGGTACCATTTAGGTTTAATTATTCCTAAAGAAGGTGAGTGCTATATTATTGATGGTGGCCAGCGCTATGATTGGAAAGAGGGAGAGGACGTACTTTTCGATGATACTTTCCAACACGCAGTTTGGAATAAAACCAATGAAACGAGAGTGGTGTTGTTTTGCGATGTATTCAGAACTGACCTACCAAAGATTTTTCAGCCCATGAACCGTTGGGTATATGGTTTAAGAGAAAAGAGTAAAAGGCTAAAAAATGTACTCAAGAATGCCGAAGTTCAAGTTGATCTTGATCCTGAGGAAATTGAGAAGCCTTTAGCTAAGCAGGCTTAAATAACATTAAACTGTAAGTTCTGAACCCACTAATTTAGGAACTACATTAAACTCATTCAGTCGTGCACAATATTCAATGTCTTCTTTTACATTGAATTTAGAAAGTCTTGCTGCGTGATTACTCCTATTGATGTAATAGGCCAGATCGCTAGCCATTGATTGATATAAGAAAAAAGCACATAATGCTGAATCACTTTCTAATTCAGCATTTTGCTTTAGCGCATTACAAACTGCCCCGGCAAAAAGGCTATCCTCTAAATTATACTTTCCTTTCCAGCCTGCACAGAATAGCAACACATCGTTTTCTGACTTCATCAGATGATTTACTACTGCACTTAGATTAAGAAAAGCGCCTATAATCACTTCTTTTGCATTTTTCGAAAGCTCAATGGCTTGTGTACCATTGGTGGTGGTGGTGGCTACTTTTTTACCTTTCATTTCAGGTTTCATGTAGTCGAATGGAGAGTTACCAATATGGAACTGCTCTACCTTTTCCCCACCTCGTTCACCCGCCATGATGAAACCTTGTGCGCCAAGTGCCTCACATTCTTCAACGGTGGCTACTGGTGTAATAGATTGTATACCCGAACCCAATCCGGCAACCATACACGAAGTAGCCCTGAGAATATCAATCACTACTACGGTTTTATTTTCAACCTCAAACTGATGGATAAGTTCGGGGGTATAACAAACGTCTATTTTCATGTATTGGCGCTATATGGTGCTTTAATTAAGCTTTATAAAAAGGAAGTTTAACCACTTCGGCTTTAAGCTTTCTATTTCTTACAGCCACATAGATTTCAGTTCCTATTTTAGCGTTTTCAATAGTTACATAGCCTAAACCTATTCCATAACCCAGTGAAGGTGACATGGTACCAGAGGTTACTTCACCTATAGTGTTTTCGCTGGCATCTTCTAATGCATAATGGCTTCTTGGAATACCCTTGTCAATCATTTTAAAGGCAACAAGTTTACGTTTTACACCCGCTTCTTTTTCCGCTTGAAGGTTTTTAGAATTAGTGAATTCTTTGGTGAATTTAGTTACCCAACCTAAGCCTGCCTCTAATGGCGAAGTTTCGTCAGTAATATCATTTCCGTAAAGGCAGTACCCCATTTCTAAACGCAAAGTATCTCTAGCTCCAAGGCCGATTGGCTTAATATCAAAGGCCGCACCTGCTTCGAAAATGGCATTCCAAACTTGTTCAGCATGCTCGTTGCTTACGTAAATTTCAAAACCACCAGCACCAGTATAACCCGTGGCTGAAATGATTACGTATTCTACGCCTGCAAAAGGCCCTACTACGAAGTTGTAGAATTTAATGTCAGATAGATTTACAGAAGTAAGTGATTGAAGTGCTTCTACAGCTTTAGGGCCTTGAACAGCAAAAAGAGAATGGCTGTCCGAAACGTTTTTCATAATGGCGCCTTTCGTATTGTACTTGCTAATCCAGTTCCAATCTTTTTCAATATTGGAAGCATTCACTACAAGCATATACTTCTCTTCTTTGAATTTGTATACCAGCAAATCGTCTACTACACCGCCATCTTCATTTGGTAGGTAAGAATATTGCGCTTGGCCATCTACTAGCTTTGAGGCATCGTTACTTGTTACTCGCTGAATAAGGTCAAGGGCTTCGGGCCCTTCTATAACAAATTCACCCATATGCGAAACGTCAAAAACTCCAACGCCATTTCTTACCGTGTTGTGTTCTTCTAAATCAGATGAATAGCGAACAGGCATGTTATAACCTGCAAAGGGTACCATTTTAGCTCCAAGTTTTTCGTGGAGGTCATTAAGGGCTACTTTTTTCAATTCCATTTCCATAGGGTGATTTAATTTGTTGGCAAAAGTAACAATTAGATCATAAAAACAACGCCTTGGTGTGAAGGTATCGGCACCTAAAGATGATGTGGGGATTCTGTAACCTAAAACTAAAAAATCAGTTATATTTATGTAATCACTAACGTAAATAAAAATTATGAAAAAGGGTCATTACATACTAGTCATTTTTTGCCTATTGGGGTTTTCTTCTTTTGTTTTTATTCATCATGAAGCAAAGAACAAGGCTGAAGAAGAGGCTATTAAAGATTTAGTATTAAAATCTTATGTGCATGGGGCGTTCAATGAACTGGACGCAGAAGCCATGAAAAAGGGTTTTCACGAAGACTTTGCCATCTATTCTGCCAAAGGCGAAAGTATTAGCAAATACCCCATTGCTGTTTGGGCAGATGGTGTTGCAAAAAGAAAAGCTAATAATTATGATACTAAGGACCCGAAGAACAAATGGGAACATAAGTTTGCTTCGGTGGATGTTACAGGCGGTGCTGCCCAAGTGAAAATAGAACTTTTCAACCAAGGTAAGCAAGTGTATACAGATTACCTGAGTTTATTGAAATTTGAGAGTGGCTGGCGTATTGTTGCCAAAGTCTATAACCAACATTAGGAGATGTAAATCCCGAATCTGTATAGGTTCGGGATTTTTACTACTTTTCTGGCCCAGCAATACAAGTATAAAAACTCTCAGGTTGAAAGTGAGTATTTGCCATTTGAATGATGTCTTCGCTGGTGACTTGGTATACAGCACTTAAGTACTGCTCGTAAAAGCTCATATCCATTCCCTGAAAATACACCGCTTTGAATTTCTCCATGATGGCAAAAGGCGAATTTACCGAGCCAGCAAATGAACCCGCCATGTAGTTTTTTACGGTTTCTAACTCATTTTCTCCAACAGATTCTTGTTGAAGTTTAGTAATTTCTTTAAAAATCTCGTCAATAGTGGCTTGTTCGTTTTCGCTATTCACATCAGTACCAATGCTGAAGTATCCTTCCTGATTAAGGGAATAGAGATGTGAATGAATTCCATAGGTAAAACCTTTGTCCTCACGAATGTTTTTCATTAAGCGCGAGCCAAAAAAACCACCTAAAAGCTCATTTGTCACGGTGAATTTCATGTAATCAGGGTGAGCACGATTGAAGAGTACTTTACCTATTTTTATAGACGACTGAACAAATGTAGGCTTACGGATTTCGTTTAAGTGAGCTACTGTTTTTGCAATTTCGTATTCTGGCAAGCTTACTTTTTTTACTTGGCTTTTGCCGAAATTCAACTCAAGGCTATCAACAAAGTTGTCTGGTAATTTCCCAGAAACCATAATATCGAAGTAACTAAAGTTTGAAGCAAAAAAGGTTTTTACTTCTGAAAGTTGAACGGCCTGTATTTTTTCTACGCTATTACTTTTTCCATAAGGGTGATCGAGTCCGAAAAGAGAGCTCCTTAAGGCCACAGAAGATAAATAGCTGCTTTTTTCTAGATTTAGCTTTAACCGCTGAACCTCTTTTTTCTTTAAGGTTTCAAACTGTTGTTCGTCAAAACTAGGGTTGCTTATTACTTCGGAAAGCAGGGCTAAATTCTTATCGAAAAACCTAGAAAGACCGTAGAATGAAATTGTACTCTGATCGAAACCTGGTGAGAATTCGGCAAAACTTCCAATAAAATCAATGGCTTCGGCCAACTGATGAGCATTACGATTAGTGGTGCCTTCATTCAACATTTTTAGCGCGAATGAAATCAGGTTATAGTTCTCAGTAAACCAACTTCCACAAGGAATTACCAAATCAATTTTAAATACCTCTACCGCTGGATCATTCAAAAAGAAAACTTTCCTTCCGTTTGAAAGTACTGTTGAATGAACTTGAGGAATAGTAACTTTTTTGATGGGTTTAAACCCAGGGGCGATTGTTCTATCGAGCATTCGTTTTACTTGGCTTTTTTGTCAAGGTTGTAAGTAAGTCCAAAACGTAAAGTTTCGGCCAGTGGATGTTCTTGAAGTGTAGGAACCAGATATGCGAAATCAATTCCTAATTTTTTAACTTTAAAGCCTACACCAGCTGTAAAGTATTTTCTGTTTCCTTTGTTTTGGTGTTCCGAAAAATACCCAGCTCTAATCGCAAAGGTCTCTTTGTATTCATATTCGGTTCCAAAAGAAATCATGATTTCTTGAAGCTCTTCATTAAAGCCGTTTGGTGCATCGGCAAAGGAACCAAAAATACCGCCTATTAAAGATTTGTCTCTGTGGCTACCGTCTTCTTGAGGGGTCGGAACCATCAATTTATTGAAATCTAAGGCGAAGGTAATTTTGTTGTACGGGTCGAGGAAACTGGCCAAAGCAGCTCCTAACCTTAAATTCGTTGGAATAAAGTCTTCTTCATCGGCAGTATTGTATGAGATTTTAGCACCGATGTTCGAAATAATACCTCCAAATGAAAGCTGACTTTGTTTGTCCAATACATTCATTTCTGTTTTATAATACACTCCAATGTCGGCCGCAATACTAGTGCCTGGCTTAGGATCCATTACAGGACTAGTGGTGATGTTTCCTGAAAGGTTGGAATGAACAAATTTACCTGTTACACCAATACTCAAATCATTGCTCAGTTTTCGTGAGTAGGTTCCCGCAATTGAGAATTCACGAGGATTAATCATCTGAAGGTTATTACCTACTCCATCCGTAAGTTGAATATCTCCTAAATCAAAGTAAGTCATGGCCAATCCAAAAGCCTGACTGTCATCAATTTTTTTATAGCCTGATAAATAAGAGATCGACATGTCGTCTACAAACTTGCTTAGCCATGGTGTGTAAGAAAATGCGAAGCCATAATCGTTGTTTAGGTAAGCGAGTTTTGCAGGGTTCCAGTGAATACTGTTGGCATTAGGCGCTGTGGCTGCTCCTACATCACCCATGGCTCCTGAGATTGGGTCTGGCGCAATAGTCAGGAAGGGAACAGCAGTAGTGATTACGTTCTTGTCGGTATCCTGTCCTGAGATTGTACCAGAATTCTGGGCCACGGAAGGAAACGAAAAAATGACGGCTAAAACCAGGATTGCTACGATCCTAATATTAATTTTCATGTAATTTTTTTTCAAAGATACTATTATAAAACTAATATGAAATAATAAGTTTATCGCGCTTGGTGTGCGTTTTTCCGTTGTTTTTAGACATCAAGATCACATTGTAAACATAAATTCCTTTGCCCAACTTAACTCCTGAACTGTCTAAACCGTTCCATGTAATGCTTTCAGTATTCGAACCTCTTTCAATTTCTGAATGTAACGAAACTACATTTTCACCTTGTGCATTTATGATTTCAATCGTCAACTCTAAAGGCTCTCCTGCGCTATTATGCGAAATATTAAAAGTAGTATGCTCTACCAACGGATTAGGATAGCTGTTTATTTTTGTGATAACCATAGAATTTTCATCGGTAACCTCAAAATCAAAACTGCTCTTTGCTAAGTTGTTGAAATTATCCCAAGCTCTAATTTCTAAAGTGTTGATTCCCAGAGGTAAATTGCGCAAAGGAAACAATGCTTCCCCTTTTCTGAAATTATCTTTTTTAGCATTATAAAAACCATTTAAATTATAAGTAATAGAGTCGTTTAACGTGGCCGATAGGTTTTGGCCGATTCCATTTTCTGAAATATTGATTCCACTTTCATCGAATAATTTGAGTATGAGTGTAGCATCAGGTTTTACCACAGGGGTAGCTACTCGGGTAGAATCATTAATAAAAATGCTAATGTTTGGTGGAGTTCTATCCTCAGAAATGTTTTGAGCCGTGCCCCCGAGAATAAAATCTATTTTGGCTCCGAATGCGTCTTCTAAGCTTTTATTCAAGGCGTACATGCTCATTTTACCACTTCCAAATTGATAGTTGATGTTTTTAGGCACTACAAAATCTATCATAAACACACCATCTGTTACAGATGCTTTACCATTAAAAAGCTGACTGTTGCGCTCTAAGTACTCAAACTTTTCGCTTTCTGTTCCGATAGTTTGCCGCACACTACGTTTGTCAAAAAGACTAAATGTGACTTCGCCATTAAAGTTTTCTATGCGTTGGCCGTTGGATTCAATTTGACCTATGATGTTCACTTTTTCTAACGCACTCAAGGTATCTGCTTGAGCCAATGGTGATTTACCGTTGATACTGCTGATTGTGATTTCATTTTTGGGGTAAGCCAAGCGCATACTTGGATCTCCTAAAAGGATGAAATTTCTGTTGTTAGCGCCATTCAGCGCATTGTTTTTGGTATAGCGAATGATGTCGCCAAGCCGCTGGAAATTACCATTAGGCTGCTCTAGAATGGTTTTGTAGAGCGCTTGGTTTAAGGCATAATTGGAAGAGGAAAATACGGGACGCGCGGTGGCCACTAAAGCAATTGCGCCTCCATCTGGTTTGAACATTATTTTTTCGGCACCAGAAAAAATTGTGGGGTCATCGTTTCTGGCAAACTCACAGGTGGCGGTAACTAATAGTGGGAGTCGGTTTATGTTTTTCCAATCTTCAATAGATTCGGTAGTGAGAATTCGCTCTTGCATCCAGCCGGTTTCTGCACCATGGCCTGTGAAGTTCATAATCAAAACGCCTTGTTCAACAGCGTCAAGCAAAGCTTGTTCTGCTTCTGGAGAAGATTCACCATTGGGGGATCGGATTTGCTCGTACGCATCGAGGTAAATTTTTCTCACGTTAAAGCCCGAATATGTAGTGTCGACCAGAGTAGCTAACTGATCAGCATCGCGCTGATGCAAGTTGTTATCACCATCATCGGCTACAAAAACCAATCTTCGTCTCCAGTCTCCAATGCTTTCTGGGCTAGTTTGGTAATTGATGATTTTGTCGACTGTGCTCTTGGCTTGCCCCAAAGTTGTACTTGGAATACGCCCAATGCCAATATCCAAAGTGTGGTCGCCAGCTGTATTTTCTTCCCATTCGCCTTCATCATCTTCTAAAAAACCAAAATAATCATCAGATGAATAGGAGGTCAATGGATGAATTGAGCTTCTGGACTCATAGGTAGGAACAAAGTTGGTGTTGTTTTCAACTCTGTTTTTGTAATCATATGACCCCTTGCCGAAAAGCAGTAAATACTTTAGCTGATCACTTTTTAGTTTCAAGTGACGAATGAAATCACGAATGGCTGTTACATCTTGTCTTCCAGCAGAAAATTCATTGTACACTTGTTGAGGAGTAACTACCAATACAGAAAGCTGATCTTCGTTTCTTCTGAAAGCAGCTAATCTTTCGGCTTCGGTTAAAAATTCTGGTGCAGAAATAATAACCATGTCTGGTGTTACACTTCCTTTTAAATCCTGATTGGTCAAGGATTCAAATTTTGTAGGAAGAGGCTGAAGTGCAGCTTCAAAAACAACGTATTCGTGAAGTTCATCTGAAAAAGCACCAAAGCGTAACTCTGATCCACTTAAATTATAGGTTTGATTTTTCGCATTTAACGGATTAGTGATGTCCCAAACCATTAGGTTTTGGTTGGCCTCTGTTAATTTAAATGTGCTTATCGGTTGATCAAGTGATTTTATACTTCGGAAGTGAATTGAACCGCCTCCGTATTGAAGTTTGGTGGGTATGTCCAAAAGAAAACCATCAAGATAGGCCACCGCATTATTGGAGCCACCTTGGTCGAAAGTTAATTTTAGATTGAGCTGATTTGCAATAGAAAAGGTGGTTGAGTTTACTTGGAATAAGCCCGAGGATTCGTTTCCCTTAACGCCATATCGTGTATCTGGAATGGCAGAAAAATCTAGCTGACCAATGGATTGACCATTGAGGCTTGCGGTAAGTGATGTATTATTGAATGCCTGACTTAAAGCATGAAGCCGAAATTTGATTGCTTCGTTGGTGGCTAGGTTGGTAAGCGGAAAATCGAAGCTCAATTCATTATTAATATTGAAACTTTCTCCAAACCACTTTCTTCCAGAACCAAGAATATTTTTCACGTCCTTTTCGTGCCGAATAATTTTGTTGAAAGTATTGACCTCAGGTAAGTTGGTGCCTAAATTTTGTAGATTTTCAATACGTAATCCTTTATTGTTTTTTACTGTAATGAAGTAATGAACCTCATCTGCATAGAGGTTTTGAATAGACTCAAAAGTATTAGTCAAAGGGTCGAATTCTAGTTCATTCACTCTATCTACATAAAATAGAATGTAATCCTCAGAGTTGAAAGTAGCATCAGATTCTCCAGAAACGAATATGGCGGTTTCTCGAAGCACATCTCTAGATGTTGAAATGGCTTGTGGAAGCATTCCTCCCTTACTTCCGTAAATGGCAATGTTCTGCGGATTAATGGAGCCGATATCAAACCCCATTTGGCTTAGGGTGTTTTGGTTAATCCGATAAACCCCTTCTTTGTCGAGGCTCATTTTTACCCATTTGCCAGTAGCTAAAACACTTGAGTTTTGGGCAGTAGCAACGCCAATAAATACCTGAATAAAGAAGGCGATGAGCAAGATATGTTTTGATCGTAATCGACTGGCCATGTCTTGAAGCTCAACGTTATTTAAACAACTTTCTTATGTGCTGGCTGGGTGAGCAGCGAAAGCAAAAGATAAACAACAATGATTAAAGGAACTGCGGCAGTTTTGAAAATCACAATTAAAATGATGCTTACCAGAATCAGTAAAAAACGCTGCCAGTTATCTTTTGCAGTAAAGTTTGAAAACTTAAATGACAGCAAAGTGACAGGCGCAACCATCAACAGTGAAAATACTATAACACAAGTAAAAAGCACCCATTCGTTGGCTAGAAAGTCGCTCATAAATGTATCTCCAACAATAATTAAAGGAAGTGTACTGGTAAAAATTCCATTTGCTGTGGTGGTCAAACCCGTGAAACTTGTGGTTTGATTTTCGTCAATGTTGAATTTTGCCAAGCGTAAGGCAGAAAAAACCGCAATGAGTACTCCGGCATACTCAAGTGGCGAATCTATTTTACCCACAAGCATATGATAATAAAGAATAGCGGGTAGCAAACCGAAAGTGATCAAATCAGCTAATGAATCCAGTTGCTTACCGATTTCGGATTGTGCTTTGAGGATTCTCGCTAAAAAACCATCGAGGAAATCGAAACCAGCCGCCAACCAAATAAGGTAGCATGCTGTTGCTATTTCCCCCTGAAAAGAAAGAATTATACCGACTGTTCCACAGCTTAAATTCGCTAAGGTAAACAGGTTTGGGATGGCTTTTTTGATGGGTTCCAAAGGTTATTTTTTAAGAGCACAAAATGGGTTAGTGGCTTTTTCGTCTCCAATAGTTGTAGGGCCGCCATGCCCGGGGTAAACTATCATCTCATCATCAAACTTAAAGAGTTTATTATGAATACTTTTAATTAAAGTATCAAAATCGCCACCGGGTAAATCTGTTCTTCCAATACTGCCTTCAAAGAGTACATCGCCTCCAATGCAAACGTTTTCTTCTTCGTTTACAAAAACAATATGGCCCGGTGCATGGCCTGGGGTGAAATAAACTTTTAGTGCGCTGTTGCCAAATTTTACAGTGTCGCCTTCCTTTAAAAATTTGTTAGGTTGAGCAGGCGTATAATTCTGAAAACCATAATTGGCTGCATAAGCGCCTACAGATCGAAGTGTTTCTTCATCGTGTTCACCAATAACTAGGTCAACGTTGAACTTTCGCTTCACAAAATCATTACCCAAAACATGGTCGATATGACCGTGAGTGTTTAGGAGCGATTTCACCATAAGACTTTCACTTTCAATAAATTTAACCAGTTCATCTTGTTCTTCCTTCTCATAACATCCAGGGTCTATGATTACCGCTTCTTTTGTTTCGTCAAACAAAATATAGGTGTTTTCCATAAAAGGGTTAAAAGTGAAAGGCTTAATCTTGATCATAAATTACTGTTTTGCTCAAATTTCATTTAATAATAGCCATTATTCAAAAAATGTTGGTTTAAATTCGGCCAATGTTAGTGGATTATATTCTAGTGGGGCAAGGGTTGGCAGGAAGTATCTTGGCCAATCACTTGATAAATGCGGGTTGTAGTGTAATGGTTTTTGATGATCCGTTGCTTTCCAATTCCTCAAAAATTGCGGGTGGTCTCTATAATCCTGTGACTGGTCGTAAAATGGTCAAAACTTGGAATGCAGATAACTTATTTGGTTACCTAACGGATTATTATCCTAAACTTCAACAACAGTTAGAGGCCGATTTTGTCAATGATATTCCTATTTATCGACCGTTTATTTCTCCAGAAGAACTAAATGAATGGATGGGGAAAAGTGCCGATATCGATTACTCTAGGTATGTACAGGCCGTACATAATAGTTCGGCTTATGGAAGTCAAGTGAGTGATGATTTTGGTGGAATTCTGTTAAATCAATCTGGTTTTGTAGATACCGGTAAGCTTTTGGAGGTTTCTGCAAAGTTTCTAGTCGAGAGAAAAAGTTTGACAAAGGGGTATTTTAATCCGGCTCACTTAAAATTAGAAGAGGGTTTTGCCAGTTATCAGGGTATAAAATGTAAGTCGGTAGTTTTTTGCAACGGTCATAAATCGCTAGAGGAACAATATTTCGGTTGGATTCCGTTAAGGCCTGTAAAGGGTGAACTCTTGATAATCAAGACAAAAGAGAACTTAAGGGTAATCCACAACAGAGGTGTTTTTGTAATTCCTTTAGGAAACGGACTTTGCAAAGTTGGCTCTACTTATGATCATCAAAATTTGGATGAAAAGCCAACCATTGAAGCAAAAAACGTGTTAGTACATAAATTAAACGAGCTGGTTAAATTTCCGTATGAAATTGAATATCAGTTGGCTGGTGTAAGGCCCGCAACAAAAGATAGAAAACCCATTATTGGGCAGCATCCAAAATTTAAAAGTCTTATTTCTTTTAATGGATTTGGCACCAAGGGAGTTTCTCTCGTTCCTTATTACGCTAAGCAGTTAACAGAGTTTTTAACAAACGAAAACGGCATAGATAGTGAGGTCAATATTGAGCGATTTTTTTCGTTATATTAAAAGTCTTTTCTGTAAAGAAGATATATGTTTAAATCTCTACGTTACCCATTCATAATAGCCATTGCAGCCATTGGTTTTTTATCTATCCCTTTTTCTTCTGAGGCGCAGGTATATCGTGAAGAATACGGTCAGAATAGAATTCAGTACAAATACTTTAATTGGAAATACTTAAAATCGAACAATTTTGAAGTTTACTATTATGACGGTGGAGAAGATTTGGCAAAGAAATCAATTGGTTATTTAGAATCTGAATTTAGCAGGGTAACCGAAACAATTGGATTCTTTCCATATTCTAAAACTAGAATATTTTTATACAACTCTATAGCCGAAAAGCAGCAGAGTAATGTAGGTGTTAAAGGAGATGACTTTACAATCGGAGGTCAAACCGACTTCGTTAAATCTCAAGTTGAAGTGGCTTTTTCTGGAGATTATGCTTCGTTTAAAGAGGAACTCGTTTTCAATTTCACCAAAATGTTGGTTGAGGAAATGTGGTTTGGTGGAAACATAGCTGAAATGTTTCAGTCAACCTTTTCATCGCCAATCCCCAATTGGTTTATCGATGGTGTTTCTGCTTATGTAGCCTATGGATGGAACAAAGAGATGGATGATATGGCAAGAGATTATGTGTTGCAAGAACAGCCTGCCAAATTTTCGAAACTAAGCAAAGAAGCTAATCTTCTATTAGGTCAGTCAATTTGGAATTACATTGCCCAAACCTACGGAAAGAGAGATATTTCAAATATTCTGAACTTAGCTAGAATTGTTAAAGATGAGGAGAGCAGTATTTCCAAAACGCTGGGAGTTCCTTATAAAGACTTCATGGAGGGATGGAAAGCCTTTTACTCCCAAATGAACCTCCGTATAATGGAGAGTTATAAGAGACTTCCTGAATCACAGATAATTTCTGGAAGTAGATCAAAAACATCTACAATCGGCCATTTAAAATTTAATGCAGAAGGCTCTTTGCTAGCCTACACTGTGTTTGACAATGGGAAGTACGAAGTGAGAGTAATTAACATGGACTCTCGAGAAGAGATGGTGCTTTACAAAGGTGGAATTAAGTTATTGGCACAGGAAGTGAATAGTAATTACCCCCTTTTAAGCTGGGTAGATGAATTTACTTTGGGAATTGTTGCCTATTCTGAAGGAAGAAACACAGTAACCATTAAGAGAGTTGGAGCAAAAGGAGAGCAGGTATTGGCCATTCCTACCATAAGCCAGGTTCAGAGTTTTGAGTTTAAGCAAGGTGGTAGGTTAGCAGCATTAACAGGCGTTGTAAACGGAAAAAGCGATGCTTATTTGTTCTTAGTAAATAGAGGAACGATCAGAAGGATTTCAAATGATAGTTATGATGATCGAGATATTAGCTTTTTACCAGAGTCCAATGTCGTTTTATTTTCTTCTAACCGACCAACAGACAGTGTTTATGTAGAAGGGCCAATTGATTTAAAAGATGTAAGTTCTAACCAGTTTAATCTTTATACCTACGATTTAGACTTAGTCGATAGCGTATACGGAAAACTAACAAACTCTCTTTCAGTAGAATCTAATCCCATTGCAAAAAATCTGAATGAAATTTATTACTTGAGCGACCAACAGGGCGTGAATAACCTTTATCTACATACTGTAAATGACTCAATCAGTAAGCAAATGAGTAATTACAGTTTTGGAATCAAAGAGTTTACTATCGACCAGAACAATAATCGAATAGCTTTTATATCTACACTCGACTCTAAGGATGTTATTTACCTCGAGAATTTGGGGAATATTCAACACATATTTACGACAGCTACACCACGAAGGGAGCTTGAAAGTATCAGAATACTAAGTGAAATTAGAAGAAAGAGATTGTTGGATACTGAAAACACAGATAGTCTAAACAAAGCCAAAAAAATAACTGAAGTACCAAAACAGCCAAAGATTGATTCTTTAAAATTAGGTGCTATTGATACTGAGAATTATGTGTTTAAGAATGAATCGAAGGTAAACTCTAAAGACTATAAGTTTGAAGCACCAGTTTCTGATGAAGGGACCAATAGGTCATTCTTAAGCCTTTATCAAAATAGAGGTCTAAAAAATACAATAGAAGGGCCGAATGCATACGAACCTCGTTTCCAGACCAATAATGTAGTAACATCATTCGTAATAGACGAACTGAGATCTTTTTCGCAGTTGTTGGAAATTCAGATGAATGATTATTTGGAAAACCATAGACTGCATGGAGGCGCTTTAGTGCCCTATAATTTCAATAGTGGTTTTGATGTTTTTTTGGAGTACGAATATCTTAAAGAAGCTATCGACATAAAAGCGAAGTACTTTCGTAAGTCAATTTTATTAAGAGATAATACAACAACACAATCCCAACGATATAACCTGAATCGATTTGAGTTGGGGGCGGCCTTCCCATTTAGTCCTTACCTAAGGCTTGAGGTGAGTCCCTTCTTCGAGCAAACCCGATATATTGATTTAGATTACTTGTTACTACTTAATGCACCCTCGGGAATAGTGGCAGAAAAAACGGCTAATTATTTAGGCCTGAATACAAGTGTTGTTTTTGATAACAGCTTGACTGGCGGAACCAATATTCATGAAGGAACTAGAGCTAAATTGACCTTTGAGTCACATTCAAAGTTGAATAAAAATGCGGTCGGATTTAATAAAATTGAAGCAGATATTAGGCATTACCAAAGGGTTACCAAAGGTGTTTACTTAGCAGGCAGAGTGTTTTTTGGGCATTATGGAGGAAAAGCACCAAAATCCTATTTATTAGGGGGGGTGGATAATTGGGCCTTTAATAAGAGGGAGGCCGTAGAAGGTTCTGAACCTGATCCTTTCCTGTTACAAACCTTAAATGATAACAGTGATATTTTATTCAATCAGTTCACTAACCTTAGAGGTTATTCATATAATACTTTTCAGGGAAGTACGGTACTGACCTTGTCTGGTGAACTTAGGTTACCAGTAAATCAGTTTTTGGCTACTGCCGATACTAAGTCTAGCTTTATTAGAAATCTTCAGTTCCTTGGGTTTTACGATATAGGTTCTGCTTGGTATGAGATTTCTGCTTTTCAAGCTCGAAATGATGTGAATACAGAGGAAATTGTAGTCCCTGGCTCTCCTTTTTCTGGTGTAATTAATGATTTTAGTAATCCATGGCTACAGAGCGCTGGAGTAGGAATGAGAACCATGCTCTTTGGTTTTTTCTCTAGGCTCGACTTAGCTTGGCCTATACAAGATTTCAATGTTGGAAATCCAAAACTTCAAATATCAATTGGGTACGATTTTTAATTACTTTTTGAGATTGGCTGAATAGGCTTAACTTCGCAAGTTGTTTAAAACCAATTTACATGCTTAAATCAATGACGGGCTACGGCCTATCTAAAGCGCAGAAAGGCGCAATGCAAGTTTCTGTTGAAATTCGCTCTCTCAATTCTAAATTTCTTGACGCTCAAATTCGTCTGCCAAGACACCTACAAGACAAAGAACTTGAGATCAGAAATATATTGAACTCTGAGTTGGTGAGAGGTAAAGTAGCGGTAAGTATCGAGATGAGCTCAGACGATGCCGAAGCTTCAAAACAGGAAGTGAATCATGCATTATTCAAGTCGTATTATAATGAGTATGATCAACTTGCTACTGAGGTGGGGGCCGAAAAAAGAGACCTTTTTAGGTTGGCTCTACACAGCCCAGAAGTAATGTCGGGATCGGGTATAAATGAGGAGGTAATTACCCAACAATGGGAATTCACCAAAGAAAATTTAATTGCCGCTATCGCTCACTGTAATGAGTTTAGAGAGCAAGAAGGAGCAAAACTTCAATCTGAGCTTGAATCCTATATTCAAAATATTGGGAATTATCTAAATGATATTAAGGCAGTAGAAGGAGAGAGGTTAGTATCTATAAGAGAACGAATAGAAGGTCATCAAAAAGATTTAGTAGGATCTGATCAGTTTGATGTGAATAGATTCGAACAGGAAATGATCTACTTTATTGAGAAGCTAGATGTAAGTGAAGAGTTCGTTCGTTTGAGTGCTCACCTTGATTACTTCTTAGAAATTTTGAAAGAGACAAACTCGCAAGGAAAGAAACTGAATTTCATTTCTCAAGAAATAGGAAGGGAAATAAATACAATTGGTTCTAAAGCTAATTACGCGCCTATGCAGCGTTTTGTAGTGTGTATGAAGGACGAGTTAGAAAAGATTAAAGAGCAGCTTTTAAATGTGATTTAAGCTTGGTTGAATTCGATCTACACGAAATAAATAAGAGGCCTGCCTTTAAAGCAGGCTTCTTGCGTTGTATGAATTAATTGAGTTTAAAATGAATAGTCACTTGTCTTGGCGATTTCACTGGAATTCCCCGCTGCTCACCTGGATTCCACCTCGGAGATTTACTAAGTACTCGAATGGCTTCTGCATCGCAATCTTTACTAATACCTCTTACGACTTTCAAATCTGAAATTTCGCCATTGGCAGCAACATTGAAAGTGAGAATTACCTTACCTTCAATCCCCATTTTCTGGGCATTTCTTGGATACCTAAAGTTTTTATTTAGAAATTTAGCCCAAGCTTCATTGCCTCCGGGAAAGGAAGCCTCTTTTTCCAAAACGATGAATGGGTCTTCAGCTTTTTCGGCTTTTTCTGTAATGATTTCATCCAATACCAAATTTTCAATGTTATTGGGTTCTATTTCAAAGGTAAAATCAACGATTTCATTAAGCTCTTCTACATTAGGAACTTCTATAAGTACAGGCTGTTGAATAGGCTTTGGTGGCTCGTGGATTGTAATAGGAGGCTCGTCAAAGCTTCTGTGATCTTGTGAATCATAGGGTAATACAAATGGTTCTACTGGTAGAGTTTTGTATTCAAAAGCTGCTAGACTTATGCCTAAACTAACGGTTAAACCAATGACGAGAAAAAGAGGTCTTTTCCCTTCAATATCTACTTGAGTGTTCTTTTTAGTTTCCATGATTTTGTATTTAAACTAATTAATTAGTTATAAAGGTGCCAAAAAAGCCCAACAGGGTTGGGCATTCTTCTATTTAAGTCTAAATTTAATTCTGATGGCCATTCTTGATTTTACAGCAACACCTCGTTGTTTTCCTGGAATCCATTTTGGCGAAGATTTAAGCACACGAATCGCTTCTTCATCGCAACCGCCTCCAATGCCTCGGGTTACTTCAATATCTGAAATTATACCATTAGCGTCTACCACAAAGGAAAGGTCTACTGCACCATCAATCCCCATCCGTTGAGCCTGGCGCGGATACTTTAAGTTATCGTTTAGGAACTTATTCCAGCCATCTCCAGGAAATTTAGCCATCTCTTCTACAATCAGGAATGGTTCATCTGATACCACTTCATCTGGCTCATCTTCAAAAACAAGATCGGCTATTTCTGTATCTTCCGATATATCCACATCAATATTGATTTCTATATCCGTATCAATTTCCTCATCATCTGGTATTGATATAATTTTTGGTTGTTGAATAGGAGGGGCTTTTGGAGGTGGCTGCTCTGTTGGCGGGATTTCTATTAAATCATCAAAATCGTTGAGTGCCATACCTAAGTCCATTAGGTCACCTCTTTCATGTTGCTTCCATTCAAAAGCAGCAAAAGTGATACTTAGACTTGCTAATAAGCCGATGGCTAAAAACAGACTTGACTTTCTGTTTATATCAGCCGCTGGAGATTTCTTAGCTTCCATAGTTTTATCATTTAAGGTTAGAAATATGATTATTGATTCTTTCTTTTTTTTTCGTTTGTAGAATCATTAACTAAATATACTCAATATAAAACTAAAAAACTAGTTTATGTAGTACTAAAAAAAGCCCAACTTAATTGGGCTTTCTAAAATTACTTAAGTTTGAAAAGAATTCGGATGGCCATTCTTGACTTAACGGCTCTACCTCTTTGCTTTCCTGGGGTCCATCTTGGAGATGACTCCAAAACTCTAACTGCTTCATCATCGCAGCCGCCTCCAATTCCTCTAGTTACAGTGATGTCAGAAATTTTACCTTCTTTATCAACTACAAAAGATAAAAATACAGCACCTTCAATTCCCATTCTTTGAGCTGAACGAGGGTATTTTAGGTTCTTTTGTAAGAATTTGTTCCACTCAGCATCACCTCCAGGGAATTCAGCGTTTTCCTCAACAATAAGGAATATCTCATCTCCTACTTCCTCTTCAGGTTCTTCTTCAAAAACAATTTCCTCAACCTCTTGCTCTTCAGTGATTTCCACATCCAAATTGATCTCGATTTCCTCTTCGATCTCCTCTTCATCAGGAATCTCAATAATTTGAGGCTGCTGTTTTACAGGCGGTGGTGGTGGTGGTTGCTCGGTTGGTGGGATTTCAATTAAATCTTCAAAATCGTCAGTTGCCATACCTAGGTCCATTAGCTCACCCTTTTCAGTTTTCTTCCATTCAAAGGCAGCGAATGTAATACCAAGGCTCACTAGCAGACCTATTGCTAAGAATAGGCTAGACTTTTTGTTCAAGTCTGCTGACGGAGTCTTTTTAGCTTCCATAATCTCTTTTAGTTACACTTTTAAAACTATGCTATTAGTTTGGTATTCGCAAACTAATATTTTATAAAAGTAGAAAAAACTACGACACCTGCAATAGCTCCAATTGTATTTGAGAGCAAATCATAAATATCTGTCATTCTACCAGGTACAACGGACTGCAATGATTCCAAAACCAGTCCGTAAACTATGCATATAGTTAACGTCCTTATTAAGGATTTGTTTTCAAGCCGTACTTTGTCTTCTTTATTTCTTTTACCTAGGAGCACTAAAAAACTCAGAATTCCAAAAACACCCAAGTGGGCTAGTTTGTCATAAGAAAGTAATTTAGACTCTGGAAAAGAATCTTGAGGCAATAGCATTAATACTGCCAATACTATGGCCCATAATACGCTGGCCCAATATTGTTTAATAAACGAGCGCAATGGGTAAACTGGATCTACTGACCGATCAATGCTTTGTAAGCAGCAGCATCCATAAGGCCATCTACTTCTGAAGGATCACTCATTGTGATTTTGATCATCCAACCTTCTCCATAAGGGTCAGAATTCACTGTCTCTGGTGCATCTTCAAGCTGGCTGTTAAATTCTTTTACTTCACCCGAAAGGGGCATAAATAGATCCGAAACGGTTTTTACAGCTTCAACGGTGCCGAATACCTCTTCTTTGTCAAGCGAATCTCCTTCTGTTTCAATTTCAACATATACGATATCGCCAAGCTCGCTTTGAGCAAAATCAGTAATTCCAACTGTTGCCTCTTCGCCTTCAACCTTAATCCACTCGTGATCTTTGGTATACAATAAGTTTTCTGGTATGTTCATTTCTTTAAAATAAATTCGACCAAAAATAAACGGATTTTTGCGAAAAATAAGTGTTTATTGAGACAAACTGAACCTAATTCTTCCACCAAAGGCAGTTCTGGCATTTAAGAAGCTTGTGGTCACTCTTGGCTCGTTTATATTCTTCTCAAAATAGAATGCTACCTGAAGGGCATCGCTTATATTATACTCTACTGTTGGATTCAATTGGAAAATTTTAATCCCTTCTGTAACAATGCTCGATTCGTCAATTCTTCGCTGAACGGTTTTGTTATCTCTTAGGCTAAAAGTCATGTTAAAGCGTAATTCATTTGGTAGGGTTTCTTTTCTGCCTCTTATCCTAAACGGAATTTTAACTCCTGCTTTGGTATAGCCTAAAGTCATGCTAATATCGTTTGCTGACCGTTCAGTTACTTGGATATTAGACAAGTTGAGGGCTATGTTTCTTTCCTTAGAATAGTTGAGATCAAGGTTCCAACTACTGGTTGTTTTCAGGTTTATGCCTACTAGTGGAGAAAATTTCTCTGAAAGAACTACTTGCTGAGAAGTAAATATTGGCACCAAATTGCCGTCTTCATTAAACTGATCTGCCAAACCATAATCATTAAGTTGATTATCTAAAGTGAGGTTTGAGGTATATAAAGCCGAGTTGATATAATTACTTACACTGTACTGACTGCTGTAAGCATGGCTGATACTCACCGTACTAAATAACTCTTTAACGGCATCAATCTTTGTTAATCCTCGATAATTTAAGGACCAGCCCGGTATAGGAAGACGTGGGAATGCTGAGGTCTTAATCTCATCTGGGCTTTGGCCTGAATAGGCTGCCAAAAATGCTGGGATCACTACATCTTGAGAGTTAAGGTCATAAGTTCCTGCATCATTCGACTGATCTAATCTAGATTTTAAGATATTTCTGTAGGTTTCAAAATTGGCAAATAGAGGAGAGTTGTCATTGCTATCGTCCTTTTCGAAAGCGGTTTTTATCATGTTGAATGATACTATATAAGTACCGGTTCGGGTAGGGTTAATGCTTAAGTAATCGCCAGCAACATCATCTCGTCTGAATATTTCTTGATAATTCTCAGAGTGCGTTTTTCTTCCTGTTAGGGTTACTCTAAAATCGCCAAACGGTTCTAACACTGTTGAGTAATTAAAGCTCATGTTTTTGTCTTGTGTAAACGGGGCGGTTAGGAAGGTGCTTTGCGCATAAAGCCCATCATAGGCCAGTTGCCTGCGTATTGCCGCATTTTGGCTACCGACAATAAAGCCCAAGCTTGGGTTTTTCATATCTTCATCGAGCCCAAAAAGGAAAACATCGGGCATATAACCTGGCAGTACGGTTCCTTGTGCAATAGAGTAATCGAAAGTAGCGCTTCTTACCATCATAACGGCTCTTAACAAGGCCTTTAAGGCTGGCATTTGATCAATGGTTTTTCGTTGTTTGGTTGTGTCGTTTGCTGCTATTCCTGTTGGTCGAGTCCTACTACGGGTGGGCGAATTGATTTTCTTTAGTAATCCAATATTGTTATAGATCTTTTGCATATCAATCTTACCATTGACCTTTACTATGCGTGTATTGCCTGCGTAATTTCCTAAACTATCGGCTTGGCCGATAGCGCCTGCTTTCCAGTTGTAAGTGGAGGCATAACTTACCGTAGAATTTAGCCAATTCGTAACAGGAATTTTTTCAAAGGGTAGGGTGTAGCTAGAATTAATGGTGTGGGTGTAATTCTTTATTCGGCCAAAGTTTTTAAAGTTGGTCCAAACCGAATCTCTTTTTATATCGGTATTGATATCCCCTTCGGGTTCGTCAATAATAGCATTTACGTTTGCGAAGTAATCTAGTGTTAGTGCTTTGGTCAGGTTCCAATTTACTGCATAGCTTCTGTCGAAGGTGAACGACTTTTCATAGTAGGGGTCTATTCCTTCGGTGCCAAGGTCTGAATTTCTTAATTGAGTTTTTAAGAAACTTCGGTTTACATTACCGTTAATAGTAATTGAGTTAGGTACTAAGTTGAAGTTGATGTCTTTGATAATTTGAAGCCATTTTGAACCTAAGAAACCTATGTTTTTGAAAGGTTCAATAAACCATTCTTTAGGTTGGTAACTATAAGTTATTGCCCCTCTGTAATTTTTGTAATCATAAGAGGCGGTGTTAATGTTGCTTCTGGTGATTTCGTTATAGGCATAAGTAAAGCTCAAGTTTTCTATGTCGTAAATGCGTTTTGGAGCATCTGCGTTAACTCTTCTTTTTCGCACATTAGAAAAGTTGAAACTTCTGCGTTTCGATTGATCTACAACTTTATCATAGTAGGCTTTACGTTCTTCCTTTGTTTCGAATGAGTTAAGTACATCTTCCAATGGTAAATCGGGATCGAGTGGATCGTACTGAGGGATTGATCGGGAATTTTCTAAGCTAAAATAAGCGGGGAGTTCAATGCCCCAATTTTCTGGGAAAAACTTGCCCAATTTTAAGCTGGTAGAAATATCATACTGTGTAGTTTTTTCTCTGTTTCTATCAGAAATTTTGTCGGCAATTCCTCCAAAACCAATACCTGAATGCCTTAAAGAAGCCGATACGTTTCCTAAATCTGCTAATTGGGCATCGAGCCTAGCGTTGGCAGCAATTCCAGAGTTTGAATCGAAATCGGTTACGCGAAGTTCGTTGGCCCAAATACAGAAACTTTTTGGCTCTAAATCTGGTGAGCTTGGGTTTCTCACCCCAATCATAAGGGTTTGAACAGTACTTAGGTCTGGTCTTCCAACCACCGTGATATTATAGCGATCAACGGTTTCGGTATAAGGTAAACTGAGGTTGGCATTACTCGCATTTCGTCTAGATTTAACTTCGTACAAACTACTGAAAGCTAGGTCGATTTCATTTTCTTCTGGCCAAATGTCTTCTGGAGATAATAATCCCGATGGAGTCATGGTCAATGGTACTTCAATTTCGTAATAGTTTTCAGTGAAATCTGTACCAAGCCTTAGAAAAGCAGTTACTTCTCCTGGAGCGAGATTATCTTGACTATCGGCATGAAGAAACATCTTTATTCTTCCGTAGTTCACCATGTCCTGACTTACATTTTTGAATACAGCACGGGCATCTTTATCTCTCAAGTCGTCTACACAAAGTTGTAGCGATTGCTCATTGCGTCTTCTTTCTACGGCCGAAGTATTATCTCTATCACGTTCTATTCCTGGAGGCAAAACATATGGTGGTCTGCCTTGGCTACCTTGGCTGTTTTCTTCGATACTAACTACAGAAACTGTAAAGTTCGGGTCTGTAGGTTCTGGAATTTCGTTCAAACCTTTTTCGAACAGGCTTTCTTGGAATGTTCTCCACTGGCTTCCAACTAATCTGAAATTTACAAGCCTAAGCACCACTGGTTCTTCAAAGTCAGTGAAATAAGTACGCATGTAGCGAATAGATTTGAAGCCATTGATATTTCCTTGAACACGATCGGGTTTTCTTACAGGAATACGGAATAGATACCAGTTCACAATGTCTCCACTGTCGCCAATAGGGTTTGAAACCTGATCGACAATGTTGTTTTTACCTACTTCGAGTTGACCTGGTTTTAAATTCAATTCGTATTCATAGTATTCCTCGAGGTCGTTCAGTGTGTTATCTCGGTTTAAATCCTCATTGTCTGGTAAGTTGGTAGATGAAGGCGTGTAAAGTTGGTTGCCATTATTTATTGGGCTGTTCCCTTCTAAACCATTGAAGTTTTTGTATCGCTCTAAAACTTTAGCATCTTTTATATCTAAATCGTCTCCCAAATAGTATTGAAAATTATCTCCTGAAGGGTCGGCTTCAATTTGTTGTCTGGCAGTGGCATTTACGTTAAGCGAACTCAAATAATTAGCGAAAAAGGTAAGCTCATCAGAAGATTTTAATCCATCAAGCCCAACATCTTGATTAGCCCGAGCATCTCCAGAGTTATCAAATGCAGGATTTAGATATGGTTGACGAGTTACCCGACCCCATTCGTTTTCTACTACATTTTCAATACTTGGGTCGCCATCGGCAGGTAGCCCTTGCTCGAAAGCATGCCTTTCATCTTTCATTAAATCTTCAGAAATACTACCAAGGTTCAGAATAAACTTTCCCCCTGTGGTGTTTGCTTTTGGGGTATTAATACCATCATCTATGAGCCCCCTTGGGTTGTTGGGCGTTCCGTTGGTTGTATTAATAAATGGATCCATCATCCAAAATTCGATGTACTCAATATTGGTTTTGTCAAAATCGACTTCATTTGAAATGGCACGAGTAATGGCTCCGAAATTAGATTTCGGATTAGGTAAAAATCCTTCTGGCGTTAGGTTTGGGTTATAGTTGTAAATACCTCTTTCTGATGGGTAATAAGCCAAGTCGAACGAAGGCTCGTTTACAATTATTTGCTGGGCATCTCTTTTAATTACTTCGTTTTGGCCAACAGAACGAACGTAATGGTTTTCTAAATCAGTTGCTGTAATATTTTCTGGTCTCGATCTTCCTGTGTTTCTATAAATAACGTTGTCGATGGTGTACCAAGCTAGTTTGGCTCTTTTGTAGTTTGCTCCAAGCCTGTCGGTTGTTTCATTACTTTTATCGAATTTGTTATCGTCAGTTTTTGGAGTGGCTCCAAACTTCCAACTGATTGGGTTGTTTAAGCTAAAGGGAGTAACTGTTGATTCAAAGTCATCTATATAAGAGGTGCCTACTCCATCTACTTTGTTAGAAGTGCCCGGAATAAGATGTGCCATTTCTCCACTAAAAGTAACAGTAGAAGGCGCCTTGGTATCAATAAATGGAAGTGCGTCTACCATTTTAGTAATAAAGCGAGATTCATCACTATAGTTTACATCGAGCCCCCAAACCGTATTGTTTACTGGTTCATTACCAATGCCTACACGAGTGAGTTGCGGACGTTCGTTTAGGTTCAAAAATGTGAATCCGAAATTTGTTTTAGGGTTTAACACATAGTCTAAGCGTGTTCCAACTAATGTGCGCGATTGGAAATTAAATAGGTCGGCTTTTTCATAGTTTACCCTGATTTTTTTTCCTGAATTTAGAATCGATGGATTAATGATATTCACTTTGCCCAAAGAGTAATCTACCGTGTAGTCGGTGCCTTCAATAAGAGGAGTGTTTCCTGCTAATACTTGCACACTACCTGGCGATATTTGATAGGCATTAAGGTTGATTTCATTAGAAGAGCCTGATTGTAAACTTCCTTTGATATAAAATTTATTGAGCCGTGACACCAATTCGGCATCGGCTTTTGTTGTACGGTAGAGTGTGTCGAAAACGTATTTATCGACTAAAAACTGTTCTCCAGCAGCAAATTTATTCTCTAGGGTTTGCCCAAAGGGTTCTAATACGGGAAAAAGCATGTAGCCACGCTCGGTGTTAATGGTTACGTCTTCAACAAAATCGAAGTTAGCATCGGGTTGTGGGTCTCCACTTTGGTTTAATTTGTCCAACCCAAAAATTCTAATAAGTGGAACATCTTTGGTGTTTTCTCCTTCATGCAAACTTGGGTTGTCTATCCCAGTTTTGTCATCTCTGTAAATTACTCTCAGCTGAAAGGCTTCTTTGCTAATGTTTGAAGCATTTAGGTTGTAAATGTTTTTCATCATCAAATCCCAAGTAGGTACTTGGGTATTGATTTTACTTGGCCGAAGTAATTTCAGGAAAATGGCTTCACTTTCAGTTCTGTTTTGATAATCTTCTGTAAGCTCTCCTACTTTAAACCGTCTTCCTTGGTAGCTATATTCGTATGATACGGCTAACACTTCATCGCTTTGTAATTGCCTACTTAATGAGATAAATCCGAGTTGGCTGTTGAAGTAATATTCCGATGGGTCAAGTTTTCGAGCGCCTGTTACTTTTTCAAAATCGAGGGCTTTTTCTAAGCCTTTTTCATCTTCTAAAATAGAACTCAGTTGGTCTGCTTGTCGTAAGCGCGGATCGTTGACTAAGTTTTGATAGAGGCTATTTGCATTGTTAGCAGTAGGTGAATTGGGTGTGCCATTTCCTATAAAGGCATTGTTTTCTCTATAAATTTTGTCGCCTTCACCTAAATCCATAAAGGCCGCAAAATTTCTAAGTGTTTGGGTATTGTTGGTTCTGTTAAGTACATAAACTTCTACCCTTGTTACTTGTAAACCTGAAATAACTGAAGGAATACTTCTGAGCCAGTTTTCATAATTGTCTCTGAAAAACTGACCTAGGAAAAAGTGTCTGTTTTCGTCATAATCAGAGGCTCTGATTTCGAATTCGTTTCTTTGAATTCCTCCTTCAACTTCAATAGATTGAGATTGCCCACGCTGAGTGGCTGCCAAGGCAGTAACGTAAAGTCTCCCAAATTGTAATTGAGTTTTAAAGCCAAAAAGGTTTTGAGCACCACTGATCAGACTATTAGCTACTGGTAAGCTCACGTCTCCTAGTTCAATCGTTTTTATAATGTCTGATTCTAAGCCACCGAATTCTACTTTAAGTTGGTTTTCAAAATCGAAAGAGTTGCTGTTATCAAAGTTGGCTCCGATTTTTAATTTGGATCCAATGCTACCTTGCAAACTCATTTGAATATTCTGGTCAAATTCAAAACCACCCGTTCGCTGTTGTCTAATGGGGATTGCAGGATTATCTACACGTTGAAATTGCCCACCAAAATCTAATTGAACAAAGCCGCTGGTTTGGATATTGATTTCATCACCACCAAAGAGTCTATCAAAAAATGGGCTTAAAGCAATAGGAGGGATAAGTTGCCCCCGGTTACTTACAGCGCTTTCTCCATCTTGTGCTTTGGCTTTTTCGGCCAGAAACTCTCGGTTGCCTTGCTCTTCTCTTTGTTGAAGGGCTGCATTAAAGGGGATTCTGGTAGGAGGGCCGAGAAATTGACTTCCAAATTTTTCGCTATACACCAAAGATTTACTTGTATCCAATCTATATTCTTGATTAAAGAAGTTTAGGTTATTGAAAAGTAAAGGTGATTTTAACCGTCTGTTTGTGAGAGGGTCGCCAACGCGGTACCTCAGTCCAAAGTTGGGGTAGGTGGTTTTTATATATTCAGTAGTGTCTGAGCTAATTCTAGTAGAATCCTGTTGCTGTTCATAGGCATAGGCTTTAGTAGCTCCACCAAAAAAGGTGAACCCTATGCAAATCAGGAGTAATATTTTGATGGTTTGGTTGATCAAGTCTTCCTAAAAATCAGGCCGCTTTTAGTGCCAATTTGATCAATTCTTCTAGTGAAATTTGCCCTTCAGAATTTTTCAAAATTTTGTCAATACTTTTTTGTGCAGCTGCCTTGTTGATGCCTAGAGTTACTAACGCAGCTAAGGCTTCGTTTCTTATAGTATTAATGGAGGAAGAGGTAATATTTCCTCCTGCCATATCAGCAGACTCTTTTCCAACTTTATCTTTAAGTTCTAAAATGACTCTTTGAGCAGTTTTTGCACCTACGCCTTTCACTCCTTGAATGATGGCTACATTTTCAGTGGCAATGGCGTTTATAATTTCAGAAGGACTTAGCGATGACAAGAACATAAGGCCAATAGAAGGGCCGATACCTGAAATCGAAATCAGTAGTGTGAAAAGTTTTTTTTCTGCCTCATCAGCAAAACCATAAAGCACTTGAATGTCTTCTTTTACATGGAAGTAAGTAAAGAGTTTGCATTGCTCTTCATCCTTGATTTTGGAGTAAGTATTCAGTGATATTTTTATTTCATACCCAACTCCTTGAATATCAATGATTACAAAAGTCGGATCTTTATAAGCTAGTTTACCTTTTACGTATGCAAACATAAATTCTGATTGTACTTGAGTATAAAAAAAGGCAAGTTGAACTTGCCTTCGCTTAAATTTAAGAATATTCGAGTAAAATCAATGTCTGTAACTTTAAAATAGCAGATTTAAGATGGTGGGTTATCTACTGCTCTAAAGGTGGTTAGTATCGATTCCATCTGGCGAATTAGCTCCCTATGTTCTTCATTAGGGTGAATAATAAAGCCTTCGATGTAATAAAGCCTATTTGTTTTTTCATCTACGAAAGTGTAGCTGATAAAAGTGCCGCCCACTGAGTAGTTGTTGGTTTTCCATGCGCCACGCATTTCTACGGTGTATTTGCCATCAAATGTAATATCTCTAAAAACAGGTCGCATGAATTCCGTTTCCGTTATCATGTACGACTCTTTGTTTTCAGGATCGCCATAAATGTATTTTTTCCCAACCTCATTCCTTAGCTTTATTACGTTTTCATGAGTGAATTCGTCTTGTGATTCATAGTCTTTAAAGTAGACAAAAATGTTTTTGCTTGGGCCTCTTGCAGGTAAATAGCGCGACCACATAAAGTCATCAGAAGTAGTAGCCAACTCAAATCCAACAGGGATTTTAATATAATAGCCAAACTTATCTTTAATTCTGTCTGATATAGCTCTTGAGTCTACCGAAG
This sequence comes from Roseivirga seohaensis subsp. aquiponti, assembly GCF_001267955.1. Classification (NCBI taxonomy): domain Bacteria; kingdom Pseudomonadati; phylum Bacteroidota; class Cytophagia; order Cytophagales; family Roseivirgaceae; genus Roseivirga; species Roseivirga seohaensis. The sequence goes on from NZ_JSVA01000010.1 coordinate 404,616, forward strand.
CACGAATATCAGTAGCAAGCCTTTCTCGTTCTGCCATATTAAAATAGTTTCTTATTATGGCTCCGTTTTCTTTCAAGTGATTGATTAAATCCTGATCATTTTTACCAAATAGGTTGAGTATCTTCTGGCCTTTTGCATACTGGTCATCAGAAGTATTCATAAATAAGTCGGGTTCATTTTGAATCCTCTCTTTAAAACTATCAGGAAGAATGCCCTTGAGATAGTTGTCGGCTGGGGTGGTGCCATCCAATGTAGTTACGTACACCACATTTCTGGATAGTTGAAAAATTCTATTATACTGAAATGGCTCTATAACACGAGTAGTGAATGAGGGTTCGGTTCGGTTTAAGCCAGGCACCGATGCGTGAAAAACTTCTTTCAATGCTTCACCGAGAGGGCCGTCCCATTTCTCTTTGTTCATTACAATCACTAACTCTCCCGATTGTCCAGTAGCATCAGGTAGAAGGTTAGGGTTCATTTTTGTTGATTCTTCACCTTCCTTTTCTGATTTGCTGCCGCAACTTGATATGGAAAGTAAAATCATGGCTAGAAATAAGAGCTTCTTCATAAACTATTAGTTTAGTTATTTATGTCAAGAAAGGTAATATGAAATTGATTTGCAAGCATTATCTACTAAAAAATTAGTTGTAAGTTTTTTTAACCAATTTTCAATTTCATCCCTGGTTTTAGACTGGTAGAGTTCAGATCGTTTAACTCCTTAATGCGCTCAATTGTTAAGCCTTCATACATTCTTGAGATATCCCATAATGTATCTCCCGGCTCAACAATATATTCTTTAGAACTAGGAATAGGCTGGTTTAATACTTTTTTGGCAGTAACAATTGTATTGTCTGAAAGGAAATCGGGGCCTGCGTAGATGTTCAATCTTTGACCTACTTTTATCATTGATCCTTTAATATTGTTCCAAGCCCTAAGGTCTTCAATTCTTACCTGATGTTTTCTGGCAATTGTTCCTAATACATCGCCACTCACTACTCGATAAACTACTTTTTCTTTTCCGAAAGTACTGCCCGGCATGTTAGTGGCCATTTTCTCGAATTCTTTTCTGCCTTCTTCTGCCTTGGCCAAAATGTTTTCACGATTGGTTTCATACAAAGCCATTCCATCTTTCGGTATTCTTAATTTAAAGCCCTTGGCATTAGCCGGAAGCGCTCCTTTTTTAATGGCTGGGTTCAATTTTTCAAGCGTGCCTAAATCCATTCCGCTTTCATCTGCAAAGGCTTTGAGGTATACAAACTGATTTACTTCAATTTCTTCAAAGTCGATAGGGTATTGAAGGTCATCAACAAAAAGGTTGTGTTCGTCAGCATATTCCATTGCATAAAGAATGGCAGCGAACTGAGGTACATATGAGCGGGTTTCTCTTGGTAGGTACCTATAAACTTCCCAGAAGTCATCTTTATTAGATCTTCGCATAGCCCTTTGAACATTTCCTATTCCACTATTGTAAGCAGCAAGCGTCATTTTCCAGTCTCCTAAAATTCCATAAAGCCACTTAATGTATTGGCAGGCAGCTTCGGTAGATTTTTCAGGATCCATTCGTTCATCAATGTACCAGTCGATTTGTAAGCCTTGTTGCTTTGCTGTTGGCGACATAAATTGCCATAAACCAACGGCTTTAGGGCCAGAAACGGCACCTGGGTTTAAGCCTGATTCAATAATTGGTAAATATTTTAGTTCTTCGGGTAGGTCGTATTCTTTAAGGTATTTCTCGAAAATCGGGAAGTATACTTCTCTGCGTCTAATCATTTCACGCGTATAGTCTCTATTTCTAACCGTAAAATAATTTATAAAAGCCTTAACCTGATCATTGAAAGAAATGTCGATTTCAAGGTCTAGCTTGTCATAACGCGCCTGCAATTCTTCATAAGAAAAGTCTGGTGCGTAATCGTAGCTTGGCTTAAACTCTTCTGGTATTGTATCGTTGGTTGCATGCCCTTGTTGAATAAAGGGAAACGAGGTAAATACAAGTAATAATGCCCAGTGTAATCGCTTCATTGTATAGCGTCTGTTCAAATGTTTTGAATCAAGTTTCTCGAAAATGCAAAAAGTTTAGCTTCTTGAAAAGCCGCGGATATAATTTGTAGTCCAATTGGCATTCCGTTGTCATCTTTTCCAACAGGAACGGAAATCGCTGGAAGCCCAGAAATGGAGGCTTGTACAGTAAATAAATCGGCCATATAAACTTCAATCGGACTTTTAGAATGTTCTCCCAAATCGAACGCTGTGGTTGGCGTTGTTGGTATGATAATAAAATCATATTCTGAAAGAATTTTTTCGGTGGCCTCTTTTATAAGCTTTCGCGCCTTTTGTGCTTTGGTAAAATAGGCGTCATAATAATCGGCACTTAACACAAAAGTCCCTAGCATAATTCTTCTTCTGGCTTCTGCTCCAAAGCCTTCGGTTCTAGAATTTTTATAAAGCGATTCTAAATTGGTGACCTCTGAACTTCTATGACCATAACGAATTCCATCGTATCGGCTTAAGTTAGAACTAACCTCCGCAGTAGTAAGAATATAATAGGCAGGTAATATGTAATCAAGTAATGGAAAGTTCACTGCTTCCACAGTATGCCCAGCTTTTTGTAGCTCTGTAATCTGATTTTCGAAAGCCGCTTTAATCTCTGGCTGTAGAGCTTTAGTATCAAGCGCTTCTTGTAAATAAGCTACTTTATAGGTGTTTTTTTGCTCTAAGCTTTGACTGTAAATGGGTACTGTTTTTGAAGAAGAAGTGGAGTCTTTATCATCTTTTCCAGCAATAATTTCCAATACACGAGCATTGTCTTCAATACTTTTGGAGAAAATTCCAATACTATCGAATGAAGAGGCATAAGCCAATAAGCCCCATCTTGAAATTCTAGAGTAAGTAGGTTTAAGACCAACAATTCCGCAAAAAGCTGCGGGTTGCCTTACTGATCCGCCTGTGTCAGTACCGAGAGAAATTTGGCACATATCGGCTTGAACGGCAACAGCAGATCCGCCTGATGAACCTCCAGCTACTTTATTATGATCTAGCGCATTTTTAACAGGGCCATAAAATGAATTTTCATTGGATGATCCCATTCCAAATTCATCACAGTTTTGGCGACCTATTAAAATGGCGTCTTCCTGAAGCAGTTTTTCAACGGCCGTAGCTGAAAATTGAGATTCAAAATTTTGAAGAATTTTACTCGCACCACTGACTTTGTGGTCTTGGTAACAGATTAAATCTTTGATGCCAAAAATTAAGCCGGCAAGTTTGCCGGCTTTGTTTTCTTTGATCTTACGATCTATTATATCTGCCTTTTGCAAAGCTTCTGCACTATAAACTTCTACAAAAGCATTAAGCTCTGAATGCGACTTAATGTTACGTAAATAGTGTTCTACAAGTGCTCTGCAAGAAGTTACCTCAAGTCTAATATCTCTTTGAATCTCATCGAGTGTGTGATAAGACTTCAATGGTTAATTAGCTTATTTATCAATTTCTTTACCTGCTTCGTCTACCTCTTTCTTAATTTCTTTGGTAGCGTCTTTAAATTCTCTGATGCCTTTTCCCATTCCTCTTGCGAGATCAGGTATTTTCTTGGCACCGAAAAGAAGTAAGATAACAAATACGATGAAAATCATTTCTGGAGTTCCTGGCATACCTAGTGCGAAAATTGTTTGCATGATTACCTACTTTAAAATTTTAGACTTCAAAGATAGCTAAAAACTATCTAGGAAGTAAAGGGATTCGGGTTTGTTGTGTGAACGGAATTTAAATCCTAGGGTTGAAATCGCTAAGTTATATTTTTAATAAACTAGCTTATGTATATTTAAATGGGTGTTATATATGTTTTATTTCGATCGTTTTTGAAGCCATAGTTCTGGGTTCAATGTTGACTTTTCGAAATGAACCCTAAACTTAACCTGAGAAATATTGTCTTTATCGGTAAGTACTTGCCCTAATGCTTGACCAACCTGAACTTGATCTCCTTTTTTCACAACCACAGTTTTTAACTTTGAGTATACCGTAAAGTATTCTCCATGCTGAATTAACACACTGTTTCCTAAACCCGGAACAGACATTACACTACTTACTTTTCCTGGAAACACAGCCTTTATGGTGGCATTTTCTGATGTTTGAATGTCAACCCCAAGATTATTTACTGTAATGGTTTTAATAGTAGGGTGGCGGTGTTCTCCAAATTTAGAAGAGACAAAGCCTTCATCTACAGGCCAAGGTAATTTGCCTTTTTCTTTAGCAAATGCCTCGGTTAGCTTAGTCATATCAACAGAGCCTAGCAAGGCAGCCTTTCTTTCTTCTTCGATAATCGCTTCGATACGTTCAGAAAGTTGCTTTTCTGCCTTTCTCTGTTCTTCTAATTCTTTCTTGATTCTTTGTTCGTCTTGGGTAAGCTTGGTGATTAACTCTCGTTGGTCACCCCTAAGCTCTTCAAGCTTATTGTTTTCAGTGAGTTCATCATTCAGTAACGATTGTTTGCTTTTTCTTTGGGCTTCAATTTCAGCAATTTGCAAACCAATGCTACTTTGAACAATCTTGATTTGTTCGGCTTGTTTTTTTCGTGCCTCAGAATACTGCTTAATGTATTTCATTCTCATAAACAGCTGATTGAAAGTAGATGAGGCAAATAGGAAAGTCATTTCACTAAAACCTTTGCTGGTTTTCTGAGTGGTGTAAATCATTTCAGCATACTCCTTTTTTAGCTGAGTTAGGTCATTTTCCATGGCTTGAATAATGGAAAGGTTTTCGGAGATTTCGCTGTCCAGTAGGTTTACTTCACTTTTAATGGCGCTAATCAAAGAAGAGCGCGTTTGAATTTGCTCATTCAGTGCCTTTAAACGGCCAATGCTGCTGTTTTTCTTGCTAGAGGTTTGAGAGAGAATACGTTCCGTTTCTTGAATTTTCTTTAGAATCTCATTTTTCTGACTTTCTAAAGTCTTCCTTTGATTTTGAGCCGTACCGTCAAAACCCACTAATAAAAAGAATAAGGAAAGGACTATTGCCCTATTTACGCTCATAGTTGTTGGGAATACTAAAAGGAAATGTAAGTGGTTCGTCTTCAATTCTGGCTCTGTTATGCTCAATATCTATCGTAATTTCACCTTTTTTATTGTCTTGGAAATACTGTAAAATCATATCTGCTTTAAAGGCAAACACAAATTGTTCGAGCATATTGAAATCAGTGTACTTTAACTCTAATGTGTTTTTGCTCTTGATTGTGTTGGCAGTGAGTTTCTCCAGCTTCTTCGTTTTATTGCCAATTTGGTTCATAATAGTCAGGTCTCCAACTCTTTGAACAATTGTAAACTGATTGGCTTGTGCTACAATGTCATCTTCTGCGGTTTGTGCAATTGGCATATCTCCAATAAGTACCGATTGAAAAAGATCAAAATTTAATTCGAAGTTGAATTTTTCGCTAAGCCCTTGAAAGCTATAGGCGTAATAAGATTTGTTTACCCTGTCAATCATTAAGAGTGAATCTTGGGTAATAATTCCTCTGGCTCCTTCAATACCCAAGCCTGGCGTAAGTCTAAACCAGATTAAACTATCTTTTCTTACGCGAATATCAGCAGTAGCTTTAGTTTTCGATTCTCCGTCTTTAAACTTAAATTTTGTTTTGGTAGAGAAGTACTCGAAAGGAATTTCTGCCACTTGAAACTCTTCTTTTACTCGTGTATTTGTTCCTAAGAAAGTGCTTTTACATGACTCTAAAAAGAAAGCCGAAAAAACAATGAGGATGAGCAGTTTTGCTCTACTAGTAGTACTTTTTGTCTGCAATTTTTTGATCTATTTTATCGGAAGTGTTCCCCGTGTTTTTTGCTTTTTTCCACTGCTCAACAGCTGCGTCAATTTGGTTTAACATATAAAGGTTATCACCATAAACTTCCAGAAGCCCACCTGTAATGTTGGCTGATTTTTGCTTCAAGAAATTCTCTATCAACTGTTTCGCTTCTGCAAATCTACCTAATTGAAACAAAACCTTTGCTTTCACATGAAATAAATCACTGTCCGATGGATATTCTTTGACTAAACGATCCAATGATTTATTTAAACCTTCTATGATTTCTTGATCGCTATTAGCATTTAGGTATCGCAAAAACATTTGAACTGCGCCATCATCTACTTTGCCAGATGTAGTTTTGGGAGGATTATATTCTTCAATTTCTTTCACATTGCCTTCCTCTAAAGCAAATTCCAATTTCTTTGTTCGAATCTTGCCTGCCAAAGTTTCATCATTTCTGGCAAGCTTTAAAGCCTGATCGAAAGCGGAATTGGCTTCTTCTTTATCGCCTTGGTTGCTGTAAAGCTGGGCATTTCCATAATAATAATAGAATAGACCTTGGTTAGGGAAATAGCTCAGAGCATCTTCGCTATTAGTGAGCAGGCTTTCCCAAGATTTTTGATTGTAAGCCCTCGTCAACAGTTGATTCCATACTTCGTAGTCAGATGGATTAAGATCTTTGAGTTGATTTAATGCGGTAAGCACTTGGCTTTCATAGGCCGATTTATTTTCTGGACTTGCTTTTTCGGCCAAGGCGCTATAAACTTTTTCTCCTGTTTTAATCACTTCTACATCGTTAGGGTATATGGAGTACAGCATTTTTTGCTGCTGATCTAAAAAGGAGAGAGGAATTTTGTCTGATCCAGCAGCCGATAAATTAGTCATTAACTCAAGCTTTGAGCTAAGGTCTGCTTCCTTATTGGTCATGATTTCAGAAATCATTGGCTTAGCAGCTTCAAAGTCGCCTTCTTCTAATTTTAAGTTGATTAATAAGAAGTTAGAGGAGGCTGAAGTGTTTGTAGATTTAAGAATGTCTGCGGCTTCGGTTTTCTGCCCTGTTGAAGCGAGTAAATCAGCGTATTCTAGTTTGTAGTTTTCATTTGTAGGGAAATCCTCAGTTAGCTTTTTCAGCATGTCGAGCGCTTCTTTTTTCTTTCCGGCCTGAAGTAGTAATTCCTTTTTCTGTGTAGTGAATTTATGGGGAGAGTTGTATTTTTCTTCCGTTATCTCGAGCATTTTGATTGCTCGATCGTAATTGCCTAAACCCACATATACATCAGCGATATCCAGTAAATACTCGCGATAGTCTGTGGAGTTTTTAAGCATTAACTCATATTCCGAAGCAGCTGCCTGTAGATTACTTTGCGACTTGTGTAGCTGCGCAGCAAGTATGTAATAGAATTTATTGTCGGACTTAATTTCTTGTGCCTTCTTAATCGACTTTAGTCCTTTGTCATACTTCCTCTGTATCAAATAGATTTCCCCTAATTTGAAATAAGCCGCGTGATTGTTTTTGTCAACTTCTAAAGATTGCTCTAGAAAAGCGATAGCCCTTTCGTAGTCTTCTAACAAGTAGAATTTTTGGGCATCGATCATTAAATATTCAGCATTGGCCCTGTCGTATTTCGAAACTTCATTACTCTCTTTTCCCTTCTTTTCGGTTTTTTCTTGGGCAATAGCCTCCATGCTGCTGCAAAACAGCAGAAAAGAAAAAATGAAAGGGGATAGTTGGAGGTATTTTTTCACCGGTTCTTCAATTATATCAAGAAACACATTTTATGTGGGCTATGTTTAAGCTTTCTGATGAGTGTAAATAGAGTTATGTTATTGGCGTTTTTCAACGGTTTTGTACTTAAAACCACGTCCTTCTAAAAGATAAATGGCTACAAAAAAGACTGCCGTGACAAACAAATCAATTCCGTATTGAACATAAGCGTTGGAAATCGAAATAAGGTTTGATCCATAAATTACTCCCACGGCAATGATTAAATACAAGAAGAGTTTTTTGAAATTGTAAGGTACAGGAAAGATTTTTCTGCCCTTGTAATAACATAAGGCACACATTACAGCATAACAAACCAAGGCCGAAATGGCCGACCCGAAATAACCAATTGAAGGAATTCTTACCAACCACAAGTGGCCAACTAGTGTAATAAGTGCTCCAATAACCGTAAAATAAGTGCCGTAGATTGTTTTGTCTTTAATTTTGAACCATACACTCAGGTTTACATAAACTCCAAAAAACAGCTTTCCTATTAACAATACTGGCAACACATACAGCGCGGCTTTGTATCCTGGCCGGCCTAAAAAGACATCTGCTATTAGTTCAATGTTTACCGCAATGGCCACCATAATGGCAATGTTGAATACCACAAAATAGTGCATGACTTTGGCAAAGAGCGTTGGCGCTTCCTTATTTTCAGCATGAGAGAAGAAGAAAGGCTCGCCAGCATAGCGGAAGGCTTGAATCCCTAGCATCATCAATACACTCAGCTTAAATGCACTGCCATATACTCCTAGCTCCTTTTCAGGATCATCAAAAAGAAAGTTAAATAAAATGGTGTAGCCCTGATCGTTGAACATGGCCGCTAAACCCATTAAAAAAATAGGGAAGGAATAAGCCAAAATAGGCTTGAATGCCGACCATTTGAATCTAATTCGAATTTGCCCTAATTCCTTAAATAACATTGGAATGTATAAGCTATTCGCAATAAGATTAGCTATGAAAATATAGCCAACGCCTATTTCTGGATTATAAATTTTCTGAACCCAAGGTTGGAGTACGCTTAGGTATTCTCCATTGGCAATGGCCGGAAAAGCCAAAAGGAACAATAAGTTCAAACCAATGGTAACTGCAATTACAGTAAGTCGGATTAACGCGAATTTTATAGGCCGATCGTCCAACCGAAGTTTTGCAAAGGGTATGGAAACGATGGCATCAATAAATACAATGGCCGCCAAATACTGTAAATATTCGGGGTGCTCTGAGGCGGCAGTAAAATTGGCCAACGAGGCGGCATCCAAATAAATAAAACCAGAGAAAAGAATACTGGTGAATAGAATTGCGGTGGCCGTATAATGGTAGGCATCAATAGACTTGTTTTTTGTGGTGAACCTAAAAAAAGAAGTCTCTAAACCATAAGTGTAAATAATGTTAAGAAAAGCAGCGATACCATAAAGGTGAATAACGACTCCATATTCCTCTTCCGGTAGAATTCGGGTATAGAATGGCACCAACGCAAAATTGAGCACTCTGCCCAAAATGCTGCTGATGCCATAATAAGCCGTTTGGCTCGCCAATTTTTTGATTTGACTCATAAAGCGAAGCTACAAGTATTTATGCTTTGAGCCATAGATGAATTTTCGATTTTCGATTTAACGCCAAACCATGTTCAATGTTATGGCCTGCCGTTAAATCCTTTGAAGTTAGCCTCTTATTCTCCTTTAAAATCAGGTTTTCTTTTTTCTAAGAAAGCTCTTGTACCTTCATTGAAATCCTCAGTTTTCACACAATTCGCAAAACTATTGGCTTCGGCCTGATAGCCGTCAATGTCGTTGGTATACACCGCGTTGATACATTCGATTACCATGCCCACAGCTAGAGGCGCTTTGCTGGTAATTCTGCCCAATAGTTCTTCTGCTTTTTGAAGACCCTCAGCTTTGTTTTCAGCTACATGGTTTACTAAGCCCAAGGCTTTTGCCTCGTCAGCTTTTACCATATCACCAGACATCGCTAATTCAAAGGCTTTTCCTTTGCCTACCAATTGCGTCAGTCTTTGCGTTCCTCCAAAACCAGGGATAATTCCAAGATTTACTTCTGGAAGTCCGAATTTTGCATTTTCAGTAGCGATACGAATGTGACAAGCCATGGCCAATTCACAGCCGCCACCAAGGGCAAAGCCATTTACCAAAGCAATAACAGGTTTGTGGCAGTTTTCTATACTGGCAAAAACCTCTTGGCCTTGTTCTGAAAATTTTCTTGAATTTAACTCTGAAAGTTCTGCGATTTCGGAAATGTCAGCGCCAGCCACAAAAGCCTTTTCACCTTCACCAGTAATGATTACCGCTCTTACATCGGTAGAGTCATAAATTACTTGGAAGGCCTCGCCAATTTCTTCAACAGTTCTAGTGTTGAGTGCATTTAACTTGTCGGGCCTATTAATGGTAAGGTGTACGACTCCGTTTTTATTTTCGAATTTTATATTCTGGTATGAGTCCATTGCTAAGTTGAGTAAGCTGCAAAGATAGTAGCAATGTAAGAAAACTAAAAAGGCTAAAGCAAGGTTAAGTACTTGGCTCAAAATATCTGATGAGTGGAAGACGATAAATTTGGCTTTTAATTCATTTTAAAGGCTTCCTTTGATACCTTTGCAGCCAATTCAAGAAAAAACACATTCAATCACTTATGGGAACACAAAATAGAATTACAGTCGCTTATGGAGATGGAATTGGTCCGGAAATTATGGACGCCACCATTCGTATTATGGATGCCGCCAATGTTGGTTTAGCCTATGATGTGATTGAAATAGGTGAAAAAGTTTATAAAGCAGGGCATAAATCAGGCATAAGCCCTGAGTCTTGGGAAATACTTCGCAGAAATAAAGTGTTGCTTAAAGCGCCTATCACCACACCTCAGGGTGGAGGATACAAGAGCTTGAATGTAACCATCAGAAAATCACTTGGTTTGTTTGCCAATGTAAGGCCATTCAGAGCTTACCCGCCATTTGTGCCGTCACATTTTCCGCACATGGATTTGGTGATTGTTCGTGAAAACGAAGAGGATTTATATGCTGGAATTGAACATCAGCAAACAAGTGAGGTGGTTCAAACCTTGAAACTGATTTCGGAACCTGGTTCTGAAAAGATTATAAGATACGCATTTGAATACGCCAGAGCATACGGTAGAAAGAAAGTGACCTGTATGACGAAGGACAATATTATGAAGCATACTGATGGTATGTTCCACAGAATATTTAATGAAGTAAAGTTAGAATACCCAGATATTGAGTCGGATCACTGGATTATTGATATTGGGTCGGCTGTAGTAGCGGCTCGTCCAGAATCATTGGACGTAGTAGTAACCTTGAATCTATACGGAGATATCATTTCTGATATTGCTGCCGAAGTAGCGGGCTCAGTAGGTATGGCAGGTTCGGCCAATACTGGAATTAGCCATGGAATGTTTGAGGCTATTCACGGGTCTGCCCCTGATATTGCCGGACAAAACATTGCTAACCCTTCTGGTTTATTAAATGGCGCATTTATGATGTTGGTTCATTTAGGCAAAGCAGATAAAGCAGAATTGATTCAAAACGCTTGGTTAAGAACTTTGGAAGATGGAATTCATACAGGTGACATTTACCGAGCTAACCGAAGTGTAAAGAAAGTGGGTACCAAAGAATTTGCTGATGCAGTTATTGAGCGACTTGGGAAAAAGCCTGAAAAATTAAAACCAGTAGAGTATAGAAATGGCGTAAAAGTTTCGGTGAATGTTCCCGAAAAACCAGCCAAGAAAAAGGAGCTTGTGGGCGTAGATGTATTTATCGATTGGCGCGCATCTGACAGAGATCCGAATGTAATTGGCGATGCTTTGTTAAATGAAGGCTCTACTGACAGACTGAAACTTAAATTAATCTCTAATAGAGGTGTTTTGGTGTATCCTGAAGGCTCTCCAGAAATTTTCAAAACCGACCACTGGAGATGCCGATATACAAACCCAAACAATGAAATTGTAAATAATTCGGATGTAATTGAATTGATTAAAAAAATTCATGAGGCGGGATTCGACTTTATCAAAACAGAACATTTATATCACTTCGATGGCGAAAGAGGCTATTCTTTAAGCCAAGGTGAATAAGAAGATTTTATCTTGATTAATTTTCACGAATGTCTTGGACCTACTTTTGGTTCAGGACATTTTTTTTGAACTCCTATTGATCAGAAATACTCATCAGTATTAAGAGTGTATTTTCCACTGTCTTTTAATGGGTATTCTTGACCGTTTTCATCCTTAAAGATGACATCAAAAGAAATCTGCCAGTGGTTATCATCAGTTTTTGAAGCTGAGACAATCGCTTTTTCTAAAGTGTACTCACTGAATCCGCAATAGCAGGACTTACGATACGCAACATTGATTGTTCCATTCTCTCCTTCATTGGTGCTATTATATGTAAAGGAATTAAGGCACTTGGGCATTTCCAGATAGAAGATCTCTGAAAGTTCGTCATCTGCAATATTTTCATCTTCTTCGTGTACATAGGTGTATTTAAATACCATATTTTCTCCCTCTGAAACTACAGGTATTTGCGGGTCGCCCGGATGATGTGCTATAAATTCCAGTTTACTTTCTTCTTTAAATTCTCTATACACTCTAGATGGGCTTACCTTTCCACATGAAAAAAGAATTGAAACGAGTAGTGTTATTGAAAGTAGTTTCTTCATGCCTGTTTAGACACGAGTAATTTCGATAAGGTTGGTCAGGTAGTCATCACGTAGGGATCTTTTTCAGTATTCTAAATTGCTTGGATATTGTAAGTTGTGTTCTGTGTGTTTCTGAAAAAGATGCTTGCAGCATGACTTAGCTTTGAAGTTTGCACTAATGATTTTGCGGATGCGGTAAAGCTAGCGATTAAGTCATCCCGTAGGGATCTTTTCACGAAACACAAGTTGGTGGTTTGTTAATTGTAATCCGTTTTCTTTTTTACTGAAAAAAATGCTTGCAGCATGACTTAACTTTAGTGTTTGTAGGATGAGAAGGGGCTGAATCAAAGCTTAGCCTGCTCAACTGTTAAACTCAATACTTAAATACTAAAAAGAAACTGGCGCCTTGGCCTGATTCTGATTTGACGGTGAGGTCGCCTTTGTGCTTTTTCATGATTTGCTTAGAAAGGCTCAGGCCAATTCCTGAGCCCTGTTCTTTGGTAGAAAAGAAAGGAATGAAAATTTGATCAATCTTGCTTTCGTCAATTCCCATTCCGTTATCGGTCACTTCAATTACTTTTTCTGATTCTCGCAAATAAGTTTTTAAAGTGATTCGTGGATTTTCAACACCCTTTAAAGCATGCTTTGCATTGGTGATCAGGTTAATCAGTACCTGTTCAATTAATTTTCTATCAATGGAAAGTTCGAAGGTACTTTTGAGGTGGAGCTCCATTGTGATATTCTCCTTCTGAAGCTCTGGCTTCATGAGCTGCGCCATGTTTTCAAGTAATTCTGTGGCGTCAACACGTTCTTTATCTAAGTTTTTCACGCGGGTGAGTTTGCGGTAGTCGTCCACAAAATGGAGAAGGCCCTCACTTCGCCTCTGAATGGTTTCTAGGGAAAAGCGAATATCGGCCAAATCTTCTTCAGAAATTTCATCAATTGATTTTTCTAAGTTTTCGCCTTTGTGCAGCATCATTTGCATGGTTTCCGTAAGCGAAGTAATCGGGGTGACGGAGTTCATGATTTCGTGCGTGAGAATTCGGATAAGCTTATGCCAAGCCTCAATTTCTTTCTGTTCAATCTCCGACTTAATGTTCTGGAAAGTAATAATGGAATATCTGAAATTTAGAATTTTCAGTCGGGTAACATGGGCCGAAATTTGAAGTTTATCGCCTTTCACATTCAGTTCAACTAACTTTCTTTCATTATCGTCCATTTCGGAGAATTCACGAGAAAATTGGGGGGAAAGCTGTTGCAGTTGTTTCCAGTAATTGGGAACACCAACCCCCAAAAGGTTTTGAGCAGTTTTGTTCATCAGCTCAATTTGATGTTCCTCTTTTATGGCAATTATTCCCACGTTTACATTGTCGACAATCACTTTTAGAAACCTGAATTGAGCTTCCTTTTCAACCGAAACCTTTTTAAAGGCCTCAATAATTTCCACAAAAGCATCCTGTAATTCCTGAAAAGATTTGCCGTGTTTTTTTCCTTTAAATGAAATTGAAAAATCAGAATAGCGAATGGCCAATAGAAGTTTTGCCAATTCTCTATTGGTGAAGGTGATGAAGCGTATCAACTCAGCCACCTGAATAATTACGATAGAAAGCAGAATGATTTGGTTGAAGAACAATTCAGTTTTGGCGAAAATAAAAGCCAAACCCGTTAGCGTTAGCATCAGTAACGTAATCCGAACTATAACAAGAAGGCTGAATCGCTTTGAAACCATCTTTTTTAGTTAAGAGTGTATTGGTTATTAGTTAAGAGTGAATTGGTCATTGTTTTTTTATTTACTGATTGCTGATTCCCGTGTTCTGATAACTGATAACTCCTGCCTAATAACTAATCTCTAATAACCCTTAACTAAACTACAGTCCATACTTCTGAAGCCTTCTATATAAAGCCAACCGATCAATACCTAGGTCTTTAGCGGCACGAGTTACGTTTCCATGGTTCTTATCGAGTGCTTTTAAAATGAGTCGTTTTTCCATTTCTGAAAGGTCTAGAATATCTTCCTCCAAACGTTTGTTATTGCGGTTGGGCTGAAGCACGAAATCGTCAGCGGTAAGCTTATGGTCATCGGCTAAAATGATGGCGCGTTCAATAGCGTGTTGTAGTTCGCGGATATTTCCAGGCCAGTGATACTTCTTCAGTTTAGCAATAGTGTTATGATCGACTCTCATTTTTGGCTTTTTGTATTTCTTGCCATAGAGTTGTATAAAATGTCGTACGAGTAAATTAATATCCTCCGTTCTTTCGGCCAGAGCGGGCATTCTCAGTTCCACAGTGTTGATTCGGTAAAGTAAATCTTGGCGAAAAGTACCCTCTTTCACCATTTCGTATAAAGGCATGTTGGTGGCGCATAGTAGCCGAATATCTACAGGTATTTCTTTGCCCGAACCTACCCGACTTACTTTTCTTTGCTGCAAAACAGTGAGGAGTTTGGCTTGTAGAGGAAGAGAGAGGTTACCAATTTCATCCAAAAAAAGTGTGCCTCCAGAAGCTAGTTCAAACCTGCCGGGCTTATCTTCTTTGGCATCGGTAAAGGCACCTCGAACATGGCCAAAGAGCTCGCTTTCAAAAAGATTTTCGCTAATAGAGCCTAAATCAACATTGATAAAAACCTTGTCTTTTCGTTCCGATTGCCTATGTAAGGCACGAGCAGCCAGCTCTTTACCGGTTCCATTTTCGCCCAAAATCAAGACATTAGCATCGGTAGGGCCTACTTTTTCTATAAGTGAAAACACTTTTTTAATAGGTAATGATTCACCAATAAAGTTTTCGAATTTCTGATCTATTTCGCTGGAAAGCGTTTTTTGAGTGCTTTTCAGTCGGTCTACTTCTAACTTGCTTTGCCTTAATTGTAATGCAGATTGAATGGTGCCGAAGAGCTTTTCGTTTTTCCATGGTTTTGGTAGAAAGTCGGTAGCGCCAGATTTTACAGCTTTTACAGCCAAGTCAAATTCACCATAGGCTGTAATTAGAATTACAATTGCGTTAGGGTCGATAGTTAGAATTCGGTTGAGCCATTTTAAGCCTTCTTCGCCCTCGTTGTCCCCTTTTTTAAAATTCATATCGAGCAAGACAACATCAAAGGCTTCTCGCTCTAAATGATTAGGAATTTGTTCGGGATTATTTTCAATTTGAACCAAGGTGAACTGCTGTTTTAAATACATTCGTGCAGTGTTGAGCACATCAATATCATCGTCCACCACTAATATTTTCGCTTCTGTCTTACTCATTCAAATACTGTATCAAAACCAAACAGTTAAATGTATTGAAAACAAACGATATATTGTTAATTTATTTTCTGTAATGTGTGTAACATTCAGTAAGTCAAACAAATATGTGTTTGGCATTGCTATTGGTATAGCAGCGGTATCATAAAGGTCGAATTATGCTCAAAAATTACATCACAACAGCTTTCAGAAATCTTAATAGAAACAGGGCTTACACTACTATTAATGTGTTTGGGCTAGCACTTGGGATTAGTGCAGCCATTGTTCTTTTCAAAATTGTTTTGTTCGAAAAGAGTTTCGATCAGTATCAAAGCAATTTTGATAACCTGTATAGGTTTACAAAGCGCACCGAAAGCCCAAACCAGATAGAGTTTGATGCAGGAATCCAGAACCCTTTTACACTTGCCTTTAAAACGGATTATCCTGACTACGGCTTGCCTGTTCGTACTTTTGGAATAGGAGAAAGTCAGTTGAGCATTACAAACTCTATTGGCGATTTACAGCACTTTGAACAGCGAGATGGAATTGCCTTTGCTGATAAGGAATACTTCAAACTTTTTGATTATGAATTTGAGTTGGGTAATCCAGAAACCGCTTTGGAGAAGCCGAATTCCGCTGTTATTTCGGTTTCATTGGTTGAGAAACTCTTTGGTATTACCGATGGAGGTTACGATAGAGTAATAGGCAAAGAGGTAAGACTCAATGATAAGCTTGACGTTTTTATAACTGCTGTGGTAAAAGATCCACCAGTGAATAGCTCGGTGCCTTTTAGCTTTTTAATTGAATATGAGGCTGTAAAAGCAATTTTCGATTTCTATCAGCCAGACTCTTGGAATTCAACCTCGTCAAATGCTAATGTCTTTTTTCTTAAAGCGAAAGGAGTGGAGGATAGCCAGATTGAGGCTGCCTTGGAAGAAATTGTACAGAAATACATGCCAGAAGATACCGAAAATACGATGTATGGTTTGCAAGCAATGGCCGACATCCATTTTCAGCCTCAGTATAATACTTATAATGACGCGGGTGTTTCTTCTGATTTCCTGACCATACCAATAGCTATTGGAGTTTTCTTAATCTTAACAGCCTGTATAAATTTTGTGAATTTGTCTACGGCTTTGGCAATAAAGCGGTCGAAGGAAGTGGGAATCCGCAAAGTTTTGGGCGGAAGAAAGGAGCAGTTGATGCAGCAGTTTTTGGGTGAAACTTTTTTCATTACCATTATTTCAGTATTGATTTCACTAGGAGCCGCAGAACTGATCATGAAGAATATGGAGCAGTTTGTAGGTTACAACTTATCGCTCAATTTGCTTCAAGATCCCCAGTTGGTTATGATTTTACTGGGAATTACTGTTGGGGTTACTTTAATAGCTGGATTGTATCCGTCAGTAATTCTAGCTAGGCTAGCACCTGTATTGGCACTGAAGAGCAAAGGCCAATCTGCACTTTCTGGCAATGTAAATACCCGCAGAGGTTTGGTGGTTTTTCAATTTATTATTTCACAACTATTGGTGGTTTGTACCTTAGTAGTGATTTCTCAAATGAAATATTTTGAGAAAAAGGATTTGGGCTTTAGAAAAACATCAATTGTCACTTTTCCTCTACCAACCAATGCAAGCGAAAAACTCAATCCGTTGAGGAATGAGCTTTCAACATTTGCAGGAATAGAAAAGGTAAGTTTCAATTTTTCATCTCCATTATCTGACAATAATATAGGCTCGAGTTTCGGTTACGCTCCTCTCGAAATGGAAGGTTCTTATGATGCGGCCTATAAAGTGGCTGACGAAAATTACTTGGATTTATATGGTATCGAAATTCTTGCAGGTAGAAACTTTAATGCTACTGATACCCTGGATGTAGCCATTATTTCAGAATCAGTTATGGATTTAATGGGAATTGAAAACCCTGAGGATGCCATAGGAGAACAAATAGAAAGCGGATTTGCCGGGGCTAAAAGAGTGATTGGTGTGATAAACGATTTCCACACAAAATCACTAAGGGAGAAGATTGAACCTACCATTTTAGTCACATATCAGGGTTATTTTTATGAAGGAGCAATTCGTTTTGAAGGAACCGATAAACAAATGGGTAATGTGATTTCTGCCCTTGAAAATGCTTGGACAAAGCAGTATCCGAATGTGCTTTTCGATTACTCCCTATTTTCTGAAAGTATTATGGAAAACTATGAAGAAGAGGCCAGTATGATGAACCTCTTTCAGATTTTCTCAGGCATTGCTATTCTAATCGGTTGTTTAGGGCTGTATGGTTTGGTTGCCTTTTTAGCAAGCCAAAAAACCAAAGAAATAGGAATTAGAAAGGTTCTGGGTGCTTCTATAGGTCAAATCTTGAATATCTTCTCTAGAGAACTTTTGGTGTTGATTGTGATTGCTTTCGTAGTCGCTGCGCCTGTGGCCTATTACATTATGGATTATTGGCTTTCTGATTTCGAATACCGAATTGATATGAATATATGGGTGTTTGTGATTGCTGTTGGTTTTACGCTTTTAGTAGCCGGCCTTACCACGGGTTTCCGATCATTGAGAGCGGCACAAGCCAACCCAGTGGACTCATTGAGAAGCGAGTAGGGAAAAAGTTGATCAGTTCCGAAGTATCGGGAAGAAAGCAGGAAAAAGAATTAAAAAAACTGGGAGTCAGGGAACTCAATTCTCTGAAAAAAACTCAGCCATAACTGATAACTGATAACTGATAACT